>JAAYBZ010000039.1 GCA_012744445.1 Myxococcales bacterium | reverse complement strand
CGCCGGGTGCTCCCGCCACCTCGATCTCGTCCTCTGGGATGAAGCGCGGCGCGTCCACGCAGAGGATGCTCTGGTAGGTGTCGGTCGGATTCTCGTAGACGTGCGGCGTCTCCTTGGGCCAGCGGCGGATCGAACCGATCGCCGCCGGCTCGCCTTGGCAGAGCAACCCGCTCGTGAGCACCATCTCGGCCTCCTCCATCTGGCGATGCACGTGGAGGGGGATCACGCCGCCCGGCGCGAGGTTCAGGCGGTAGACGCCCACGTGCCGCGTCTCGTGGATCACGTCCACGGTGCCGAAGGGCTTCTCCTCGACCACGTACGAGAAATCGCTCGCGCGCCGCCGGAGCTCCACCGAGGGCACGGCCCCCGCGAGCGCGTCGGGCTTGGAGAGCTTCACGCCCGCCTCGTCCACCGGCGCGCGCCGCCGCCCCGGCGCAGGGGGCGCGAGCACGTAGCGGAGGAGCGTGATGGCGGCCGTCTCCAGCATCCGGAAACGACAGACGTCGAGGAGGAAGGCGATCTGGCTCACCAGGGCGGCGTAGTCGACGGAGTCGCGGACCCGTTCGCTCGCCGCGGCGGCCTCGAGGGAGAGCCCGAGCTCGAGGTCGATCCAGAGACGCTGGGCGACCTCTCGCTCCTCGGGGTAGACCCCCACCACGCACTCGACCTCGAGGCCTTCGACGCGAATCCGATCCATCGAAGGGATGCTAGCGCCGAAGGGCCCGAGGCTCACGCCGCGAGACCGGGACGCCGAGGAGGGCGCCCCGACCCGCCGCGGCTCAGTAGCAGAACGCCTCGTCCCAACCGCCGTCGCAGTCGACGCGGCCGTCACAGACGAGCTCGGGGAAGACCGCGAAGAGCTCGTCGCAGTAGAACGCATACTCGCAGTAGTCTTCGTCCGTGCCGTCCTCGCAGTCGACGTCGTCGTCGCAGACCTTGTCCACCGAGATGAAGAGCGTCCCGCCGTCGCACACGAAGTAATCGCCGTCGCAGTAGACCTCGTCGGTCTCGTCGTCGCAGTCGACGTAGCCATCGCAGAGGGCGTCGGGGTGGATGAGCATGCCCGAGTCGCAGGGCCACGAGATGGAGCAGTACTCCTCGTCGGCAGCGTTCGCGCAGTCGTCGTAGCCGTCGCAGACGAGGCGCGCGTCGACGCCAGTGCCGTTGCCGCAGTCGAAGTAGACGGTGCAGCTGGCTTCGTCGGCGCCGTTCGCACAGTTCTCGAGGCCGTCACAGACGCGAGATCCCGGGATCCACTCGTTCCCGCCGCACGCGAAGATGGGCGTGCCGCAGCCGGCCACGGCCTCGTCCGCGCCGTTGGGGCACTGGAAGATGCCGTCACAGACGAGCACCTCGTCGATGCGGTTTCCGTCCCCGCAGGCGAAGTAGCGGGTGGTGGTCACCGTGCAGCCAGTGGCGAAGAGCGCGAGGCCCAGCGCCGCAATGCCAATGAAGGGGGGCATTTTCACGGTGGGGGGATCCTTGTCAGAAGCAGTAGATTTCGTCGGTCTGGTCCGGGCAGTCGATCACGCCGTCGCAGACGAACTGCGGCAGGACGGCGTTGACGTTGTTCTCGCAGAGGTAGGTGTATTCGCAGTAGAATTCGTCGGATCCGTCGGGGCAGTCGGAGAAGCCGTCGCAGACCACCTCCACGTCGACGTCGAAGCGCGCGTCGTCGCAGATGTAGATGCCGTAGAACTCCAAATCGCAGTACCCCTCGTCGGAGGCGTCCGCGCAGTCGTTCACGCCGTCGCAGAGGACGAGCGGGCTCACGTACTCCCGCTCGTTGTAACACTGCCAGTTGGAGTAGCAGCCCACCTCGTCGGCGCCGTTGAGGCAGTCGTATCGCCCGTCGCAGACGTAGAACGGGTCGACGCCGGTGCCGTCGCCGCAGTCGAAGATGAGCGTGGTCACGACGGTCTTGGAGCACCCGGCCACACCGAGCAGCGGGGCGATAAGCAGAATCAAGTGTCGAACGCGCATGGATCCCTCCGGTCCTCAGCCTAATTGCATCGGACGTACGAATCACCCCGGGTATTCATCCGGGCGTGGATGTCGAACCGAACCTCGAGCGTACGTAAGATGGACCACGAAGCCTACCGGAGTCCACGCCTGCTCGCGGGTGACGCGAGGAACGGGTCGCCCCGGAGGGCGGGGGCCGTCACTCGGGGCAGTCGCTCTCGTCGGCGCCGTTCGAGCAGTCCTCGACTCCGTCGCAATAGCTCGACGAGTCGATCCACTCGTTCTCGGCGCACGGGAACGCGGGCGTGCCGCATCCCATCACCACCTCGTCGGTGCCGTCGGGGCAGTCGAACTCGCCGTCGCACACACGTGACTCGGAGATCTTCGTTCCGTCCGCGCACTCGAAGCGATCGACGGGGCCCTCCGGGCTGTTGTCGCCATCGTCTCCGCAACCCGCGAACACGAGCACGCACGCCATCGCGAGGCTCAGGATCAGGACTTCGACCTTGGTCAT
>JAAYBZ010000225.1 GCA_012744445.1 Myxococcales bacterium | reverse complement strand
CGCTGGATCTCGCGGAAGCCCACCGTCCCCTTGGAGGCGCGCACGTAGACGCCGCCGGTCTTCTGCGCGACGTCGCGGAGGGTGGCCTCGGCCTCGGGCGTGAGCGCCGTGAGGATCACGTTGCCCCGTCGATCGCGGAGATAGGACCGGCCCTCGATCCCTCGCGGGCGATCCGGGATCGGCTCGCCCTTCGCGTTGCCCACGCCCACCGTGAAGATGCGCGTGCCCTTCTCGGCGATCTCCGAGGCCACGACGCGCGGATCGGACTCGTGATCCTCGCCGTCGGTCACGAGGAGGATCACCTTGGCCGCGCGCTCGCCCTTGGCGCCGCGCTCGAGCAGGCGCTGCGAGGCGAGGAGGGCGCGCGCGATGCCGGTGCCTCCGACGGGCATGTCCTCGGGGCCGAGATCGCGGAGGAAGAGCTCGATCGCGGCGTAGTCCGTCGTCATGGGGAACTCGACGGTCTCCCCCGCGAAGGCCACGACGCCCACGCGGTCGCCGGCGAGGCTCCCGAGGAAGGCGCTGATCTCGGCCTTGGCGCGCTCGATGCGGTTGGGCGCGACATCCTCGGCCCACATGCTCTTGGAGAAGTCGAGCGCGATGACGAGATCGAGGCCGCGCTTCTTCACCGTCTCCTGCCGGCTCCCCATGCGCGGGCCCGCGAGGGCGAGGACGAGGCACGTGAGGCCGAGGACGAAGAGCGTGGCACGCGTGGCGCGGAGCGCCGGCGAGCGCCCGACGACCAGCCGACCGACCAGGGGCGACTCGCCCATGCGGAGCGTGGCCGCGTCGCGCCGGTGGGCGGCGAAGATGGCGAGGCCCACGAAGAGCGGGACGAGGAGGAGGAAGAAGAGCGCCTCGGGATCGCGGAGCGTCACGGCCACCTCCGATAGACGAGGCCCTCGAGCGCGGCGCCGAGGACGAGCAGGAAGAGCGCGGGGAAGACGAACGCGGGGTAGAGCTCGGCGTAGATCTTCCCGGGATCTTCGATGCGCGATCGCTCGAGCCGATCGAGGATGGTGTGGAAGCTCCGCTCGAGCGAGCTCCGGTCGGAGGCGAGGAAGAACTCGCCGCCCGTCGACTCGGCGATCCGTTGGAGGAGCTCGGGGTTCACCGGGAAGGTCGGGCCGCCGAAGAGGCGCGCCGTTCCGTCGGAGTCGGGGCTGCCCATGAGGATCGTGTAGATCTTCACGCCGAGGCGCTTGGCGATGCCCGCAGCTTGCTCGGGGCTCACGTTGCCGGCGTTCGAGTCCCCGTCGGTGAGGAGGATGATCACGCGCGACTCGGCGTCCGATCGCTTGAGGCGGTTGAGGCCCGTGCCGAGCGCGTTGCCGATGGCGGTCCCGCGCCCGTCGATCATGTTGAGCCGGAGCTCGGAGAGCGCGAGCCGGAGCGCCGCGTGATCGGTGGTGAGCGGGAGCAGCGTGAACGCCTCGCGCCCGAAGATGACGGCGCCGATGCGGTCGTTCGGGCGCATCGTCACGAATTGATCGACGACCTCCTGCATCGCCACGAAGCGGTTCGGGCGGATGTCGGTCGCCTCCATGGAGAGGCTCATGTCGAGCACGAGCGCGATGTCGATGCCGTGGATCTCGACGTCCTCGCGCGCGTGGATGCTCTGAGGCCGCATCAGGCCGAGCACCACGAGGGTGAGGGCGACGGCGAAGCAGGCGGGGGGCAGGTCGCGGAAGCGGGCGCGCGCCGACTCGCGCACCACCGGGAGGCTCGACGCGCGGCTCGAACGGAAGCGCGGGAAGAGGTGGGCCTTCCCCCGGAGCTCGAGCGCCACGAGGGCGAGCGGGCCCACCAAGAGGAGCCCGAAGATCGGCGCTTCGAAGCGGAAGTGATCGGCGAAGGGATCGACCGAGTATCGACGCCAGAGCACCACCACCACGAGCCACGCCGTGAGGAGGGCGAGCGCGCCGAGCGTGAAGGCGAAGCGGCCATTCTTCCGTGTCATGCCTTCGCCTCCGGAAGCGGCACGAAGCCGCGCGTCTCGGTGACGATGCGGGTGGCCGAGTCGAGGAGCCCGTCGAGCTCCCCGGGGGCGAGCCGCGCCTTGGCGAATTTCACGAGGTCGCACTCGCGGAGGAAGGTGCGCACCGTCTCGAGCCGGGCGTCGGAGGGCTCACGCTCCTTCAGCGTGGTGACGAGCTCGTCGGTGGTCCGCTCGAGCCCGTCGAAGCCATAGCGGGCGCCGAGGTACTCGCGGACGACGTCGCTCACGGCGTCGGCCCAGGCCTCGATGGCGGACTCGTCGAGGCCGCGCGCGCGCTCCTCGCGGAGGCGGGCGAGGGCCTCGAGCGCGATCTCCCACGGCGGCCTCGGCGGGGGAGGGGGCCGCCGCGCCGCGCGGCGCTTCTGGATGGCGCGGGCCACGAGGGCACCGGCGAGCGCGAAGACGAGGCCGAGCGCCGCGAGGTACGCGAGCACGATGACGCGCGTGTCGGGCACCATCACCGGCAGCGGCTCGCTCGGCGGCTTGGGATCGAGGCTCTCCGCGCCTTCGAGGAGCGAGCGGATCTCGACCATGCGCGCGGGGATCTCGAGCTTGGCCGTCGAGCCTCCGTGGAGGACCTCCACCTCGAGCGGGCCCACGTCGTGCGCGCCGGGGCGCAGCGCCACGAGCTCGACCTCGACGCGGTGCACGCCCGCCTCGCGATCGAAGCGCGGGCTCGAGACGCTCCGCACGCCGAACCCCTCGAGCTCGATGGGCGCGAGCACGACGCGCGCGTCTGCGTCGGCGTCGACCGTGACCGTGAGCGCGATCGGATCGCCCGTGAAACGCGTCTCGGTCGGCGCGATCTCGAGGGTGCCGCTCGGCGCCGCGAAGGCGAGCGAAGGAAGCATGAGCGCGAGGAGGAAGGCGACGCGCGTCATCGTCCCACCCTCATGCGGCGCTTTCGCGCACGGAAGAAGTCGCCGAGCGCCTCCACGGCGTCGGTCTCGGAGTCGATGACGAGCGTATCGAGGCGGTGCCGACGGAAGCGCGCCGCGCGCGCCTTGCGCTCGTCGAGGAAGCTCTGCCGGTAGGCTTCGCGGAAGGCTGGATCGGAGGTGTCGACCTCGACGAGCTCGCCCGTCTCGAGATCCTCGAGGAGCGCGAGGCCCACGTCGGGGATCTCGAGCTCGCGCGAGTCGACGATCTCCACGGGGATGAGGTCGTGCTTGTTCGCCGCGAGGGCGAGCGCGCGCTCCTTCATCTCGCCCATGAAGTCGGAGAGCACGAAGGTCACGGCGCGCCTCCCGCCGAGGCGCGCGATCTTGTCGAGCGCGAGCGAGAGGTCGGTGCCGCGCCCCTCGGGTTTGGCGTCGAGGATCTGGGTGACCACGCGCATCACGTGCCCGCGGCCCTTCTTGGGCGGGACGAAGGCCTCGATGCGGTCGGTGAAGAGCAGGAGGCCCACCCGATCGCCGTTCTGGATGGCGCTGAAGGCGAGGAGCGCCGCCACCTCGGCCACGCGCTCCGCCTTGCTGCCGCCCTGGGTGCCGAAGCGCTGGCTCCCCGAGAGATCGACGGCGAGCATCACCGTCATCTCGCGCTCCTCCGTGAACACCTTCACGAAGGCGTCGTTCATCCGGGCGCTCGCGTTCCAGTCGATGAAGCGCACGTCGTCGCCGGGCTGGTACGGACGCGCCTCGCTGTAGGTCATCCCGAGGCCGCGGAAGGCCGAGTGATAGCCCCCCGCGAGCTGCTCCTGGGCCAGCCGTGACGTGACGATCTCGATGCGCCGCAGCTTCTTGACGAGCTCTCGCGGGATCATGCGCTCACGGGACCTCGAGGGTGTCGAAGATGCGCTTCACGATCGCGTCGGACGTGAGCTCCTCGGCCTCGGCCTCGTACGTCCGGAGGACGCGGTGTCGGAGGACGTCGGGGCCGATGGCCTTGACGTCCTCGGGGGTGACGTAGCCGCGGTGGCGGAGGAAGGCGTGGGCGCGCGCGGCGACGTTGAGGGCGATGGTGGCGCGCGGCGAGGCCCCGTGGGCGATCATGTCGACGAGGTCGGGGAGGCCCGCGTCGCGCGGATCCCGCGTCGCCATGACGATCCGCACGATGTAGTCCTTGATCTTCTCGTCCACGTAGACGTGACCGATGGTCCGCCGTGCCTCGAGGATCTGCGCCGGCGTGGTGACCTTGCGGACCTCGATCTCCTGACCGCCGCCGAGGAGCTGCCGATCGGCCATCCGGTCCATGATGAGCCGCTCCTCCTCGGCCTTGGGGTAGCCGACGTTCACGTGGAGCAGGAAGCGATCGACCTGCGCCTCGGCGAGCGGGTAGGTGCCCTCCTGCTCGATGGGATTCTGCGTGGCGAGCACGAGGAAGAGCTCGGGCAGCCGCTCCGTCACGTCGCCGATGGTCACCTGCCGCTCCTGCATTGCCTCGAGGAGCGCGCTCTGCACCTTGGCGGGCGCGCGGTTGATCTCGTCGGCGAGCACGAGGTTGGCGAAGATGGGGCCCTTCTTGCGGGAGAACTGGCCGGTGCGCTGATCGTAGATGACGGTGCCGACCACGTCGGCCGGGAGGAGGTCGGGGGTGAACTGGATGCGCCGGAACTCCGCGTCGATCGTCTTGGCGAGGGTGTTCACCGTGAGCGTCTTCGCGAGGCCGGGCACGCCCTCCACGAGGACGTGACCGCCGACCAGGAGCCCGATGAGCACGCGCTCGACCATCGCGTCCTGTCCGATCACCACGCGGCGAACCTCGTCGCGGACCGCGTCCAGGAACGCGCTCTCGCGCTGGACCATGTCGTTGATGGCGCGAACGTCGATCGTCATTTCTTCCTCGAATCGAATGAGCCCCAGCGCGTATCACGTGGACTCGAGACCGATCAACGATCTCGGGGCCTCCACATTCCCGCCTCTCCGCCTTGACCGGAGCCCCGCCTTCCCGGAAGCATCGGCGACATGACCCAAGATCGAGTCTCCGAGGAGCTCTTCGAGCGAGCCAAACGGCTCATCCCTGGCGGCGTGAACTCGCCCGTGCGTGCGTTCAAGGCCGTCGGCGGCTCTCCAGTCTTCATCCGCGAGGCCAAGGGCGCGAAGCTCGTCGGCGAGGACGGCCAGGAATACGTCGACTACGTCGGGTCCTGGGGGCCGATGATCCTCGGCCACGGGCACCCGGAGGTGCAGAAGGCCGTCGCCGAGCAGCTCGAGAAGGGCGTGAGCTACGGCGCGCCGACGCGGGCCGAGGTCGAGTTCGCGGACGTGCTCGTGAAGGCCGTGCCCTCGATGGACATGGTGCGCCTCGTCTCGAGCGGCACGGAGGCCACGATGGGCGCGCTCCGGCTCGCCCGCGGCTTCACCGGCCGGACGCTCATCGCCAAGTGCGAGGGCGCCTACCACGGCGGCGCCGACTACCTGCTCGTGAAGGGCGGGAGCGGCCTCGCCACGCTCGGCGAGCCGGACAGCGCCGGCGTGCCCGCGCAGATCGCGGCCACGACCACCGTCATCCCCTACAACGACGTGAAGGGCGCCGAGCGCCTCTTCCTCGACCACGGCCACGAGCTCGCCGCCGTCATCGTCGAGCCCGTGGCGGGGAACATGGGCTGCGTGCCCCCCGATCCCGCCTGGCTCTCGGCCCTCTCGCGGCTCACGCGGGCCACGGGGGCCCTCCTCATCTTCGACGAGGTCATGACGGGCTTCCGCGTGGCCTTCGGCGGCGCCCAGGAGCGCTACGGCATCAAGCCCGACCTCACCTGCTTCGGGAAGATCGTGGGCGGCGGCCTCCCCCTCGCGGCCTACGGCGGCCGCCGGGACGTGATGGAGCAGGTGGCCCCGGCGGGCCCCGTCTACCAAGCGGGCACCCTCAGCGGGAACCCGCTCGCCGTGGCGGCGGGTCGGAAGACCCTCGAGATCCTCTCGGCCCCCGGGACCTACGATCGCCTCGAGGCGATCTCGGCCCAGGTCGAGGCCATCGCCCAGCGCGCGATCGCCGAGGCCGGGAAGAAGGCCGTGGTGCAGCGTGTGGGCGCGATGCTCACGATCTTCTTCACCGAGGGGCCCGTGCGAAACTGGGCCGACGCGGCCCGCGCGGACAAGGCCGCGTTCGCGCGCTTCCATGCGGCGCTCCTCTCCGAGGGCGTGTACTGGCCGCCCAGCCAGTTCGAAGCGGCCTTCATCTCGCTCGCGCACGACGACGAGGCCCTCGAAAAGACCGAAAAGGCCATGATCCGCGCCATGGCGGCCGCCTAAGCGCGCGGAATTCGGCGAGAATTCGAGGGCTTTCGGGCCCGGTCGGCAGGACCGGGCGTTCTTGACCCACCTTGG
Source organism: Myxococcales bacterium (assembly GCA_012744445.1). Lineage (GTDB taxonomy): Bacteria > Myxococcota_A > Polyangia > Polyangiales > Houyiibacteriaceae > JAAYBZ01. The sequence goes on along the minus strand of JAAYBZ010000225.1, from coordinate 9,049 downwards.
GGTGCGTGCTACACGCGGCGCGCTCTTCGAACGCGACGTTTGAGAGCGTGGTTCTCTGAATTCCCAGGCAATCGAGACGGAACGAATGCTCCTCGGTCGCGAGATGGCCAAACAACTCAAGAAGTTTGGCGCGATCCTCACCCTCGGCATCGAGATGGGGGTCTGCATCGCGATCGGGTTCTTCGGCGGGCGATACCTCGCCGAAGAATTCGACACCGGCCCGTGGCTTCAATGGGTCGGGCTCGTTTTCGGGATTGCCGCGGCGTTCAAGAGCCTCTACACGGTTGCTCGCAAGATGAGGGACGAGCTGTCCCGAGACTCGAATCACCCGGAACCGCCCCAGTGAGAAAAGACCTGCCAACGACGATCATGCGCGCGACCGCGGGCTTCGGCTCGCTGCTCGTGGTGATCGCCTTCGCCGGCTTCGGTTCGCGGGTGGGCCTCGGGGCGCTGGTCGGGCTCTTGGTCAGCCTCCTCAACTTAGCGGCGCTTCGTTTCCTGGCGGGGCGGATCGTCTCTGGCGGCGGCAAGCAGGGGGCCCTCGTGGGTCTCCTGATGCTCAAGCTCGGGCTCCTCGCGGCCCTCTGCTTCGTCCTCATCGTTCGACTCGGTGTGGATGGTTTCGGGTTCGCCCTCGGTTGTGGCGGCCTGATCCTCGCCATCTTCACCGCTTCCCTTCTTCCCGCGCCCCCCGAGCCGGTGGGCGAAGAGAGCTGAGATGCCTCACGACGAGTCCTGGTTCAGCTTCCTCCCCAATTACGACGCGCTCGTCGCTCTCGCGCGCCGTCTCAACGGAGAAGTCAGCCCCGATGGCCTGAGCTGGTACGCCCACCAGCCGGTCCAGATCCAGCACGTCCTCGGCCTGATCTTCGTGGTGCTCGTGCTGCTCGTCTTCGGGCTCGTCACGTTCTCCAAGATCAAGAACACCCAGGACGCCGTCGTCCCCGAGGGGAAGTTCTCGATCCGCACCTTCGTCGAGCTCTTCACGAGCTACGTCTACAACCAGATGTCGAACATGATGGGGCGGAAGGCGGCGAAGTTCTTCCTCCCGCTCATCGGCACCTGCGCCTTCGTCATCTTCTTCTCCAACTTCCTCGGCCTGCTTCCCTTCTTCCCGGTGCCGACGTCGAACCTCAACACGACGGCGGCCCTCGCGATCGTCATCTTCTTCGCGACGCACATCTTCGGCGTGAAGGAGCACGGCATCGCCTACTTCAAGCACTTCCTCGGGCCGTACCTCCCGCTCGCGCCCCTCATGGTGGTCATCGAGATCATCAGCCACCTCGCGCGCCCGCTCACGCTCGCGGTTCGTCTCATGGCGAACATGACGGCCGACCACCTCGTGCTCGGCATCTTCATCGGGCTCGTGCCCTTCGTCGTGCCCCTGCCGCTCTACGCGCTCGGTGGCATCGTCGTCACGGTGCAAACGCTGGTCTTCTGCTTGCTCTCCACCGTTTACATCTCCATGGCCATCGCTCACGAAGGTCATTGATCACCCCGTAACCCCGTAACCCAAACCACGTTCTCCCTCTCGCGCATCCACCGGCCCCTGGGAAGAAGGGCATTGCGAGAGGGTTAGGAGGCTCTCCCCATGAAGAAGCTCACCCTTCGACTCGCTGCGTTCCTTTCCACCATGCTCGTGACCGCGAGCGCCTTCGCCCAGGACGAGACCAGCTCGGCCGGTCAGACGGCGGCCTACCTCGCCGCGGGCCTCGGCCTCGGCATCGCCGCTTTCGGTGGCGCGCTCGCTCAGGGCCGCACGGCGGCCGCCGCCCTCGAGGGCATCGCGCGCAACCCCAACGCGAGCGACAAGCTCTTCACGCCGATGATCCTCGGCCTCGCGCTCATCGAGTCGCTCGTCATCTACGCGCTCGTCATCTCCTTCATGCTCGTCGGCAAGTGAGCTGACGACGGTCGCGAGCTCCGCTCGCGGCTCGACCGAGAGAACACGAGTGGTCCACACGGCGAGGGGATACCCTCGCTGGACGGGCTCGTGTTCTCGAAGTCGTTTAATGGCCCCGCAGGCGGGTAGGTACCGATCCGAGATCTCTCGGGCCGTTGTCGAGGCGGGGTTCGAGCCCTAACCTATGCAAGCGATGTCCCAAGAACGTACGAGCTCCGCGCGCTCCCTCCCGGTCTCGTTCAAGATCGGGCTCGTCTTCTTCGCGCTCGCCGGCGGAGGCGTGTTCCTCCTCCTCAACAGCGAGGCCGGAGACGCGATGAGCTACTCCAAGCTCGTCCCGGACGTCGTGCAGAACCCCGAGGCGCACCGCGGGCGTCAGCTCCGCGTGGAGGGCGACCTCAAGCCGGGGTCCATCCAGTTCCGCGAGTCGCCGTGCGAGTGGCGCTTCGTGATCGAGCGCGACGGCTATTCCCTGCCGGTCTCGTTCCCCGAGTGCGTCGTGCCCGACACCTTCCGCGACGGCTTCGACATCAAGGTCACGGTGCGCGGCTACCTCCAGGAGGACGGCTCCTTCACGGCCAACGAGGTCATCCCTCGCTGCCCGAGCCGCTACGAGATGGAGGAGAAGCTCAAGGCGGGCGAGGAGATCCCGCACGCAAAGTCGCCTCCTTCGGGCGTCTGAGCCGGGCCCCACGCATTGACGGCGAACGCGCGGGGAGAGTACATCACCGCCCGTGAGCTCTACGTCGCAAAGCGATCGCCTCGTCCTCGAACGAGCGGAGGTCGATCGCATCCTCGAGCGGCTCCGCACCGAGATCCTCGCCCGTGTCGGGCAGGTCGGATCGCTCGTCCTCGTCGGCATCCGTCGCGGCGGCGTCCCGCTGGCCAAGGCGCTCGCGCGAGAGATCGAGCGCGAAACGGGCCAGGCGCCGATGCTCGGGACGCTGGACATCAACCTCTATCGCGACGACGTCGGCCTCGCGCGCGCGGTGCCCAAGGTGGGGCCGAGCCAAATTCCGACGCACCTCGAAGGAAAAGAGGTGGTCCTCGTCGACGACGTGCTCCATACAGGGCGCACCGTGCGCGCGGCCATCGACGCCCTCCACGACTACGGACGCCCGAGCCGGATCTGGCTCGCCGTCCTCTGCGATCGAGGCGGTCGTGAGCTGCCCATCGCGGCCGATTTCGTCGGGAAGACCGTCGAGGTCGATCCCTCGCAGAAGCTCGAGGTCGAGTTCGACGACGAGGGCCCCACGGGCGCGCGCGTGACCTGGCCCCCCGGAACGCCATGAAGAGCCACTTTCCGCATCGTCATCTCCTCGGCATCGAGGGGCTTCGCCGCGAGGACGTCGAGCTCCTGCTCGACACCGCCGAGAGCTTCTTCGACGTCAGCCGCCGGCCCGTCAAGAAGGTCCCCACGCTGCGCGGCAAGACGATCCTCAACGTCTTCTACGAGAACTCCACGCGCACGCGGACCAGCTTCGAGCTCGCCGGCAAGCGCCTCTCGGCCGACGTGGTGAACATGAGCATGTCCACGTCGAGCGTCGCGAAGGGCGAATCGCTCTACGACACCGTGAAGACGCTCGAGGCGATGCGCCCCGACGTCGTCGTGATCCGCCACGCGAGCTCGGGCGCGCCGCACTTCGTCGCGAGGCACGTGAGCCATTGCGTGGTGAACGCCGGCGACGGCATGCACGAGCACCCCACGCAGGCGCTGCTCGACGCCTTCACCATCCGGCGCAAGAAAGGCACGCTCGAGGGCCTCGTCGTCACCATCTGCGGCGACATCGCGCACAGCCGCGTGGCGCGCTCGAACATGCTCCTCCTCAAGCTCTTCGGCGCCGAGGTCCGGCTCGCGGCGCCGCCCACGCTCCTCCCCAAGGGCGTCGAGGCCTACGGCGTGCGCGTCTTCGATCGCCTCGAGCCCGCGCTCGAGGGCGCCGACGTGGTCATGGCGCTCCGCGTGCAGAACGAGCGCCTCATGGGCGGCGCCTTCTTCCCGAGCGCCAAGGAATACTCCAAGACCTTCGGTCTCTCCGACCGCAGCCTCCGCCCGGCCAAGCCCGACGCGATCGTCATGCACCCCGGTCCGATGAACCGTGGCATCGAGATCGAGCCGAGCGTCGCCGATGGAAAGCGGAGCGTGGTGCTCGATCAGGTCGAGGCGGGCGTCGCGGTGCGGATGGCGGTGCTCTACCTCCTCTCGGCCGACGAGGCCGAGGCGCCGTGAAGGTCCGGACCGGCCTCGAGGTCCTCGTCGAGGACGAGGCATCGCGGATCCGGGGGCGACGGATCGGGTTCGTCGCGCATCCGGCGAGCGTCGACGCCGAGCTCCGGAGCGCCGTCGATCTCGTCACGCAGGCGGGCGCCGAGCTCGTCGCGATCTTCGGCCCCGAGCACGGCTTCGCGGGCGACGCGCAGGACATGATCGCGGTCTCGAACGAGGCCGGCCCGAGCGGCCTCCGCGTGCACTCGCTCTACGGCACGAGCGAGGCCGAGCTCTCACCCCGCCGGGAGTGGCTCGAGGATCTCGACGCCATCGTGGTCGATCTCCAGGACGTGGGCTCGCGCTACTACACCTTCGTGTGGACGACGGCGCTCGTGCTCCGCGCCGCGGCCGCCGCGGGCGTCGAGACGATCGTGCTCGATCGGCCGAACCCGCTGGGCGGCGTCGTCGTCGAGGGGCGGCCGCAGCGGCCGGGGTATCGCTCGTTCGTGGGGCTCTACGACGTCGCCGTGCGCCACGGCATGACCATCGGCGAGATCGCGACGATGGTGCGGAAGCTCGAGGGCCTCCACGAGGACGCGCTCCACGTCGTGCGCATGCAGGGCTGGGCGCGCGAGATGTTCTTCGACGAGACCGGCCTTCCGTGGGTGCTCCCCTCGCCGAACATGCCCACGCTCGACACGGCGATCGTCTACCCCGGCGGCTGTCTCATCGAGGGGACGCGGATGAGCGAGGGTCGCGGGACCACGCGCCCCTTCGAGATCTTCGGGGCGCCCGGCCTCGACGGCGCGGCGATGGCGCGCGAGGTGGCGATCGAGGGCGCGCGCCTGCGCCCCTTGCACTTCCGCCCCACATTCCAGAAGCACGCGGGCAAGCTCCTCGGCGGCGTGCAGGTCCACGTGACCGATCGCGCGACCTTCCGCTCGTACGAGGCCTACCTCCGCATGATCGCCTGGGCGGCGTCGCGCATCGCGCCCGAGGCGCGCTGGCGCACCGAAAAGTACGAGTACGTCGTCGATCGGCCGGCGATCGATCTGCTCACGGGTGGCCCGGAGTTCCGCGCGCTCGTCGATGCGGGCGAGAGCGTCGAAGACTTCGTCGCCGACGAGCAGGCGGGCGCCGCGGAATTCGCCGATCGACGCCGCGAGTTCCTGCTCTACTGAGCCTCAGCGGTGGACGTGCCCGCGGACCTCGGGGAGCGGGATCGCCTCGCCCCTCGCGTCGATCACGCGGACGCCCACGCCTTCTTCGATCCACCCGACGCGGACGAGGCCGGCCGTGCCCTCGAGCTCGCGCGGTCCCGCGACGAGGAGCTCGTAGGACTCGCCGCCGGTGAGGCGGAGGAGCGGCAGATCGAGCACGTCTCCCACGCTGGCCTCGGCCGGGTGCGCGGGGAGCGCGTCGAGCTCGATCACCGCGGCCACGCGCGAGGCGTCGGCGAGACGGCCAAGATCGAGCAGGAGGCCGTCGGAGAGATCGATGGCGGCGCGTGCGCGATCGGCGACGGCCGCCGCGACGTCGAAGCGGGCGCGCGGGCCGAGGAAGGCGTCCACGAGCGCGGGCGCGCGTCGAGCTTCTCCGCGGAAGAGGAGGGTGAGCCCCGCGGCCGCGGCGCCCGTGGGACCGGAGACGAAGAGGGCGTCACCGGGCCGCGCGCTGCTCCGCGTCCACGCGGGGCGATCGAGACGACCGATCACCGTGGTGTGGAAGGCGAGCCGGAGGCCCTTGGCGATGTTGCCGCCGACGACGTGCCCGCCCGCGCGCTCGGCGGCGCGCGCGAAGCCTTCGAGGATGGCGTCGAACTCGGCGCCCGTGATCGTGCTCGGGATCTCGAAGGAGAGCAGGGCGGACTCGAAGCGCGCGCCCATCGCCGCGAGATCGCTCGCCGCCGCCTCGAAGGCGCGCGCGGCGATGGCCTCGAGCGGTCCGAACGTACGCTCGAAGTGCACGCCTTCGATCGAGGCGTCGACCGAGAGGGCCCGCGCCGTCGAGGGAGGGATCACGGCCGCGTCGTCGCCGATGCCGAGCCCATCGTCGGGCCGGGAGAAACGCGCCGTGACGCGCGCGATGAGCTCGAGCTCGTCCACGCCCTCGTTCTAGCGCAGCGGCCCATCCACGGGGAGCGTGATCGCGAGGCGTGCGCCGCCGAGATCGCTCTCGCCCACCTCGATGAGCCCGCCGTGCGCGTCGACGAGGTTCTTCACGATGGAGAGCCCGAGGCCCGCCCCGCCGTGGCGCCGCGTCTGGCTTCCATCGATCTGATAGAAGGCGTCGAAGATCTTGCTGCGCTCCTCGGGCGGGATGCCCTGCCCCGAGTCCTCGACGCTGAGCTCGACGGCGGGGCGGTCGCGCGGGAGGAGCGCCGCGCCGAAGCCGCCGAGAGAATCGTTCATCGTGGTGGCGCGGAGGCGGAGCCGCACGGTGCCGCTCGCGGGCGTGAACTTGAGCGCGTTGTCGGTGAGGTTGGAGAGCATCTGCTCGATGCGGATGGGATCGCCCACGACGGTGTGCGCCTCGCCCTCGACGACGGCTTCGACGAGGATGCCCTTGCCCTCGGCGACGGGGCGGACGGTCTCGTGCACCGAGCGGATGATCTCGCCCACGTCCACCTTCTCGAACTGGAGCGAGGCCATGCCGCGCTCGAGGCGGTTGGCGTCGAGGAGGCTCGTGACGAGCGCGAGGAGCTGCTTGCCCTTCTGGTGGATGGTGTGGACGAACTCCTGCTGCTCGTCGGTGAGCTCGCCGGCGAGGCCGGACTCGAGCATCTCGCTGTAGCCGATGATCGAGGTGAGCGGCGTGCGGAGCTCGTGGCTCACGGTGGCGAGGAAGTTCGACTTGAGCTGATCGAGGTGGCGGAGACGCTCGACCGCTTCTTCGAGCCGCGCGGACTTCTGGGCGAGCTCGCGGTGGGACTCGCGCACGGAGGCGACGTGCATCTCGCTCGTGAGGCGCGCGCGGTGGCTCGCGAAGACGATCATCTCGAGCATGCGCTCGAGGTGGTCGATGATGCGGCGCACGGTCTCCTCGCGGGCGCGCGGGAGCTCGGCGAGCCGCTCGGCCGCGACGCCCACGTCGAGCGCGGGATCGATGACGGCGAGCGAGCGCGGGATGCGCGTCACCTGCACCGGGAGGAAGGGCCCGACGATGGCCCGGCCGATCACCTTGTCCTGGTATCGGAGCGGGATGACGCGGTATTCGGCGCCGGTGAAGCAGGCGTGGGGAAGGATCTCGCGATCGGCGGCGAGGTTCTTCACCGCGGAGACGACGCTGGTGCAGGCCGGCCGCCCACCCTCGAAGGAGTTCACGTAGCGGCAGATCGCCGCCTCGGTGTGGACGTCGGCGAGGAGCACGCCCGCGGGCGAGAAGATGCGCACCGAGAGCCCGAAGAGCTCGTGCATGGAGCGGCAGACGCGGGAGAGCGACTCGCGATCGAGGATGGTCTCGATGCCCGCGACCTCGCCGTACGCGATGTCGGCGGGCAGGCTGATCGACCGCGCTTCTTCGGTCACGCCGCCTCCATGGGCACGCCGAGTCGTGCGCGCATCTCGCCGATGATGGCCTCCGGCCCCACGCCGAACTTCTCCTCGAGGCCGTGCTTGGCCTCGAGCGAAGCCCAGGTGCGCTCGAAGAGGCCGATGAGCGTCTCGAGCACGCCGACGCCGCGGAGCGCGATGGCCTTGAAGACCGGCTCGGTGCCGCGCGCGGCCTGGTAGTCGATCTCCTCGTCCGAGCGGATGTTGGGGAGGTCGCGCTTGTTGAACTGGATGACGAGCGGGACCTCCTCGGGGACGAAGCCGTTCTCCCGGAGGTTCTTCTGCATGTTCCGGAAGGCGTCGAGGTTCGCGTGCGTCTCCGAGAGCTGGCTGTCGGCGATGAACGCGACGCCGTCGACGCCTTGGAGGACCAGGCGGCGCGTGGCGTCGTGCATCACCTGCCCGGGTACGGTGAAGAGCTTGATCCGGACGTGGAGGCCCGAGGCGCTCTCGAAGGCCAGCGGGAGCAGGTCGAAGAAGAGCGTCCGGTCGTCCCGTGTCTCGAGGTTCATCAAGCGCCCACAGAACTGCGGGTCGATCAGGCGGTGGATGGCCTCGAGGTTGGTGGTCTTCCCGCTCAGGGCAGGCCCGTAATAGACCAGCTTCACCGTGAGCTCGCGGGTCTTGTAGTCGATCTGCATGGGGCGGGCACCGCGATGGGGAGCGGGCCGAGGATACCCGAGGTCGGGGGGGCGTGGGGGCGCAATCCGACGCCGGGCGAGGGCGCCCGATCCACTTCGATCCACCCTCGAGACCGAGAGGTACTGATGGGGTGTGCAGTATCGAATTCGACCGAAATTCAAGGCCCAAACTTTTGCGGAAAAGCACGCCCGCCCAATTGACAGCCTTCCGGGATCTCCCGTAGCTTAGGCCCTCGGTGGAAGAAAGTGGCAGATCGTGGATCCAACTGCCGCTTCCCCAGGGACGCACGTGTTTCGAGGGCGCTACGAGCACAGCATGGACGCGAAGGGCCGCACGGCGGTGCCGGCGCGCTATCGCGATGCGCTCACCGCGATGGGCGACGACAAGCTCGTCCTGACCACGTCCCTCGACGCCTGCGTCGTCGCGTATCCAATGCGGGAGTGGCTTGCCTTCGAGGAACGGCTCTCGCGGAAGTCGAGCTTCGATCGGAACGTCGCGATGCTCCGCCGCATCTACGTCTCGGGCGCGGTGGAGTGCGAGATCGACAAGCACGGCCGCGTCCTCGTGCCGGTCTCGCTCCGCAAGCACGCGGGCCTCGACAAGGAGGTCCTCTGGGCCGGGATGGGCCGCTACGCCGAGCTTTGGGATCGCGAGCGGTTCGACTCGCTCTGCGGGGACTTCATGGCGGACGAGGCGAGCCGCGCGGCGCTCCTCGATCGGCTCTCGGAGCTCGAGCTATGAGCG
>JAAYBZ010000224.1 GCA_012744445.1 Myxococcales bacterium | reverse complement strand
CGCGGCGTGCTACTCGGGGAGCCTGTGGCGCATGCCACGGAGGAGTGGCCGAGTGGTCGAAGGCGGCGGTCTTGAAAACCGTTGGGCCGGTGACGGTCCCGGGGGTTCGAATCCCTCCTCCTCCGCCCTTTTTTCCTCGTCCGGCGCGCCTCACCACGCGGTGCCGATGCCGGCGCCGAAGAGATAGGAGTCGCGCTCGCCCATGTTCTTGCCGCCGCTCGGATGGCCTCCTGGCGCGCGCATACGCGCGTGGAAGCGCTCCGCGGTGAGCACGAGCTCGACGGGAATGCGGTGCTTGATGGGCACGCGGAGCACGGCGGTGTCCACGCGGTGCATCTCGTCGAGGAGCTGGAAGCCCGAGAGGTAGAGCACGATCTGGGCCGGGCCCGAGGTGCGGATCGCGAGGCGCACGAAGGGATCGAGGTGGAACGCCGCCGTGCGCACGTGGCCCGCGCGGAGGTAGTTCGCGCCGACGCGCATCCCGCCGAAGAGCGAGACGTGATGCGTGCGCAAGCCCGCGCCGAGGAGATAGCGCGCGGTGAACATGTACGCGGCGCGGTTCTCGCCCGACGCCTTCTCCGTGACGCTCACGCCCCCCGCGAGGCCGAGCTCGACCTCGTCGAAGATCCGCGGGCCCCAGCCCGACTGGCCGTTCACGAGGTATTGCAGCGCGCCGAGGTGGTACGAGAGGCCGATCATCGGCGCGTAGCGATCGCCGTCGCCCTCCCCGCCCGCGCGCGGCGGGAGGTCCGGGATCACGTACGTGAAGGCGCGCGCGCGGAAGCTCCCGCTGTCGTGACCGCGGAACATGCGATCGAAGCCCTTCGCCTCGATCACGTAGGTGTCGATCCAGATCTCGGGGCTCGGGATCGGGGGGAGCGGCTCGAGCGGAGGCGGCGCGGGGCCTCGGCGCTCGGCGTCGGAGGGCACGTCGGGGCGCACGCCCGCGCCGAAGAGCGCGGCCTCGACGAGGGCGAGATCCACGCCGAGGGTGCCGAGCCAGTACGGCTCGGTGGCGCGGTCGAGGCGACCCACGTGGAGCGCCGCGCGCGCGAGCTCGTGGCCGGCGAGCTCGAGGTCTCCGGCGGCCTGGGCGGCGCGGCCACGCGCCATCGCGAGTTCTGCACGGTACGTCTGGACGACCTCTTCGAGCGCGCGGTGGAAGACCGTCGCGATGCGCTCGGCGGCCGCCGCGCGCGCCGACGGCATCGTGAAGTCACCGGGGATCGAGCGCTGGATCCGGCGCGGCGGCCCGCCGAACTTCTCGGGCGGGATGAGGAAGTCGTAGGCGTCCTCGACGTCCTCGACGAGCACCTGGATGGGGATCGCGAAGCTCGCGCCCTCCTCGGTGGTGGCGACGAGGCGCCCCTGCATGCCCGCGCGGCGCGTGAGGACGCGCGCGACGTACTCCTGCTGCCCCTCGTAGGCCTCGATCACCGTCACGATGCGCGTGCGCGTCTCGTACTCGTGATCGGTGTAGGGCACCTGGTAGTCGCAGAGTCCCGTCCACACGTACCCGTCGAGCGAAGACGGCTTGGTGCACTGGCGCTGCTCGGTGCGGTAGCGGGTGACCGGGACGCGCACCTGGTACTGCTCCTCCCGCTCCACCTCGTGCTCCGACTGGAAGCGATACGCGCGCGTCTCGTGGTGCTCGACGATGCCGTCGACGCACCGGACCTCGGCGCGCACCGTCACCGTCTCGCCGCGTGAGAATCGCGCCGGGAAATAGGCGTGGATCGCGTCGCAGCCCGCGCCCTTGCCCTCCCAGCGGAGGACCGGATGGAAGACGTGGAGCGGCGCCGCGGCCTGCTTGGCCTCGTCGAAGCGCGCGCCCTCGGCGCCGAAGTGCCGCGCCAGCCCGCGGAGCACGAGGACGAGCGCCGCGCGATCAGCGGAGAGCGTCGACGCACGATCGAGCGCGAGCGCGGCGACGCCCGCGCGGAGGTCGGCGTAGAACTGCCGCCCCGCATGCCCGCGCGGAAGGCCCCGGAGGGCGAGCTCGGTGAGCTCGAGGGCGCGCGAGAAGCGCCCTTCGGACGCCGCCGCCTCTCCGTGCCGGACGAGGCCCTCCGCCATGCGCGCGAGCGCCGAGGCCGAGACGTCGATCACGCTCCGAGGGACGAGCTCGCGGAAGATGGCCTCGTCGATCGCGAGCCAACGCGAGAAGCGCGCGCGGAGCTCCGCTTCGCTCGAGGGCACCTCCACGGCGCGACGGCCGAGTACGAGGATGCCGTCCTCGAGCGCGCGGCTCTGCTCGGGCGGGAGGCGCGCCTCACGCGCCTGGATGCGCGCCTCGAAGAGCGCGCGGAGCCGAGGCTCGACGGGCACGCCGCCCTGATCGACCACGCGGTACGTGGCCTCGCGGATCGCCTGCCGCACCGGAGCGATCCCCTCCTCCGGGCAAGAGAGGCTCGCCATGTCGCGGTGGAGCCCGACGATCGTGAGGAGGTGCGCCTTGGGCTCGACCCCGGGCGCGAGCTGGAGCGCGCCGGCCGCGATCTCCTCGGCGATCACCTCGTCGAAACGCGCGAGCACGGAGGCCGACGAGCTCCGGGCATGGGCCCGGAGATCCACGAGCGCCCGCAAGAGCCGCGTGCCGCTATACCTCGCCCGGAGGTCCTCGATGCGCTCGGTGTAGATGCCGGCGAGGGCCTGCCGGCGCTTCGCCTGGATGCGCCGGACCTCGTAGTCCATGAGCTTGTCCCCGAGCGCCGCCTCCCAGTGATCGACGGCGCGGACGGGTTCGCCTGCCGCCATCCGGGCGTCGCCAAGTCGCTCTTGGGTGTGCGCGCATCCCCCGATCGCGAGGACGAGCAGGGGCCACACGGAGCGCGCGGCGGTGCAGGAGGGGGCCTTCGTCACCCGTCGAGGATACCCCGCACGTCGCGCACGAGAGTCGAAAATTTAAGTATTCTCGGATACTTAGCACCCCCGATTCAGGGGGTGGTGGCGCTCGATGCGGGCCTCCCCCGAGGGGCGCGGGGGGCTCTTCGCGATCCCGGGCGTATCCGCTCACGGGATTTCCCGCTCGGGGATGAAAGGCGGGTCGCCATGGGCTATGTTCGGCGGCCCGCAACCGGAAGAAATCCCCCATCGGGCGTATTTCATCAGCAGGAGGAAGCATGAGTCAGGCGGTCGAGTCGATTTTG
>JAAYBZ010000223.1 GCA_012744445.1 Myxococcales bacterium | reverse complement strand
GCGCAAGTCGGGCTCCTGGTACACCTACGAGGGCGACCAGCTGGGCCAGGGCAAGGAGAACTCGCGAGGCTTCCTGCGCGACAACCCCGACCTTGCCGCCGAGATCGAGAAGAAGATCAAGGAGAAGCTCGGCATCGGGGCGCAGGTCGACCTGCCCGCCGAGCCGCCGGCCGACTTCTGATCGTGGCCTACGTCGCGGAGCCGCCGCACTCCGGTGCGGCGGCCGAGGACGCCGAGCCCGACGCGTACGAGGTGGCTCGGGCGATCGCGCTGCGGTCGCTCGACGCGGCCCCGCGCAGCCGGCACCAGCTCGGTGAGCGGCTCGCCCGCAAGGGGGTCGACCCCGAGGTGGCGGAGCGGGTGCTCGACCGCTTCACGGAGGTCGGGCTGCTCGACGACGCCGCCTACGCGCGCATGCTCGTCTCGTCGAGGCGGGCGTCCCGGGGGCTCGCACCACGAGCGCTCGCTCTCGAGCTGCGCCGGGCGGGGATCGCCGACGAGATCGCGGCGGCCACTCTCACCGCGCTCGAGGACGGACCGGGGGAGACCGACGAGGAGCTGGCCGCGCGCCTCGTGCGCAAGCGTCTGCGGTCGATGCGTGGGCTCGACCACGAGGTCGCGCTGCGCCGCCTGGTCGGGATGCTCGCCCGCAAGGGGTACAGCCCGGCGCTCGCTGCGCGTGTCGCGCGCGAGATCCTGCGATCGGAAGGCGGGACAGGGCACGATGTGAACGAGGACTGACCGGGCGTCGCCGAGCGCGGCGCCCCGACGAGAGGCGCACCGTGACCGACAACGTGCTCGGACTCGGCTCGATCGCGCTCATCACCGGTCTGCTCGTCGCATGCCTCGTCGCGCTCATCCTCGTGTGGGTCGCGCGGCGCGAGGCCGAGGCGGCACGCCGGCAAGCCCGTGAGGACGTCGCGGACATCCGTGACGAGGCGCGCAACCAGCTGGCCGACGCCGTTCGTCGGGCCGCGCGGCTCGACGAACGTGAGGAACAGCTCACGACGCGTGAGCGCGAGAGCCTCGAGGCGACTGCTGAGCTCAAGTTCCGCATCGACGAGCTTGCGAGCGCCCGCTCGGCATTCGCGCGCGAGTCGGCCGAGCACCGCGAGGAGATGGCGACCGAGCTCGCCTCCCTTGCCGGGATGACGGCGAGCGACGCACGCCGCGAGCTCGTGGGGCGCCTCACGGAGCAGGCCGAGAGCGAGGCCGCCGCGCACGTGCGCCGCGCCGAGGCCAAGGCCCGCCGGACCGCTGAGGCGAAGTCGAAGCGAATCCTCACCACGGCCATGCAGCGGCTCGCCGCCCCGACGAGCGCGCAGTCCTCCGTCGCGATCGTCCGGCTCCCCTCGGAGGACATGAAGGGGCGGATCATCGGCAAGGAAGGCCGCAACATCCGTACCTTCGAGGCGGTCACCGGCGTGAACGTCGTGATCGACGACACCCCCGACTCCGTGGTGCTCTCGAGCCACGACGTCGAGCGCCGCGAGATCGCCCAGGTGGCGCTCGAGGCGCTCGTCGAGGACGGGCGCATCCACCCGCAGCGCATCGAGGCCGCGTACGAGGAAGCCGTGGCTGGCGCTGACGCTCGCGCGGAGAGCGCGGGTCACGAGGCGGCCGAGGCCGCTGGCGTCGACGGGCTGCACCCCGAGCTGATCCGGACGCTCGGGCGGCTGCGGCTGCGCTCCTCGTACGGCCAGAACGTGCTCGCCCACCTCGTCGAGTCGGCGCAGGTCGCGGCGCTCGTCGCGGGCGAGATCGGCGCGGACGTCGCCACGGCGCGCCGGGCCGCGTTCCTGCACGACGTCGGCAAGGCCCTCACGGGCGAGGTCGAGGGGACGCACGCCGCGGTGGGCGCGGAGCTCGCGGCCCGGCTCGGTGAGGACCACGTGATCGTGAACGCGATCGCCGCCCACCACGACGAGGTCGCGCCCGAGACGGTCGAGGCGGTCCTCGTCCAGGTCGCGGACGCCTGCTCGGCCGCGCGGCCGGGGGCCCGTCGGGAGGACGCCGAGGCGTACGGTGAGCGGATCGAGAAGGTCGAGAAGCTCGTCGCCGAGCTCCCCGGGGTGCGGCGCGTGCTCGCGATGGCGGCGGGCCGTGAGATCCGCGTGGTGGTCGAGCCCGGGGTGGTCGGGGACACCGAGCTGGGCGGGCTCGCGACCCGGATCGCCCGCACGATCGAGGCGGAGCGTGCCTACCCCGGCGAGGTGACCGTCACGGTGATCCGCGAGATCCGGGCGAGCGCTACCGCGGGTTAGGCCTCGCCAGCACTACACTGTGCGCGAACGAGCCGCCCGCTGACCAGGAGGGACGCGATGTCTGCGAGCAGTCCCGCGGTGACCGCGACGCTCAAGGACGTCGCCGAGCGTGCCGGGGTGCACCCGGGTACGGCGTCGCGGGCGCTCAACCCGGCCACCCAGGGCCTCGTCAGCGAGGCGACGGTCCGCGCCGTCCAACAGGCGGCCAAGGCGCTCAACTACCGGCCCAACCCGATGGCGCGCGGATTGAAGACGAACAAGACGATGATGGTCGGGATCGTGGTCCCGGACCTGTCCAACCCGCTGTTCCCACCCATCGTGCGCGGCGCGGAAGAGGTCCTCTCGCGCGGCGGGTACACGAGCATCATCGCGGACACGGACAACGACGCGCGCCGGGAGGTCGACTCGATCGCGGCGCTGCGCGCGCGGCAGGTGGACGGTCTCCTCGTAGCGTCCGCGCACCG
>JAAYBZ010000038.1 GCA_012744445.1 Myxococcales bacterium | reverse complement strand
TCGCTCACGATCACCGCGCTCGCGGAGCGCGCGATGAGCTTCATCCCCGAGAAGGGGCAGCGCGCAGCCGCGAGCTGAGGCGCGCGCGTCCCGACGCGGACGCGGCGCACTCCCAAGACGCGCAGAAAAAGCGCGGGACCGCGGCTTTTCGGCGATTGACCGTACGAAAGCTGCACTTAGAGACGGACGGATGACGCATGAGAGCGAAGCCGTGCTCCCGTTGCTGCCCCTCCGTCTCGGGCTCGTCCTCCCCGGCTCGATCACGCCGCTCCCCGTGGGCCGGACGCGATCCATCGCCCTCGCGCGGACCCTCAAGCCCGGGGACGTGATCGTCCTCGCGGCGCAGAAGGATCCGGCGATCGACGATCCGCGCCGCGACGACCTCTACTCCATCGGCGTGCGCGCCGTGGTGAAGGAGAAGGCCGACCGAGGGAAGCGCGGCCTCATGCTCGTCGTGGAGGCGCACGATCGCGTCTTCCTCGGCGCGATCGCCGCGCAGGAGCCCTACCTCCGCGTGGAGGTCATGCCCTGCGTCGAGACGCGCGGGCAGGATCCCGAGGCCATCGCGCTCGCCGACGTGCTGCGCGCGGGCGTGAACGAGGTGGTCACCACGTCCCGCCCCATCCAGGGCTCCATCGACGGGGACTGCCCGCCGGGGCTCGTGGCCGATCGCATCGCCGCCGCGCTCGACGTCACCACCGATCAGCGCCGCGACATCCTCGAGGCCCTCGACGTGGTCGAGCGCCTGCGCCGCCTCTCCAAGCTCATGAGCGAGGCCCGCGCGCGCTCCGCGATCAAGGAGCACATCAAGAAGGAAGTGCAGCGCGAGATGCACGACGAGCACCGCGAGGCCGTGCTCCGCAAGCAGCTCCGCGCGATCCAGCGCGAGCTCGGCGAGGCGCCGGACGAGCACACCGAGCTCCGCACGCGCATCGAGGAGGCGGGGCTCCCGCCGGACGCGCTCCGCGTGGCCGAGCGTGAGCTCGCCCGTCTCGAGTCGATGAACCCGGCGCAGGCCGAGGCGCAGGTCGCGCGTTCCTTCCTCGAGGTGCTGGCCGATCTGCCCTGGCAGAAGCGCGCCGAGGTGAACGACGACATCCAGGTCGTCGCCGAGGCGCTCGACGCCGATCACCACGGCCTCGAGGACGTGAAGCGCCGCATCCTCGAGCACATGGCCGTGCTCAAGCTCGCCCCGCATTCGCGCGGCACGCTCCTCTGCCTCGCGGGGCCGCCCGGCGTGGGCAAGACCTCGCTCGCGCAGAGCGTGGCGAGCGCCACCGGGCGCCCGCTCGTGCGCGTCTCCCTCGGTGGCGTGCGCGACGAGGCGGAGATCCGCGGCCACCGCCGCACCTACGTGGGCTCGATGCCCGGCCGCATCATCGCCGCCGTGCGCAAGGCCGGCGTGAAGAACCCGGTCATCGTCCTCGACGAGATCGACAAGGTCGTGCGGAGCAGCCACGGCGATCCCGACGCGGCGCTCCTCGAGGTCCTCGACCCCGAGCAGAACGACTCGTTCACCGATCACTACGTCGAGGTGCCCTTCGACCTCTCGGAGGTGCTCTTCATCGCCACGGCGAACGACCTCCAAGGCCTCAGCGCGCCGCTCCGCGACCGTCTCGAGATCATCGAGCTCTCGGGCTACACCCCCGACGAGAAGCGCGCGATCGCTCGCCGCCACCTCGTGCAGAAGCAGCTCGAGCGCCACGGCCTCGACCCGCTCAAGGTGCACATCTCCGACGCCTCGATCGACCTGCTCATCGAGCGCTACACGCGCGAGGCGGGCGTGCGCCAGCTCCAGCGCGAGATCGCCAAGATCGCGCGCGCCGTGGCGCTCGAAGCGGTGCGGAGCGGGGAGATCGTCGAGCGGACCATCGAACCCGACGACGTCCCGGTGCTCTCGGGGCGCCCGCGCTATCAGCGCGACGACGCCGAGATGTTCGATCGGCCGGGCGTCGCGGCCGGCCTCGCCTGGACGCCCGTGGGCGGCGACGTGCTCTTCATCGAGACCACGCGGATGCCGGGCAAGGGGCGCGTGGAGATCACCGGCCAGCTCGGCGACGTGATGAAGGAGTCGGTGCGCACCGCGCTCAGCTTCCTCCGCTCGAACGCCGATCGGCTCGGCATCGATCTCTCCCGCCTCGAGGAAGAGGACATCCACGTGCACGTGCCCGCGGGCGCCATCCCCAAGGACGGCCCCTCGGCCGGCGTCACGATGCTCACGGCGCTCGCCTCGCTCCTCTCGGGCCGCAAGGTGCGCTCCGACGTCGCGATGACGGGCGAGGCCACGCTCCGCGGCCGCGTGCTCCCCGTCGGCGGGATCAAGTCGAAGGTCCTCGCGGCGCACCGCGCCGGCTATCGCACCGTCATCCTCCCGGCGCAGAACGAGGTCGACCTCGACGAGGTGCCGGCGAGCGTGCGCGAGTCGATGCGCTTCGTCCTGGCCAAGGAGATGCTCCACGTGCTCGAGACGGCCCTCGAGCCGGCCGCCGAGGGCTCGTCGTCGCGCGTGGCCGACGACGCCGGCGTCGTCGCCTGAGCGCGATCGATCCCCGGAGAAGGTGAGGATCTCGGCGAGGTCCGCGCCTTCGCGCGTGCCTTCAGCCCTCGTGCGGCAGCGGCACGGTGAGGACCGGCACCTTGGAGGTGCGGACGACGCGCTCGGCCGTGCTCCCGATGAGGAAGTGGCGCAGGCCCGTACGTCCATGCGTGCCCATCACGACGAGGTCGAACCCGCCCTCGGTCGCGCGGCGCGTGATCTCTTCGTGCGGCGCGCCCTCGGTGACGCGGGTCGTCACCTCGACGCCGAGGTTGCGGAGCTCCACGGCGATGCGATCGACGGCTTCCTGCGCGTCGGCCGAGAGCTTGGTCACGATCTCCGGGGTGACCATGAAGCTGCCGTCGGGCGCGGTGACCATCGGGAGCCCGTAGACGTTCAAGAGCTCGAGATTCGCGCCGAGCTGTTTGGCGAGGGCGGCGGCGTAGCGCGTCGCCGTGTCGGAGCCCTCGGAGAAGTCCACGGGGACGAGGATCGAGCGGATGGCGGACATGGTGAGAGGGTACCAGACGAGTCCGCCTCTGGCTCGCTTCGACGAACCTGGGAAGAACCCTTACGATGCACCTCCGATGAGTGAGCCTCCCTTCGACGTGGTCGTGCTCCCGGTCACGGCCTTCCAGCAGAATTGCAGCCTCCTCCGCTGTCGCGCGACGGGCCGGGGCGCGTTCGTCGATCCCGGCGGCGACATCGATCGACTGATCGCCGTCGCGAAGGATCGCGACGTCGTGGTGGAGAAGATCTTCCTCACGCACGGTCACATCGATCACGCCGGCGAGGCCTCGCTCCTCCGCGAGAGGCTCGGCGTCCCCATCGAAGGGCCGCACGAGGCCGATCGCTTCTGGCTCGATCAGCTCGGGATGCAGGGGCGGATGTTCGGCATGCCGGCGCTCGCGCCCTTCGAGCCCGACCGCTGGCTCGTCGACGGCGATCAGGTCCGCTTCGGCGAGGTGGAGCTCGACGTGATCCACTGCCCGGGTCACACGCCAGGGCACGTGGTCTTCCACCACCCGGGGATGAAGCTCTCGTTCGTGGGCGACGTGATCTTCCAGGGATCCATCGGGCGCACCGACTTCCCCCAGGGGGACTTCCCGACGCTCATCCGCGGCATTCGTGAGAAGCTCTTCCCGCTCGGCGACGACGTCGCCTTCGTGCCCGGCCACGGGCCGATGAGCACCTACGGCGAGGAGCGCGCGCACAACCCCTTCTGTGGAGACTCTGCCCGTGTCCGATGAACGCAACGACGAGCTCGCCATCGAGACGCTGGCGATCCACGGCGCGCACGGCGCCGATCCCCAGACCGGCGCGGTGATGCCGCCGATCGTGCTCTCGAGCACCTTCGCGCAGCCCGCCCCCGGTCACCACGGCCCCTACGCCTACGCGCGCATGGGCAACCCCAACCGCGACGCGCTCGAGCGCGGCCTCGCGGTGCTCGAGCGCGGCAAGCACGCCTTCGCGTTCGCGAGCGGGTGCGCGGCGATGGAGATGCTCTTCCGCACGCTCGCGCCGGGCGATCGTGTCGTCGCCGGCAAGGAGCTCTACGGCGGCACCTACCGCATCCTCGAGGCCATCGAGCGGCCGCTCGGCATCGAGACCACCTACGTCGACCTCACCGATCTCGAGGCGACGGTGCGGGCGATCGACGGCGCGAAGCTCGTGCTCGCCGAGTCGCCCACCAACCCTACGCTCACGCTCGTCGACCTCGAGGCGCTGGCGAAGATCTGCGCCGCGCGCGGCGTGCCGCTCGCGGTGGACAACACCTTCGCCACGCCGCTCGTGCAGCGCCCGCTCGAGCTCGGCGCCACGGTCGTGGTCCACAGCCTCACCAAATACCTCAACGGCCACAGCGACGTGCTCGGCGGCGCGCTCGTCACCTCCGACGACGCCCTCGCCGAGCGCCTCCGCTTCATCCAGAAGTCGATCGGCGCCGTCCTCGGCCCCTTCGACTGCTACCTCACGCTCCGCGGCCTGAAGACCTTTCCCCTCCGGATGGAGCGGCACCAGGCGAACGCGCTCGAGCTCGCGCGACGCCTCGAGGCGCACCCCGCCGTGAGCTCGGTGCGCTATCCGGGCCTCCCGAGCCATCCCCAGCACGAGCTCGCCAAGCGCACGATGCGCGGCTTCGGCGCGATGATCGCGTTCGAGCTCCGTGGCGGCGAGGCGGCCGCGCGCACCTTCTTCGAGCGCGTCCGCATCTTCACCCTCGCCGAGAGCCTCGGCGGGGTGGAGAGCCTCCTCGGTCACCCGGCGACGATGTCGCATGGCTCGATGCCGAGGGAGGCGCGCCTCGCGGCCGGCATCGGCGACGGGCTCGTGCGCGTCTCCGTGGGCCTCGAGCACGTCGACGACCTCTACCGCGATCTCGAGCAGGCGCTCCGCGGGCTCTGAGGCGTTGGCCTCCTCACCCGTGAGGGGGTTCTCGTGTGCAGCGATCGGGCGATTTGTTACCATCGCTCGCCATGTGCACGCGTCACCTCTTCTCGGTCCTCGGAATCGCCTCGCTCCTCCTCTCGGCCTGCGGAGACGACGGGGGCGGTGAGGAGTGCACCTGCCCGGCGGCGTCCGTGCAGACCATCGGCCATCGCGGCTCGGGCGACTCCTCCGAGGAGAACCCGCTCCCCGAGAACACGCTTCCCTCCGTCCTTGCGGCCATGGAGAACGGCGCCGATGGCGTCGAGATCGACATCCAACTCAGCGCCGACGGAGTGCTCGTCCTGATGCACGACGCGGAGGTCGACGGCACCACCGACGGCACGGGTTGCGTGAACGCGCTCACCGTAGAGGAGCTGAAGGCGCTCGACGCGGGGCATCCGGGCGCGATCGGCGAGGGCTACACCATCCCCACCTTCGCCGAGGTGCTCGCGGCGTTCGACGGGGGCCTCCTCGACGTCGAGCTCAAGGTCGAGACGGGCCACGCTGCCTGCGAGGACACGGATCGCGAGGCGACCGTCGCCGCGCTCCTCGCCGACCTCGAGGGATTCCCCCGCGAACGGCTCGTCGTCTCGAGCTTCGACGCCGAGATCCTGTCGATGGTGCGCGAGGCCGATCCCACGATCCGCCTCGCGCTCATCGCCGTGGGCGCCGGCTCCATCGAGATCGCGGGCACGGCGGGCTTCGACGCGGTGGCGCTCCTCTGGGCCACCGTGGGCCCCTCCGACATCGCCGACGCGCACGCGCGTGGCCTCGACTTCTGGGTCTGGACCCTGGACGACGAGGCGGACGCCGAGCGGCTCATCGACCTCGGCATCGACGGGGTGATCACGAACGACGTGCCTACCATCCTCGCGCTCAGGGAGCGGATGTGTGAGGATTCCGCCTGTCCGTTGCGCTGAAAGAAGCGCTTCGTATAGAATGACCGGGCCCTCGAGGCCTCGCCCATGCGGACACTCCTCTTCATCTCCTTGTGCGCCACCTTGGTGGGCTGTACGGACGACGAGACGCCGGTCTTCGGTTCCGGCGCCTTCCGCTTCCACGACCTGAACGTGATCAGCCGTTCGTGCAGCGAGGCCGATCACCCGCGCATCATCGCGGGCGAGCACGGCGACGAGACCCCGGGCGGCGGCACGCTGATCGCGCGCTGCGCGGCGACGGAGTTCGCGAGCGGCGACCTCTCCTTCAACGTCTTGCTCGACAACGACGCGGGCGATTCGATCGACATCCGCGCGCTGCGGATCCCGGCGCTCCCGAGCGGCGCCGGCCCCGTCGAGGTCACCCCCACGGGCTGCGAGAGCATCCTCTTCGAGGTGAGCAACGTTCGCTACCGCGCCGTCTGCACGAGCAGCGAGCCGGAAGAGGGCGAGTGCCAGCTCGTCCGCGCCGTCCTCGATCGCGCCGACGCGAGCATCTCGCTCGACTTCCGCTGCCACGCCGTCCCCACCATCGGCGGCGGCGGATCCACCTGTGAGGTGAGCGGCGCGGGCGCGAGCGCCAACGCCAACCTCACCTTCGAGGCCTGCCGGGGCTTATGATCGCGCGCCCGCTCAGAGGAGCGAGCGCGAGTGATCGGTCCCATCGAAGCGGAGCGCGACGGCTTTGTCGTCCTGCACGGTGTGGAGCTCCACCGGCCGTGACCAGATGAGGGTGAGCGCCTCGAGCGCTTCCTTGGCCCAGTCGTAGCGGAGATCGATGCCGCGGTGATCGTGGACGAGCAGGAGCTCGCCGCGGTTGCCGTGGTTGGCGTCGACGACCCGGATGACGGGGTTGCCGCCGTTGGTGAGCTGGTCGATGAGCTTCTGCTTCACGTCGTGGAAGACGCGGCTCTCGACCTCGTAGCGATCGCTCCGCCGGTTGTAGCCAAAGGTGTAGAGCTTCTGGTCGGCGACGAACTCGGGCGTGAGGAACTCGTCGATGAAGGTCACGTCCTTGTAGAGGGCGCGCACCTCGAAGATCTTCTTCCGGCCGAGGCCCGTGCGGCGATCCCAGTGCTGACGAGCGACGTAGTCGTCGCACTCGTCCCATTCCTTGCCGAATTGCCCGCGATCCCAGCGCTCTTCGATGTGACGGAAGAGCTCGACGCCGAGCTTGTAGGGGTTGAGCTGCCCCGGGCTCGTCTGCATCACCGAGGCGTTGCGCTCGGCGTAGTCGACGATCTCGCTCGAATCGAGGACGCGCTCCGTCATCAGGCGGCTGTGCCAGTAGCTCGCCCAGCCCTCGTTCATGATCTTGGTCTCGGCTTGCGGGAGGAAGTAATAAGCCTCGCGCCGGACGATCTCGAGGAGCTCGCGCTGCCACTGCTCGAGCTTGACGTGCTCGATGAGGAAGCCGAGCACGTCGCGCGTCGCCTCGTATGGGAAGCGCTTCTCGAGCTCTCGCTCCGCCTCGAGCTTGCGCTTCTGCGCCTCGATGAACTCGTCCGGGTTGATGTAGCGCTCCATGTACTCGTGCTGCACCGGGAGGCGCGGGATCTCGGGCGGCGTCTCGACCTCGTCCGTCTCTTCCTTCTTCTGCGCCTTGGGCGTGAAGGGGAGGTTCGGATCGATGAGGTTCTCGAGGCGGAGGCAGAGGTCGAGGAATTCCTCGACGCGCTCGCCGCCGACGCGCCCGGCCCACTTCCGCACGATGGAGCCGTGGTTCGCCATCGTGTCGATCCACTTGCGGATCGGCTCGCCGGTCATGGGATCGCGGCCCTGGTCCGTCGCGCGGAACGCGTAGTTGTGCTTGAAGAAGTCGACGTGCGCGAGCACGTGGCACATCACGAGCTTCTGATCGACGAGGCTGTTGCCCTCGAGGAGATAGGCGATGGCCGGGTTGTTGTTGATGACGAGCTCGTAGATCTTGGAGAGCCCGTACTCCTGGCTCTTCGCGAGGCGCTCGTACTCCATGCCGAAGCGCCAGTGCGGGTAGCGGATCGGGAAGCCGCCGTAGGCCGCGATCTCGCTCATCCGGTAGTAGGGCAAGACCTCGAAGATCACTGGGAAGAAGTCGAGCCCGAACTCGCGCGCCACGGCCTCGATGCGCTGCTGTTCGTCCCAGAGATACGAAGGAAGCTTGGAGTTCACCGTCGGACCGCCCACCACGCGCACGCTCACCTCCCCTTCCCGAGGAACTCGCGGATCGACTCGATGATCGCGTCGCGATCGCGGATCTCGCTCACGATCATCTTCTCTTCGTTCGGGAAGTGCTCCTTGAGGTCCTTGAGGAATTGGCCCGACCCGTAGGGGCTGTTCACCTGCCCGTAGCCGAAGGTGTTGGCCACGGGGAGGATCCGGTCGCGCAGGATCTTCACGCAGAGATACGTGTCGTCGACCGACCAGTTGTCCCCGTCGCTGAAGTGGTAGGGGTAGATGTTCCACTCGCTCGCGGGGTAGTCCGCCTCGAGGATGCTGGCGCAGAGCTCATAGGCCGAGGAGATCATCGTGCCGCCGCTCTCGCGCGTGCGGAAGAAGGTGTCGCGATCGACCTCGCGCGCCGTGGCGTCGTGGATGATGAACCGCGTCTCGACGCCCTCGTATTGCTTGCGCAGCCAGGTGTCGATCCAGAACGACTCGATGCGCACGATCTCCTTCTGCTCGTCGCCCATCGAGCCAGAGACGTCCATCATGTAGATGATCACCGCGTTGGCGACGGGCTCGACCTCGGTCTTGAAGGATCGATACCGGAAGTCCTCGCGCGTGGGCACGATCACGGGGCGCTTGGGATCGTAGGTGCCCATCGAGATCTGACGACGGAGCGCGGAGCGGAAGGTGCGCTTGAAATGCCTCAGGCTGTTCGGGCCCACGCGGCGGATGTCCACGTAGCGATCGCGCTTCTGGACGATGCGGCTCTTTCCCTTGTTCTGGATGTTCGGGAGCTCGAGCTCTTCTCCGAGGATGTCGGCGAGCTCGTCGAGGGAGAGCTCGACCTCGAGCGCGTGCTGGCCGGGCTCGCTGCCGGCGCGCCCGGCGCCTCCCTGACCCGCCTGCCCTTGGCTCCCGCCGATGGGATCACCCGGCTCGCCTTCGCCCTGGCCGACGCCGCCGCTCTGCCGATCGTTGAAGCGGAAGCGCGGGATGTCGATGTAGGGGACCGGGATGCTGACGAGGTCCTTCCCCTGCTTTCCCATCATCTCGCCCTGGCTCACGTAGCGGCGGAGGTTCTCGCGGATCTTGCCGCGGACGATGTTCCGGAATCGCGCGTGGTCCTGGTCGATGCGGAGGCTCACGAAACCAACTTAGCGACCCGGTCGAGAGCTGCCTAGACCTAGGGGGGCCGTCGGGTGCCACCTCACCCCCGTCGGTGTCTGGACCTCGGGGAGGCGCCGCGCGAAGGATCCGTTCGCCTGGCACGTCTGGAGGAGGTGGTTGCGGAAGCCTCGGTAGAGGCCTCGCTCGGGTGGCGTGGGCGCCTCGAAGAAGCTCGCCAGCGTGCCCTGGTGGGTGAGCCCCGGCATCACGAAGACGCCCCGCCCGAGGGCGATCACGGGCGTCCCGTGTTGGAGGGCTTGGAGTCCCACGGTGCTGTTCAGCACCACGACGCCGCGGGCCGCCTTGAGGAGCGAGGGGAGGTGTTGATCGTGGATGTAGTGGAGGCGCCCCTCGAGGCCGAGCCGTCGCGCCTCGCGGGCGAAGAGGCCGCCGTAGTCGCGGTAGCCGCGATCCATGGGGTGGTGCTTGAGTACGAGGTGCGTCTCGGCCGGCGCGTGCGCGGCGAAGGTCGCGATCACCTCGAGCGCGAACGCCTCGATGCTCTCGAAGTCGGAGTGCGCGAGCTGGTAGTCGCAGTGGACCTGGAGCGGGACGAGGAAGTACTTCCCGCGGAGCGCGCCGGTGAGCTTCGGCTCCATCCCACGCTCGAGGCGGCGATAGACGAGCTTGCGCACCCCGCTCCGAACCCAGTGGAACGCCTCCGGGAGGGGGGAGAGCGCGCGGTGGTGGACGTAGTGCGGGAAGTAGGGCCGCCCGAGCGCCATCGCGAGGGAGTAGATGGTCGCGTAGATGCCGTTGCGTCCGAACGTCGGCCCCACGGGGCTCACCTCGATCGCGGGCTTAGACACGCCACGGTAGGCCTCGGGATCCTTGGGGAGCCGGGAGTAGCCGTTCACGCCGCCGCGCTCGAGGGTGATCCAGTCGGGGCGGAGGTAACCCTCCTCGAAGACGTAGACGTCGAGGCCGAGCCGCTCGGCCTCGGGGATGGCGACGCGATGGATCGGCCGTCCATCGCCGAAGAGGAGCACCGTGTCGATGCCGCGCTCCTCCACGATCGACCGGAAGGCCGCGGGGAGCTCGTCGAGCGTGCCGCGGAAGGCCGAGACACCCCGGCCGCGATGGAAGACCAGGTCGCCGGCGTTGAAGACCAGGCGCGTCACCTCGTGCCCGAGCGCTTCGAGCTCCTTCGCGAGCCGCGCGAAGAAGGGCCCCATGGGGCCTTGGAGGAGGAGGATGCGGTGACGCTCAACGGGCATGACGCAAGGTCTCGAAGAGGTTCGCGAGCTTTCGGAGGACACGAGAGAAGGCGCCGAAGCGCACGACGGCGGCGTCGGGGCTCGCGAGCCGCGCGCGCTCGAGCTCCTCGAGGATGTGCTCGGGGCTCGCGAACGCGCCGGTCTTCTCGCTGCGATAACGAGGGTAGCGGAGAAGTGTGCAGGCGACGAGCTCATCGAGCGTGCGCCGCCGCGTGCGCCGCGGGAGGCGGTGTCGATCGACCGTGAGGCCCCAGCCTGCGTAGAAGGGAAGCCCGTAGGCGAAGACGCGCTTCTCGCGGAGCAGGGCCTCGAATCCCACCAGCGAGGTGATGGTGTGCACCTCGTCGGCGACCTCGAGGCACTCGGGGAGGCCGAGATCCGTCACCACGAGATCGGCGAAAGAGACGGCGCGCTCGTGATCCACCGCCCCCTTGCGGTGCCCTCCGTAGACGTCGGGGTGGGGTTTGTAGATCACGAAGGAGTCCGGGCGCGCGCGGCGCACCTCGCGGAGGAGATCGAGGTTGGTCTTCACGTCGACGCCGCCGAGCTCGATCGAGGCGTCGTCCTCGACCTGCCCCGGCACGAGCACGACGCGCCCCCGCGCCGACGCGGGGATCTCGGGCGTACGTCGCGCGCCGACGTTGTACTTGCTGACCTTGGCCGCCACGATCGCGCGGCGGAGCGCGGCGGCGCGCTCGAGCTCTTCGGGGGTGAGCTCCGCGTGCTCGAGGAGGTGCTCGAGGTCGCTCTCGCGCGTGGGGTCGAAGTAGATCCCGCGACGATCGATCACGAGCGAGGCCGGCGCGGCGAGCTCGGCGCCGAGCCGAACCGAACGGAGGAATCCGTCCTCCATGCGGTGGAGCTCGCCGCCGCGCGACGCGACGAGCGCCTCGACGTCGGCCGGCGGGTGCGCGCCCCACACGAGCGCGACGTCGCCCGCGGAAAAGCCTCGCTTGCGTGCTCCGGCCGCGTCCTCGACGAAGATCGGCGAGCGGCCAGGGGACTCGAGGAAGCCTTGCAGGAAGGCCTGCTTCCACCGCGAGACGCCGAAGACGAAGATGCGCCTCGCGTTCTCTTCGTAGCGCGCGCGCTGGAGCGCGAGGAAGTCGACCACGCGCTCGACCTCGCACGGCGTGAGCCGCTCGGGATCGAGGTAACGCGGGTAGAGGACGAGCGCGCCGAGGACGAGCTGATCGAGCGAGAGGCGCCGCGTACGCCGCGTGAAGGTGACGTGATCGCGCGAAAGGCCCCAGCCCGCGTAGAACGGTGCACCGAAGCAGTGCACGGGGCGGCCGAGGAGGAGGGCGTCGAACCCGAGACGAGACTCGACGACGTATACCGCCTCGGCGCGCGCAAGGAGCGTTAGCGGGGACTTCGGCGTCGTGACGAGACGCACGCGCGGATCACGCGCGATGTCGCGGTCCACGCCGCCTCGAGGCGCATACGCGACGAGGACGGCGCCCGGATGATCGGCCTTTGCGGCCCGTACGG
>JAAYBZ010000037.1 GCA_012744445.1 Myxococcales bacterium | reverse complement strand
CCGTCGCGCGCGCCGAGTCGTTCGGCCCCGCCGCCGGGGTATAGGGCACCGTCGCGCGCGCCGAGTCGTTCGGCCCCGCCGCCGAGCTTCCGCGGAGGCTCGCCCGGCGGTGGTGGAGGCGGCCGGCCGGCCCCTGGAGGCGGGCGGCGTTGAAGAGGAACCCATGAAGAGATGGCTCGTCGTCGTGCTCGCGCTCTCGTTCATCCCCGCCGCGGCGGAGTCGCAGTGGGGCGCCGGCGCGCCGCCCGACGCGTCTCCGCCGCCCACGGCGATCGCGCCCTCCCCTCCTCCCGCGCCGGCACAGGCTCCGTACACCGCGCCCTACGCACGCGAGCGCCTCGGCTGGTTCTTCGGGACCTTCGGCGTCGGCGTGCCCTTCCTCCTCACCGACGATCGTGACGTCGTGCGGCCAGGCGCGAACCTCCACGCGCGCTTCGCCTTCACCTCGCGCTACGCGGGCGTGGGCATGCAGGCCTCGTATCAGTGGATCCCGATCGACACGGCCGCGAGCGGCGTCGTCGGTGGCACGCGCGATCCCCTCCTCCGCGGCGCCTTCGGCCCCTTCCTCCACCTGCAGGCGCCCACGCCGAGCGGCGTCATCCCGTATCTCCAGGGTGGCTTCGACTTCAACTTCTGGAACTTTCGCGAGACCGCCGTCTACTGCGACTACTGGACCTGCTTCCGAACCGACGTCTACCGCTTCACGCCCGGCTTCCACGGACGTGCGGGCGCGCAGATCCCGCTCACCTCGTGGTCGCTCATGCTCGATCTCGGCGTCGAGGTCGGCATGAGCTTCCCGGGTGATTTCTTCCTCGAGAACCAGACCTGGGTCACGCCCTACCTCGGCATCGGATACCGCCGCTGAGCGCGCGGGGCTGGGCGCACGGCGCATCCTCGGTTAGGGTCGAATGACCCTTCGAGGTGAACGATGCGCGTCCTCGCTCTCACACTTCTGCTGATCCTCCCGCTCGTGAGCGGCTGCGGCCTCCGCCCCGCCGCGCGTGCGTCCGCCGATCCCGGCCCTGCGCCCGCCGCGAAGAAGAGCAGCTCTTCGTCGTCGTCGTCGAAGAAGAGCTCGTCCTCCGAGGCGCCGCGCGCGGGTCGGGTCTTCGAGGGCAAGGCCAGCTACTACTCCGATCGCCTCGCCGGGAGGAGCACGGCGAGCGGCGAGCCCTACGATCCCAAGAAGCTCACGGCCGCCCACCTCACGCTGAAATTCGGCACGCGCATCCGCGTCACGCGCCTCGACACGGGCGCGAGCGTCGTCGTGCGCGTGAACGATCGCGGGCCCTATGGCGGGCGCGGGCGCATCGTCGATCTCAGCCGCCGCGCGGCCGAGAAGCTCGACATGATCCGCGCCGGCGTGGTCGACGTCCGCGTCGAGGTCCTCGACCCGTGAGCGCGCCTCGCCGATCCCGGAGTTGATTCACCTCAAGTCGCGCGCTGTCCCTTTCGGCGCGTGAGGCGCAGGAACCTCGAGAGGCGTCGAGAAAGCCGAAGCCCTGGAGGTGCCATGATCGAATTTCGCTCCTATCAGCTCGGGGATCGCCTCCTCTACGAGGAAGCGATCTACGAGGTCGTGAAGTCGGCGTTCACGCGCTGGGGCTCGCCCACGTACCAGATCCGCGAGCTGGGGACCGAGTCGAGCACGCGCTGGCTCACCCCTCCCCGCGGGAAGAGCTCGAAGCTCCAGGTGGTCGATCGAACGGCCATCCGCGAGTTCGTCGAGACCTTCTATCGCAAGGTGGATCTCGATCCCGAGCTGGGGCCGATCTTCCACCGTCGCATCCACGGCGAGTGGGGCCCGCACCTCGACACGATGGTGCGCTTCTGGTCGGCGGTGCTCCTCCGCGAGCCGGGCTATCAGGGGCAACCGCCGGTGGCGCACCGCGCGATCGAAGAGCTCACGCCGGCGCATTTCGGGCGGTGGCTCGCGCTCTTCCGAGAGACGATGCACGAGATCTTCCAGCCGAGCGTCGCCGAGCAGCTCGCGCTTCGCGCGACGGGGATCGCGAAGATGCTCTCGACGGCGGTGTTCGGCCGGCCGTGGGACGCGGCCTGAAGCTCAGGAGGCGTTGACGGCCTGCTGCGAGCGCTCGCGGCCGGGCGTGGGCCGGGGGAATCCGACCATGCGCCCGAGCTCGGGATCCCAGAGCTTGAGGCGGAAGCAGGTCACGACGTCGCGCGGGTTCAGCGTGGTGACGGGCGGGCTCTGGAGCTCGGGGATCTCGGCCATCGCTTCGGGGAGGCGATAGAACGGGATGCGCGAGTTGAGGTGGTGGACGTGGTGGTAGCCGATGTTGGCGGTGAACCAGTTCATCACCGGCCCCATCTTGAGGAAGCTCGAGGAATGCAGCGCCGCGCGCGTGTACTCCCAATCGCGGCGATCGGCGAAGACGGCGTCCTCGAAATTGTGCTGCGCGTAGAAGAGATATGCGCCGGTGACGAAGGCCACGTTGAGCGGGAGGAGGAAGCCGGCGAGGAGCGTCTCGAGCCCGAGGCCGGAGTAGATGGCCGCGATGAGGCCGAAGTGGAGGAGGAGCGCGGCGATCGACTCCCCCGCGTAGCGCCGCGGATTGTTCACGATGGGCTGGATCACCATGCCCCAGAGGAAGACCGTGACGTAGGCGAAGAGCACCGTGAGCGGGTGGCGCGAGAGCGCGTACTTGCGGCGATCGGCCGGCGAGAGCTTCTCCCAGATGGCCACGGTGAGCGTGGGATACGAGCCGACGTGGGATCCGATGAGCTTCGCCGTGTGCTTGTGATGGTACTCGTGGGTGTCGTACCAGACCCTCGGGGGGGTGAGCAGGAAGACGCCGACGAGCCAGAAGATGGCTTTGGCGATGGGCGAATCGTGGAGGAGCGCCTGGTGCTGGTGATCGTGGAAGAGCACGAACGTCCGAACGCAGACGAGCCCTACCACCGGCGCGACGAGCAGCTTGAGCCAGAGCGGCGTCGGGCCGAGCGCGAGCGCGAAGCCGGAGATGAATGCCGCCGCCGTGATCAGCGATTCCCGTCGACTCTGCGAGAGACATTCACGAGCAAAGGAACCTGTGGCACGGACGAGCGCTTTGCCTTCACGGCGGGCAGACGACATGACGGCGATACTAAAGCCACTCCGAGGAAATCCGATCCCACTTTTTGTGTTTCCCCGGCGGTGATGAACGCATGTTCCGTATGCGGGAAGCGTCTTTTCTCCCGAGCTCGCGGCGCGCGTCAGAGCGCCGAGACCATCAGGACGCCCACCGCGCCCATGCCCGCGGTGAACGCGAGGCTCCGGACGGGATGAAAGCCGAGGACGTAGGCGGCCACGAAGACCACGCGCGACGCGACGAAGACCACCGACCAGCACGTAATCCGCGAGGGATCGACGTCGGCGAGCTGGGCCATGATCACCGCCGCCGCGAAGGGCGCGAAGGTCTCGAAGCCGTTCTGGTGCGCGGCGAGCGCGCGTCGCGCCATCCCGTCGAGCTTCTTCTGTTGTTCGCGCGGCTCGGCGTTGTCGTAGCCGAGCTGGACCATCGCGGGCGTGACGAAGAGGAAGCGCGGGAGATAGACGAGGACGAGCGCGACCAGGATGCAGAGGTAAGGCACGGTCATGCGGCGAGCCTATCCCGGCCGGTGCACGCGACGAAGCCCTTCTGGACGTGGGCTCAGATGGACTTGGGCTTCACGTGGGCGCGGACCCACTCGACGATGGCCTCGAGCGGCGTGCCCGGCGTGAAGATCTCGCCCACGCCACGCGCGCGGAGCGCCGCGCGGTCTTCCTCGGGGACGATGCCGCCGCCGAAGACGAGGATGTCGCTCGCGCCGCGCGCGGCGAGCGCGTCCATCACGGCCGGGAAGAGCGTGTTGTGCGCGCCCGACATCACGCTGAGACCCACCGCGTCGACGTCTTCCTGCACGGCGCTCGCCGCGATCATCTCCGGCGTCTGGTGGAGGCCCGTGTAGATCACCTCGAAGCCAGCGTCGCGGAGCGTACGCGCGACGACCTTGGCCCCGCGGTCGTGGCCGTCGAGGCCGGGCTTGGCGACGAGGATGCGGATGTTCTCGCTCATGGGAGCCTCATTTGTGTCGGCTTTCCGGCCGAGGTCAAGACCGAGCGGTCAGGGTTCATCGGAGCCGCGTGAGGCGCGCGGCGGGGCCGTCGCCCAGGAGCACCGCGAACGGCCGGAGGATGAGCCCGCCCGAGGAGAGGAAGAGGCGGCCCGCGACGACGCACGGCACCTGGTCGTCGCATTCGCGCCGGAGCGCCGCGTCGAGCTCGAGACCTTCGGAGGACGCGAGCGGGAGGTAGCGCCCTGCCCCGTCGACGAGCGATCCGGAGCCGTCCTCGAAGATCACCCTAGCGGGTGAAAAGAGCACGAATGGCTCCGCTTGCCCTGGGGCCTCGGCGTGGGCGGCGCGGAAGACCTCCACGAGCGCGCCGACGTCGGCGTGCGCGTGCGCGGCGAGCGCCTCCATGGCGTGCGTGGGAACCTCGGGCGAGACCTCGTATTGCAGGAGCTTGAGCGTGGGCGGCACCGCGCCGGCGCCCGCGATGGCGAGGCCGGCGCGCAAGAAGCGCGGCGACGGCCCTACCGATGCGCCGCGCCCGCCGCGCACGATCTCGCGGTAGATGCGCCCCGAGCCCAGCTCGACGAGGTATCGCCGCTCGAGCGCGGCGCGCGAGACGCCGGCCACCCACTCGCGGCCGAGCTCGACGAAGTCGTGCTCGTAGAGCGGTGTCTCGCACGCCGGGAACCCCGGGAGCGCCGCCCACCCGAAGATGCGCTCGAGCGCGCGCTCGGAGGGCGTCTCTTCGGCGAGATCGGCGACGAGCTGCGTGGCCCCGCCGAGGAGCATCGCGCACTCCTCCACGTCGCCGAATTCGACCGCGTTCTTGAGGCGGCCGAGGAATCGCTCGAGGCCGAGCGCGGGCATGCGCGCGGTGAGCCGCACGAGCGAATCGCAGGCGAGCTTGAAGGCCGGCGCGGTGCGCGCGCTGTCGATGCCGGCGCGCACCGCGGCCGTGACGAGCTCGTCGACGGCGTTGCGGAGCTCGTCGCGCGGCGACGGCGCGGGCTTCTCCGTGACGTGCGCGGCGGTGGGCTCGCCACCCCGCTGCTCGAAGACGTCGCGGAAGAGCTCGAGGGCCGCGGCGACGTACGGGCCATCGGTAGCCCCATCGCTCGAGACGGCGCGGAGGCCTCGCTCGTCCTCGAGGACCGCCACGAGCTCGGCGCGACCGTCGATCTCGATCTCGGCCGTGAGCCGCCGGACGCGCGGGCGGGAACCGCCCGTGGGCTCGTCGGGGAAGCGCACGATCTGGATGCGCGGCGGCGCGGTCACGCCTCACCTCGCTTCAGGGCGCGCTCGAGGCGCGCGAGCTCGAAGCGGATCACCGAAGGCGCCTTGCGCAGATCGAGCCGCATCGCCTCGCTCACGAGCCCGAGCGCGATCTCCCGGCGGCCTTCCTTGATGAGCTGCTCGGCGCGCCGTAGGAAGCAGCGCGAGAGGAGCCGCATCGTGATCGCGTTGGCCTGCACCCGCCCCGGCTCTCGCTCGAGGGCGCGGCGATAGGCCGCGAGCGCTTGGCCGTAGTCGCCTTGTTTGGCGTAGATGGCCCCGATGGAGATGAGCGGGATCGCCCACCAACCGAGCACCTCGGCGGACGCGTGGAATCGCCCGATGGCGCGCTCGCGGAGCCCCAGCGCGAGGAAGAACATGCCCATGAGGTAGTGCCGGAAACCGACGAACTGCCGGACGATGGGGCCCTTGGCGATGGTCTCGGGGGCGACCACCACGTCGACGACCTCGTCGCTCGCGGGGAGCTCGCCGCGGAGCTCGAGGCGCGCGTGGATCGTGCGTCGCGCTTCTTCGATCTCGACGCGGACCGAGGGGTCCTTCGCGCTTCGCTCGAGCTCGGCGAGGAGCGGGAGCGCGCGCGAGTCGCCGATGCGGCCGACGACGTAGACGGCGATGGGGAGATCGCGCGGCGAGAACGTCGCGAAGGCCTCCGCGACGCGGAGCGCGTCGTCGGGGTTGCCGAGGGATTCGAGCGCCTCGAGCGCGGCGCCGCGCGCCTTGGCATCGGCGCTCGTGCGGAAGATGGCCCGCACGACCTCCGCGCCGCGCGGATCGCCCGCGAAGCCGAGCGCGCCGGCCACCACGGCGCGGTGCGACTCCTCGATGGTGCGGTGGAACGCGGATCGGAGCGCCGAGGTGGCGCGTGGATCGGCCATGCGTCCGAGCACGCGCGCGGCGGGAAGCGCGAGCTCGGGCGCCGCGGACTCCACGACGGCGATGAGGCTCGGGACGAGCCGGCGATCGTCGGCGTGACGAAGCGACTCGATGAGCCCGCGCCGGGCCTCGAGGCTCACCACGCCGTCGCCGCCTTCGACGACGGCGCCCACGTGCCGTGCGACGGCGTCGGGGGCGTCGCGGAGCCGGAGCAGGAGGAGCGCGCGGTGCTCGGCGGAGAGCTCGGTGACGGGTTCCGTCTCGCGCTCGCCTTGCCAGAAGGCCGTGACGTCGCGCGATAGCTCCGTGACGAGCCGAGCGCACACCTCGTCTTCTTCCTCGACGATGCGGCGGCTGGACGTCCCGCGGAAGCCCGCGATCACCTTTCGGAGACGATGCTCGAGCGCGGCATCCCGGAGCGACGCGAGCTCGCCCTCGAGCTGGAAGGCCGTCTCGGACGAGACCCTCCCCTGCGACGCGAGGCGCGCGAGCCGATCGATGGTCGCGCGGCGGAGGTGCGTCGAGCCCGCGCGGAGCGTGAGCGCGAGCGTGCGCGGGTCGTCGAGCGCTTCGAGCTCGGCTTCGGCGTCCACCTCGAGCCGACCGAGGAGCGAGGTGTCGCCCGTGCGCGCGCTCCGCGCCACACGAGGCGGCCGCGGATCCGTGAGGTGGTGTGCGGGCGCCTCGAGCGCCGCGAGGACCTCGGCCGAGGCGAGCCGCGCCGTCATCCGGGCGACGTCGCGATCGCTCGCGCGCTGGGCGAGGCCGAGCTCGACGCGGAGCGCCTCCGGCTCTCCCCGGAGGCCACGCGCGAGGATGCGCAGGGCCGGGCTATGACGCTCGCGGAGCTCGTTCATCGATGAGGCCTTGGGCCTTCCCACCACGATAGACGTCCTCGCGTGGGAACGAAAGGCTCGAGCCCGCGCGATCTCGGGGCGCTTGAACGCGGACCCGCGCTGCGATACTCGGCACCCATGAGCCTCGACCCCTGCGATGAATACGACGCGCTCCTCCGTGCGGCGCGCGCGCTCGTCGAGTGGGAGGAGGAGGTCGGCGGGGCCGGATTTCCCGCGGTGGAGGCGCCGCCTCTCCCCGATGTCCGCGTCGAGCCCACCGTCACGCCGCCCGCGCCCGTCGAGTCTGCGGTCCCGCGGCGCGAGCCCGCCACGACCGCCGTCCGCGAGCGCCCCGCGCCGGCGAGCGCACAGCGGGAAGGAGCCCCGTCCAAGGCGGCGCGGCTCGCCCTCCTCGCGTCGGAGGCGGCCGCGTGCACGGCCTGCGATCTCCACCGCGAGCGCCAGAAGTCGGTCTTCTCGCGTGGAAGCATCGACGCCGAGCTGATGTTCGTCGGCGAAGGCCCCGGGCAGCAGGAGGACCTCCAGGGCGAGCCCTTCGTGGGACCGGCCGGCCAGCTCCTCGACCGCATGATCGCCGCGATGGGGTACGCGCGCGACGAGGTCTACATCTGCAACGTCGTGAAGTGCCGTCCACCCGGGAACCGAGCGCCGAGCCCCGCCGAAGCGGGCGCGTGCCGGGACTTCCTCGACGGCCAGATCGACGCGGTGCGCCCGAGGCTCATCATCGCCCTCGGGCGCTCGGCGGCCGAACGGCTCGCCCTCGTGCCCGAGTCGGGGCGGTGGCGAGGCGAGTTCGGCGAGTACCGCGGCATCACCACCTTGGCCACCTTTCACCCGGCCTACCTCCTCCGCTCGCCCGAGCAGAAGAAGGTGGTCTGGGCCGATCTCAAGCGCGCGCTGCAATTTCTCGGGAAATCTCCTCCCACGGCGTCTCGCTGATTGACGCGACGGAGGGCCGGGCGATAGGCTCGCCGCCAGCTCTTGGCTCCCTCGGGGGGGCATCAGGGATCAGGATTTCCATGGCATCTCGGGCTCGAGTTCTCGCGATCGGTGATACGGACGTCGGCAAGAAGCGCTCGGTGAACGAGGACAGCTTCATGGTCATCGACGACCACAACCTCTACGTGGTGGCCGACGGCATGGGCGGTCACGCGTCGGGCGAGGTGGCGAGCCGCATGGCCATCGAGACGCTCCGGGACTTCTTCGCGGCGACCGCCAACGATCCGGAGGCCACCTGGCCCTACAAGATGGACAAGAGCCGGGGCTACGAGGAGAACCGGCTCATCACGAGCATCAAGCTCGCCAACCTCCGCATCTACGAGGCTGCGCAGCGGGATCCCCGACTCCGCGGCATGGGCACCACGCTCGCCAGCATCCTCGTCGTCGAAGAAGGCGTGCTCCTCGCGCACGTGGGCGACTCGCGGGTGTACCGCTTCCGGAACAACCAGCTCGAGCAGCTCACCGAGGACCACTCGCTCCTCAACGACTACATCAAGATGAAGCGGCTCACGCCGGAGGAGATCGCGAATTTCCCGCACAAGAACATCATCGTGCGGGCGCTCGGCATGAAGGACACGGTCAAGGTCGACACGCTCCTCGACAAGCCGCAGCCGGGCGACATCTACGTGATCTGCAGCGACGGCCTCGCGGGGCCTGCGTCGGACGAGGAGATCCTCGAGATCCTCATGACCTACCCCGACCTCAAGACGGCCTCGCAGAAGCTCATCCAGAAGGCCAACGACAACGGCGGCCCCGACAACATCACCGTCGTGCTCGCCAAGGTCATGGGCGTCGGCTGATTCGCCCGCACGCGCTCGCTCCGCTATCGTCGGCGTCATGAAGGGCATGCTCCTCGCGGCGGGGCTCGGCACGCGGCTTCGGCCGCTCACGCACGAGCGTCCCAAGCCCGCCATGCCCTTCCGCCTGCGCACGCTCGGCGGCGAGGGGCTCCGCGCGATGGCGCGCGCAGGGATCCGTGAGGCGGTCGTGAACGCGCACCCCCTCCCCGAGATCCTCGAGCGGGTGCTCCGCGAGGACGCGCCCGAGGAGATGCGCCTCGCGTTCTCGATCGAGGACGAGGTGCTCGGTACCGGCGGCGGCATCCACAAGGCCTTCGGCGGGAGCGCCGAGCCGCTGCTCGTCTTCAACGGCGACGTGCTCTACGAGGCCGATCTCTCGCAAGCGGTGGCCTTCCACGAGGCCCACCGCCCCTTCGCCACCCTCCTCGTCCGCCGCGTCGACGGGAGCGCGCCGGGGACCATCGACGTCGACGTCGAAGGCCGCGTGCGCGCCATCTTGAGCGCGGATCCGCCCGCCCGCGGGCTCACGCGCTTCGCCTTCACGGGCGTGCACCTCCTCTCGCCCGAGGCGCTCGGCGCGCTCCCGCGCGTGGGCTGCGTGATCCGCGAGGGCTACGTGCGCTGGCTCGCCGAGGGCGCGCGCGTCCTCGCCCACGTCGACGACGCCCCCTTCGCCGATCTCGGGACACCCGCGGCCTATTTCGCCGCGCATTTCGGCCGTGGGCACGAGGGCGAGCCCCGCGTCTCGCCCGAGGCCCAGGTGGCGCCCGGCGCCGTGATCGAAGAGAGCTACGTAGGCGCGCGCGCCGTGGTGCCGGGCGGGGCGGTGCTCCGGCGCTGCATCGTCTGGCCCGACGTCGTGGTCCCCGAGGGCCGCCTCCAAGACGCCATCCTCACGCCCCGCACCATCCTCCCAATCTGACCACGCCCTCCTCGCGGCGCCTCCTGGGGACGGAACGTCCCCCGCGCGCGTATGAGGGGGCATGAACATCTGCATGGTCGGCGCCGGCTACGTAGGGCTCGTCACCGGCGCTTGCCTGGCGGAGACGGGGCACGACGTGGTCTGCGTCGACGCCGACGAGGCCAAGGTCGCCGCGGCGAACCGGGGCGTCTCGCCCATCTTCGAGCCCGGCCTCGAGGAGATCGTGCGGAGGAACCTCGCCGCGGGGCGGCTGCGCTTCGTCACGGATCTGCCTTCGGCCATCGGTGACGCGCTCGCCGTCTTCGTCGCCGTGGGCACGCCTTCGCGGCGCGACGGCGGCGCCGATCTCTCGGCGGTCGACGAGGTGGCGCTCACGGTGGCCGAGCACGCGAGGCGCGAGTGCGTGCTCGTCTTGAAGAGCACGGTGCCCGTGGGCACCAACGCGCGCGTGCGGCGCCTCGTGCGCGACGCGGCCGTGAAGATCCACGTCGTCTCCAACCCCGAGTTCCTCAAGGAAGGCGCGGCGGTCTCCGACTTCATGCGCCCGGATCGGATCGTGGTGGGCATCCACGACGGAGAAGCCTTCCCGCGTCGCGTGATCGAGCGGCTCTACCATCCCGTGACGCTCCAGCAGAGCCGCATCGTCTGGATGTCCCCCGAGAGCGCGGAGCTCACGAAATACGTGGCGAACACGATGCTCGCGATGCGCATCTCCTTCATGAACGAGATCGCGGCGCTCTGCGAGCGCGTGGGCGCCGACATCCACCAGGTGCGCAAGGGCGTCGGGAGCGACAGCCGCATCGGGAGCAAGTTCCTCTACGCCGGCCCGGGGTACGGGGGCTCGTGCTTCCCCAAGGACGTGCAGGCGCTCGTCCACACCGGGCACGACTACGGCGTGGAGCTCGAGCTCGCGGCGGCCACGCACCGCGTGAACGAACGGCAGCGCGGCGTGCTCACGCGGAAGCTCCGCGCGAAGTTCGAGGACGACCTGCGCGGCAAGCGCGTGGCCATCTGGGGCACGGCGTTCAAGCCCAGCACCGACGACGTGCGCGAGTCGCCGGCCCTCATGCTCATCGAGAACCTCCTCGCCGAAGGCGCGCGCGTGGTGGCGCACGACCCACAGGCGCTCGATCGGACGCGCGAGGTCTTCGGGGATCGCATCGAGTACGCGCAGGATCCCTACAAGGCCGCCGAGGGCGCCGACGCGCTCGTGCTCGTCACCGAGTGGCGCCCCTATCAGAACCCCGACTTCGAGCGGCTCGCGTCGATCCTCGCGCGGCCGCTCCTCATCGACGGGAGGAACATCTGGACCGCCTACCACCCGAGCGAGATGGGCTTCGAGTACGAGGGCATCGGGACGCACGGATGACGCGCGACGCGGCCGCCGCGATGCGACGCGAGCGCGACGCGCTCTTTTCGCTCGGCCGGATGCTCGAGGCGCAGGGCTATGCCTTCGTCACGCCGACGCCGAGCACGCACGCGCGCGTCGTCGCGAGAAAGCTCGTGGCCGAAGACCTCCG
The DNA here is from genome assembly GCA_012744445.1 of Myxococcales bacterium. Classification (GTDB taxonomy): domain Bacteria; phylum Myxococcota_A; class Polyangia; order Polyangiales; family Houyiibacteriaceae; genus JAAYBZ01. Next base: position 29,754 of record JAAYBZ010000037.1, on the reverse strand, counting down.
CGACGTCTTCGGGTGGAACCTGCCCTTCGAGCCGAGCCTGCTCCCTTCGCGCATGCGCGAGCTGCTCGTGGAGGCACGCGCGTGTGAGCTCGACGGATCCGGGCGCCTGCGCTCGACGGTCCGCTTCTCGACGCTCGGGCGCCATCTCTTCACGCACTCGGCCTACCCCACGGTGAGCGCCGACAGCGTCTTCTTCGGCCCCGACACCTACCGCTTCTGCGCCTTCGTCGCGCGGCACGCGCCCCGCGCGCGCTACGTGGTGGACGTGGGCGCGGGCACGGGCGCGGGCGGGATCATCGCGGCCGAGGCGATCTCCGCCGAGCGGCTCGTGCTCACCGACGTAAACCCTCGCGCCCTCGCGTTCGCGGAGATCAACGCGCGCCTCGCCGGCGTCTCGGCCGAGCTCCGAGGCGGCGACCTCCTCGCGGAGGTCGATGGCGCCCCGGATCTGGTGATCGCGAACCCGCCCTATCTCCGCGATCCCACGGCGCGCGCGTACCGCCACGGCGGAGGACGGTTCGGCGAAGCAATTTCGGTGCGGCTCGTGCGCGAAGCGGCCGCGCGTCTCGCCGAGGGAGGGACGCTCCTCCTCTACACGGGGGCTCCCATCGTGGACGGACGCGACGTCTTCTTCGACGCCATCCGGAAGGATCTCGAAGGCTTCGACGTGCACTACGAGGAGCTCGATCCCGACGTCTTCGGCGAGACGCTCGACGAGCCCGGCTACGAAGGTGTGGAGCGCATCGCCGCCGTGGGATTATGGGCGCGCCGCGCGGCCCGATGATCACCCCTACGTCGACGGCACCATCCGCCGGCGAGGACGAGGGGCGAGAGCATGGGCGTATCGACGGAAACGAGGGGGGCGTGGGCACCGAAGGGGCGCTCACCGAAGCAGCTCCACCTGGAGCTCAACGCGCTCCATCGCGAGCGGCTCTCCCCCGGTGTACCGACCGACGATTGGCGCGAGCGTCTCCTTCTGAACGCGGAGCGTGCGCTCCTCGAGGGGCGTTTCCTCGAGGAAGAACGGCTGCGCGTGGCCTCGCGCGCCCGTACGGCGCCGCGTGAGGCCCACGCCTTTGCGGCTTGGTTCGACGCGCTTCGCGAGCACGGCCCAGGGCAGTTCGATCCGCTCTTCGACTACCTCGCCGAGGAGGCGACGCGCGAGGAGGTGACGTGGTTCTTGCGGCAGGAGGTCGCGGGCGAGGCGGGCTTCGACGATCTCGTCGCGCTCACGCAGGTGCGGCTCCCGACGCCGGCCAAGCTCGAGCTCGCGCGCAACTACTGGGACGAGATGGGCCGCGGGCGCGAACAGGGGATGCACGGGCCGATGCTCGCGAGGCTCGCCGAGGCCGCGGGCGTAGCCTCGCCGGATCCGCGCGACGTGGTCTGGGAGGCGCTCGCGCTCGGGAACCTCCTCGCCGGGCTCGCGAGCAACCGCCGCTACGCGTGGCACTCCTTCGGCGCGCTCGGCGCCGTCGAGCTCACGGCGCCGACCCGCGCGGTGAAGGTCGTGGAAGCGCTCGAGCGGGTTGGCCTCACAGGCGACGCGCTCCAGTACTTCAAGCTCCACGCCACCATCGACGTCGCGCATTGGCGCGGCTGGAAGGAAGAGGCGCTCATCCCCGTGGTCACCGCGCAGCCGGAGCTCGTCCCGCACATCGCCGAAGGGGCCCTCATGCGGCTCGAGGCGGGCAAGCGCACCTTCGATCGCTACCGTCGGGAATTGCTCGGGCGGAGGCGCTGAACGCGCTCAGAAGACGCGCTCGGGGACGTAGACGATGTCGCCCGCTTCGAGCGGCACGTCGCTCGCTTGCCCGCGCGTGATCTTGGTGATGGAGACGGTGATGCGGCGCATCGTGTCTCCGCTGCGCCGCGTGATGACGACTTCGTTTGCGTTGGCGATGGACGTGAGACCGCCGGCGAGCGAGATGGCCTGGACCACCGTGAGCCCGCTCACGAGGGGGAAGTTCCCGGGCTTGGACACCGAACCGAAGACACTCACCCGCTTGGAGACGTACTCCTCGACGATGACGTTGACCTGCGGGCGCTTGAGGTAGCCGCGCGTCTCGAGCTCCCGCGCGAGGTGCTCGGCGAGCTCCTCGGGGGTCATGCCGCCGGCCTTCACGCGGCCGAGGAAGGGGAAGAGGATCGTTCCGTCTTCGCCCACGGTGTGCTCGCCGCTGAGCTCGTCCTCGCCGTAGACGCGGACCTTGAACGAGTCGCCCACGCCGAGCCGCGCGTCGACCACGAGGGCGGGCGCGGCGGTGGTGCCGCTCGGCGCAGGCGCGCCGCAGGCGGCGATCGCGACGACGAGGATCGAGGCGAGCGTTCGAAGAGGGTTCCGCATCAGTAGAAGACCCGGGCGCCGAGCCAGGCCTCGAACTTGAAGAAGCTCGCGGGATCCGGGGGCACGACGCCGAGGAAGTACCGATTGTAGCGGAAGCCGGTGGCGTCGTGGACGAGACCGCCGCTCATGGTGATCGCGATCCAATCGCGCACGCGGTACTCGCCGAAGATCGAGCCGTCGACGATGACGTCACTGCGCGAGGTGCGCCCTTCGGGGTCGATGGGCGTGCCGACGAGCTCGCCGCCGACGATCCGCGCGTCCCAGCTGAGGATCGTGCCGGACTTCAACTTGCCGACCCAGACGCGCGCGCCGAGGAGCGTCCGGCCGCCGAGCATGGTCTCGAGCTCGCCGAGGCCGCGATCGAGCGTGTAATAGACGCCCGAGAACGCCGGATGGACGTCGCGGTCGTAGCCGATGCGCACGCGCAAGGTCTCGCGCGGTCGGAGCGTCAGGTAGAGCTTGGCGACGAGGGTCTCGACGTCGGAGAGGAGCTCGTCGTGGACGATGGCCGCGGCGTAACCCACCTGCCCGAGGATCGCGACCTTCGACGTGAGCGCGCCGTTCGCGCCCACGCTCGTGGTCACGCGCGAGTTGTCCGCCGTCCGGACGAGGTATCGATAGAGATCCGAGTGGAACGCCCCGAAATACGTCTGGTGGACGACCTTCGACTCGAAGAAGAGCGCGGTCTTGGGGAAGAACTTCCAGAGCATCCGGAAGGTGCCGCGGTTCTCGAAGTTGTTGAGATAGGAGAAGGCCGCGTCCTCGAAGAGATTGAGGCCGAGCTCGTAGCCGATCCGCGTCGTGAAGACGCCGCCGCGCGTGCCGACCGTGAGCGCTACGCCGGCGTCGTTGCCGTGGTACGAGTAGTTCCCCGCGCCCTGCTCGGTGAAGGGCCGGATGCGCCGCGAATAGTCGTCGTAGATGGCGAAGCTCACGTCGCCGTCGGGGCGGATCGTGAGGTTGAAGCTCCCTTGGGCCCCGACGTTCGAGCGGTCCCGGAGCTCGTCGGCGAGGTAGAGGTAGAACGGGGCCGCCGCGCCGAATCGAAAGGCGAGCTTGCGCTCCTGCGCCGCCTCGTGGTCGCCCTCGCGCGTGGCGCGGCGCTCCGGGCCGAGGGTCGAGAGATCGAGGTGTGGCGTGATCCGCAGGATGCCGCTCTCGAATCGATCGCCCGAGGGGCTCAAGAAGACGTTGGAGTCGTAGCCCGCCTCCACGCCGAGCCCGGGGTGCAGCTCGAGATTGCCGAGCCGGATGCCGGGGCCCTCGCGTCGCGCGCGGTCTTCGAGCCAGGCCTGCGCTTCGACGCGCGCCGACGCTGCGGAAAGGATCACGAGCAGCGTGGCGAGTACGAGTCGCGAAATCCTCGGCTTCGGACGTTGGGGCAAGCTAGGCGCCGGATTCGTTGGGGGGAGACGAGAAGGCGGGGTCGAGGGGGCTACGCGTCGCGCACGAGGGCGCGCGGCTCTAGCGGAGAGGGCTCGTGGGGGGCGGCACCATCGGGACCTGGAAACCGCCGGGGGCGAAGATCTCCGTCGCGTCGCTCCCGGGGATGTCGCCGGTGAACGTGACCTCGACCGAGGTATCTCCCGTCTCGTAGACGTCCTGGCCGATGCACTGGTTGACCTCGCGGGCGAGGATGTCCTGCTTCTGCCGGATGACGGTGATGACCGAGAGCTCGTGCCCGGCGAGGCCGCCGTCGCCGCTCCGGATCGCGTCGCGGAGGTTCTCCACACGCTGCTCGAGCGTGGAGAGGCTCGCCGTGAGCTGCGTCTGCTTGTCGCTGAGGCACGTGAGCCGGATGAGATCTCGCTCACGCCGCGCCTCTTCGACGAGCGACTGGATGCGATCGGCCGCCGCCCTGCCCTCGTCGAGCGCGCGCTCGGCGGCTTCGACCTGCTCCCGCTCGGTGAGCGGGCGCTCGATGGCGGCGTCTTCTTGGGCGCCTGCCCAGCCTGCGGCCGAAGCGGTCACCATGGCCGCGGCGATGAACCCCGAAAGGAGCGGACGGCGTCCCAAGATTCGTAAGGCCTCGCGCATGGTGAACTCCAAAATAGGCCAAAAGTATCGGTGATCGTGCGCTCAGGTGTCAACGCAGGACCCTTTTGACGCAGCGCTCCGGAGGGCTTCAGTCCTGGAGCTGGAAGACGAAGGGGTAGCTGAACGTGACGCTTCCGCCCTGGGGGCCGGGGTTGAAGCGGAAGCGCTCGACGGTGGACACGACGCAGCTCGCGACCTCGTCGCTGCCCGTGGTGTTCTCCACCGCGCGGGCGCCCGAGACCGTGCCGTTGGGCTGGATGGTGAACTCGACCTTCACGCGGCCGGCGGCCGTGGGGTTGGTGCGGAGCGCACGGTCGTAGCAGGACTTGATGGCCGACATGCGGTTCTTGACCATCGTGAGGACGAGGTTGGCGTCGAACTCGCCCGTGCCGCCGATGGCCGTGCCGCGCGCCGCGCCGACCTTGCCCGTGACCTGCTTCTCGACCGGGCCACGCGTGGTGATCTGCTTGCCCGCCTGCGCGCTGCCCGCGATCTGACCGAGGCTGCCCGTCTGGCCGCTGCCGCCGCCGCCCGTGCCGGCGCGGATCTGCCCGGCGCTCGCGCCGTCGGCGTGCTGTACGCCCGCCGCGCTCGCGAGGACGTCGAGGGCGTTGGCCGTCACCGCGCCGTGGGCGAGCGCGTCGCTGAGCGCGCCGCCGCCATCGCCGAGCACACCCATGATGAGGCTCTCGGCGCGCGCCCCGACCGACGCGACGATGCGCGCGGTGGCCTCGGCGCGCTCCGCGGAGGAAGACGGCGGCCCCTTGGGCGAGGCGTCGGCGACCTTCGAGGGCGCCTTCACGGGGGCCTCGTCGACGGCCGTGGTCTCCTCGCCCTCCTCCGACTCGATCTCCTCGGGCTCTTCGGGCACCTGCGGCTCCACGAAGAGGAGGCGGGCGAACTGCGGCGGGAGCACCGCCTCCTCCACCTCGACCACCGGGTCGATCGACTCGAGCATGAGCCCCGAGCCGAAGAAGAGGAGGAAGCTCGCGACGATGAAGCTGGTGAACGTCCAGTCGATGGACGTGCCGAAGCCGCCGCGGACCGACGCGGGGAGCATCGGCTTGGGCGGAGGCGGCGGCGGATTGACGAACTGGAAGAGGATCGTCGTGTCGCCGATGACGACCTTGCCCCGGCTCTGGTCCGTGAGCTTGATCTGGTGATACCCGCCGGCGTCGCGCGCGCCGCCCGCGGTGCGCAGATCGTCGAGGCGCTGTACCCCGCCCGGGAGCGCCACGCGGCCCGTCATGCGCGGATCGAAGTTGAGGACGTAGTCCTTCCCCGCGATCTCGAAGAGCGGGAAGCGAGAGGGCATCCCCTCGACCCTGGGGATGATGAAGTGGTTCTTCTCCGAGCTCCCGACCGTGACGGTCTCGCGCTCGCGGATCACGCGCTCTTCGACGATGGTCCCGTTGCGCAGGACGCCGACGCGCAGCACGCGCTCGGCGCTCGGCGCCTCCACGGCCTTCATGGCCATGGTCATCGCGCCGGGGCGAGCGCTCTCGGAACCTCTAAGCTGCGTCTCTGCCATGCGTTCCTCGGTGAGACCCGCGTGCTCGCGAAGGCCTTGGCCTGGGAGCGGGCCTCTCCACGCGTCGATGGGACGAGGCGGGAGGATACCACCGCGTTCCCCCTTGGATCCAGGAACACACGTCGCTGCGCCGCATCATCGCGCGTCGAACGCGAAGAGGTCGCAGAGCTCGGAGAGCGTCTCCGTCACGGCCTCGACGTCGACACGTAAGGCGGCGTACGCCTGCCTCGCATAGGCATGGACCGCGAGCCCGGCCGCCATGGAGATCGCCGCGCGCGTCATGCGGTGGAATTGGAGGGCGCCCTCCTCGAGGAGCGCGATCGGCATGGACTCGGGTACGGGCTCGAGGAAGGCGAGCAGCGCCCCGAGGAGCCCCAGCATCGACCCGAGCGAGGCGATCACGCGGAGCCGATCGAGCGGGATCGTGACGCGATGCCGGATCTCGATGGCGGCCGCCCGCGCGCCGAGCTCCGCCCGTCCGCCCTCCCCGCGCGCTTCCAGCGCGGCGGACACCACCTGCGAGAAGTAGCTCTCGCCTTCGGCGAGGCGCGTGAGGGCCGCCGAGTGGTCCGTCACGAGCGCGCGTTCGAGCGCCGACATGAGCGGCTTCCGAGGCCCCCCTCTCCCGGTGATCACGGAGGTGGCGCGGAACGAGACGACGAGGGCGGCGACGAAGAGCGCTCCGAGGAGCGCGAGCACCACGATCAAAAGGGCTCTCGCTGCGCGCTGCGCACGATCTCGTCGAGGAAGCTCGTGCGCAGGTCCATCACTTCGTAGCCGAGGTTGGATCGGTTGAGGATGTAGAACGCCGTGGGCTTCTGCACCTCGCTCTCGATGACGATGTCCTCGAGCTCGATCACCTTCGGCTGCCGATCTTGCGCCTCGGCCGCGGGGGCGAAGGCGACGAGCGCGAACGCGAAGAGGCAGACGCGGAGCATCGTCCACAGCTTAGTCGAAGAAGATGACATCGTCCTCCTCCTCCGGGGCCGCCTGTCCACCGCGGCGCTCGGCTTCCTCGCGCCGGCGCGCCTCCTCGGCCTCGCGGCGGCGCGCCTCCTCGATGCGCTGGATGCGCCGGTTGATCGTGGTGAGGTACTCGCCCGAGGGATCGTTCCGGTCGAGCTTGGCCCCCTTGAGGCCGCGATAGTTCGAGAAGTACTGCTTGGCGCGTTGGAGCGCCGCGAGCTCGTCGAAGCCCGGCAGCTCGAAGCCCGGCGTCTGGTACATCAGCCCGAGGTTGAAATACGCCTCGGGGAGGTTCGGGTCCATCTGGAGGACGCGCTCGAAGGTGCGCTGCGCGTCGGCCCACCGCCGGCTCGCGCGGTAGGCGTCGGCCAGGTTCAGCTTGGCCTCGACGGAGTTCGGGACCACGCGATCGACGGCCTCGAAGTGCGCGACGGCCTCGGCGTAATTGCCCGCGGAGAGCTCGAGTGTGCCGAGCGCCATCCGCGCCTCGGCGTAATCCGGCCGGAGCGCCACCGCGCGCCGCAGCTCCTCGAGGGCCTCGCGCACCCTCCCCGGCTTCTTGGAGAGGAGCGTCCCCTGCATGAAGTGGAGCTCGGGATCGGTCTCGCGGATCGCGAGCGCCTGCGTGAGCACCGACTCGGCGAGATCGTGGCGACCCTGCGCGAGGCTCGCGCGGATGATCGCCTTGAGCGTGGGCACGTGCCGCTCGTCACACTCGAGGGCGCGTCGCCCGACGGCCCAGGCCTCGTCGTAACGACCGGCGCGCACGAGGACCTCGGCGTGGAGCGCCTGGAGGTCGAGGTTGGTCTTGTACTGCTGCGCGAGCGGCGCGACGAGGGCGAGCGCGTCGTAGATGCTCCCGCGACGCCACTCGATGGTGCTCGCGCCGCGGATCGAGGGCGTGTAGTCGGGCGCGATCTGCCGCGCGCGCCGGTAGTGCTCGAGGGCCTCGCTCTCGCGTCCCGCCCGATCGGCGAGCACGCCGAGGTTGTGGTGCGCGACGTAGGCGCGCGCGTCGAGCGAGATGGCGCGCGTGAAGTGCGACTTGGCCTCTTCGTCGCGACCTGCGCGCATGGCGTGGACGCCGTCGGCGATGGCGCCGGCCGCCCCCGAAGAGAACGCCGGACGCTCGGGCGGCCGACATTGCTCCGACTTGGTCTGGCCCCACGGGCTCTCCTCCTCGGGCTCGTCGGCGACGACCGGCGGAGGCGTGGGCTTCGGCTCTTCGGCGCGCGCCCTCTCCTCATCCGCGGACACGCGCGAAGCGGCGTCGGCGGGGCGCTCGGGCTCGTAGGGCGCCTCGGCCGGCGCTTCGCCGCCGCTCGTGGACTCGGGCGCCTCCGGCGCGGCCTCGTCGGCCTTGTTGCACGCGACGAAGAAGAACGTGAGCGCGAGGAGGAGGTGGCGGCTCATGGCGTTTCCTCGATGGCAGGCGCCGAGACGCCCTCCGGCAGCGGGAGCGTGAGGCCGCGCGGCGCGCGCGTGAACTCGCCCGGACGATATGGCTCGAAGGTGGTGTCGCGCTGGCGGTGCTCCTCGATGCACTGCGCGATGCGCTCCTCGCCGTACGCCTGGAGGCGATCGATGGCGAGCTGCGTCATCGCGTCGTCAAAGCTGCTCGCGCGGGCCACCCGCGAGGCGAGCGCGAAGCGCACCACGGCGAGGCACTCGAAGGGCCGCGCCTGCGCGTCGAGCACCTGGCGGATGCGATCCTCGATCTGGAAGCGCACCTCCTCGCGCTCGGCTGCGGAGAAGCCGCGCATCTCGCGGTTGAGATCCTCGGGCATCACGAAGGGGAGCTCGAGGACGGCCTTGGTGAGCAGCTCGTAGACGCGGCCCTGGCGCACGTAGGCGGCGATGACCCAGCCCGGGCGGTTGTAGGCGATGACCGGCTCGTAACCGTCCTTCATGGCCGTGGCGCGCTGCGCGCCGCGCTCGATCTCACGCATCAAGGTCTGCACGTATGCCTCGAGCGTCTTGGGCTTGCCCACGTCGATCTTCCAGTTCTCGAGCTCCTGGATGCGATCGACGAGCATGAAGCGCGCCTGGGCCGCGTACTCGGCGGCCACCGATCCGGGCGGGAGCCCGGAGGCGTCGAAGGCGCGCACGACGTCCTCGAGCGCCGCCTGGTGCTCGCGCTGCATGGGCCTGTTCTTGCCGACCGCCTCGGCGACGAACCAATACGCCCGCACCACGAGCGTGGCCGCCGCGGGATCGTTCTTGTACGCCGCGATGAACTCGCGCATGGCGCGGAGCCCCGCGGTGGCGGGCGCCTGGGCGTAGTCGATTTCGGCGATGCGGTAGAGCGCGAGGCGCTTGGTCTCGGGATCGTCGACGGTCTGGTAGACGCGCTCGAAGTATCGCTTCGCCTCGGCGTAGCGCCCGAGCCGCTCGTAGATGATCGCGGCGTTCACGAGCGCGTCGACGCGGCGCGCCTTCATGTTCGGGTCGGTCGAGCGGGCGAAGCGCGGCGAGTCGGCGAGGATGCGGTAGTTGGCGACCGCCTTGTCGAAGTCGAAGAACCGGTTCGCATTGGCCGCGAGCTGGAAGTACGCGTTGCTGACGATGGCGTCGAGCCGCTCCTGCTCCTCGGGCGTCTCGCCCACGCGCGGGCCGACCTCGTCGAGGATGCGCTGGTAGAGCCGCGCGGCCGAGTCGAAGCGCTGCGTCTTCTCGAGCGCGCTCGCGGCGAGCTCGAGCGCGATGGGCGCCTGGGGGTTGTCCGGCGTCTTGTTGACGGCCGCGACGAGGAGCGTGGCGGCGCGCTCGAAGAGCTTGGTGCGCGTCTCCCCCGTCTCCTTCTCCGCCTGCGCGTAGATCTCCATCGCGCGGCGGTACTCGATGGCCGTGCGGATGCCGCTCGCGCGACAGATGGGCTCCTCGGCGTTCTCGGGCTTGGTGCAGTCGACCTCGGCGGCCTGACCCTGGCCGAAGCTGCACCGGCGCTCCTCGAGCCTCGACGCGAGCCGCTCGAGCTCGTTGGTGTCGCCGAGCTGAAGCGCGATGTGGGCGAGGTTCTCCCACGCGATGCGGCCCGTCTCGTCGGCGTGCGGCCCTTCGCAGCGCTCCTCGAAGATGCGCGCGAGCCGACGGCGGCTGTGCTCCCAATAGCCGTAGGCATAGAGGAGGATGGCGTTGTTGTAGTCATAGACGCCGCGGAGCTGCTCCGTGTCCTGCGACTCCTTCACGCGCGCGACGTAGGTCTCCTGCGCGAGCGCGATGCGCTGGACGAGCAAGGGCATCTCGATGGGCGTGACGCGCGGCGGATCGCCCTCGACCTCGGGCGGCGCGTCGCGCACGACGACCTTGCCCTCTTCCTCGGCGCGCGCGAGCACGCGCTTGAGCGACTCGACGACCATGCGCGCGGCTTCGCTCAGGTGCCGGTCGTCGAGGTTGGAGTCACGCACGGCGGCGTACTCGGCCGCGGCCTCCTCGTATTGCTCCGACCAGAAGAGCGCGTCGGCGAGGCTCATGTGGAGGTCGTACGCCTCCACGTGGTTCGGATAGCGGACGAGGTAGTTCCGATAGCCGTCGGCCGCGCGGTCGTAGGCCGCGCGTGCTTCGATGCATTTGCGGACGTCGCGCTCGTTGACGCACTCGGCGCGGAGCTGCTGCGCGATCACGTGCTGGTGGAGCGCCGTGCGGATGAGCGCTTGCTCGGCGAGCTTCTCGGCCTCGCGGAGCTCCACCGGGTGATCGAGGTTCTCGTTCCACCACGTCGAGCCTTCGGTGTACTTGGAGAGCTCCGCGAGCACGCCCATCTCCTCGTCGAACTGGTTGTGCTCGCGGTGCGCCTGGGCGACCCGGTCGAGGTAGTGCGGCGCGAGGAGGTGGTGGGGCCACTTCGAGAGCGCGAGGCGCCAGACCTCGATGGCGCGCGGGTACTTGGCCTCGTCGAAGTAGACGTCGCCGAGCGTGAAGTACGCCTCGGCCGTCCACGGACGATCCTGCGGGAGGAGCTTTGGATCCTGGACGCGATCGATGCCGCGCGGGAGCCCCTCCATCTCGTCGGGGACGTTGTTCTCGTTCCAGTCGTCGTAGGCGAAGGCGAAGCCGAGGTAGCGGATGGCCTCCGGGCGGAGCTCCGAGCCCGCGTGGCCGAACCTCCGCTTCTGCTCGTCGGACCAGTCGACGAGCTTGCCGAAGTGCGCGACCGCCTCGGGGTAGAGCCCCGCGCGGAAGTAGGTCCACGCGATCTTGTAGAGCGCGAGGTTGTAGTTGCGGTCGTCGGGGCGCGAGAGGATCTGCGTGTAGGCCGAGATCGCGAGGTGCAGCGCGTGGGGGTTGCCGTAGTCGTCGAAGTGGTGCTCGCCGATGCGGAACCAGGTCTCGGTGACGAAGCGCGCCTCGGGGTGCACGGGCGTACAGCTGTCGTAGTGGTCCTTGCCGGGCGGGCGCGCGGTCGCGGCCTGGATGCGCGCGCCGAGATCGGGCGCTTCCTCGCTGCTGGAGGCGACCGCGGCGAGACGCTGCGGATCGGGATAGGTGTGCTGGTTGGCGCAGACCAGGGCGAGCCATGCCTCGATGGCCTCGCTCGTCCGCCCCATCTCGTTGAGGCAGTAGCCGATGAGGTAGTAGACGCCGTCGAGGCGCTCGTAGTCGGGGAAGCGCTCGAGGAGCGTGCGGTAGAGCGAGACCGTGGCCCGGAAGTCCGGGAGCCCGAAGAGGCTGCCCTCGACGTCGTCGTCCTCGCTCTCGCTCGCGAGGTGCGTCGACTCGAAGGAGCGGTGATACGCGCGCGCGCTCCGCTCGAAGTAGAGCTCGCCCAGGCGGAACATCGCGTCCGGCGTGTACTCGGGCGAGTACGGATAGCGCTGGATGAAGCGCTCGAACTTGCGGATGGCCGACTCGCGCGCCTCGTCGAGGGCGTCGTCTTCGGCGCGGATGCGCTCGTCGTACCAGATGCTCTTGTTCCGCCGCTGCCGGAGGTAGTCGCGCCGCACGATCGAGGTCACGATGTCGCGGTAGCCCTGGCCCGCCGCCTCGTAGCGCTCCACCTCGGCCTCGAGCGTGCGGAGCGCCTCGACGAGCGCGGGATCCGCCGGCGGACGATCCTGCTCCTCGGGGCGCTTGGCGACGGCGAGGAAGCTCGGCACCTCGAGCTCGGAGGCGCGCGCCCAGGGATCGGCCTCGGGCTCGGCGCCCGCGACGAGCGGGCGCGCGAGCGCGGAGAGGACGAGGAGGAGGAGCCAGCGCCTCATCGCGCCCCCCTCCCCTCGTCTCCGTCGGTCATGATCTCGCGGAACTCGGCGTCGAGCGCTTGGATCTCTCGCGCGCGATCCCGCGTGAGGCGCTCGACCTTGGAACGGTGATCCTCGCGGATCGCCCAGGCGATGTCGATCTGTCCGACGTCGGTGCGGATGACGAGATCCTGGAAGCGTGCGCGCACGGCGAGGAAGGTCTGGAGCGCGACGGTCCCCACCACGTCCTCGGCCTCGACGGCGAGCGCCTCGAGCGCCGTGGTGAGCGAGGCGAGCCGCTCGACCTCTTCGTCGAGCACCCCACGGACCTGCGAAACGCGCGCGAGCGCGGCCTCTTCGAGGCGTGACTCCCGCTCGGCGAGGAGCGCCGTCAGGCGGAGGATGCGCGGGAGGAGCCGCGCGACCTCGGGATCCCGCGCCCCGCCGCCGGCGCGGATCTCGCGCTCGACGAGCGAGACGTACTCCCGCTGGAGCGCGTCGGCCCGCGCCGCCGAGTCGTCGCCGATGCCGATCTGGAGCTTGAGCACCTCCATCGCCTGCTGGAGCTCCGCGATGGCGCGACGGTGCGCTCGCGTGGCCTTCCGGTGCATCTCGAGCTCGGTGCGGACGCTCTCCATGGTGGATTCGGGCAGCTCGCCGCTCGCGAGGAAGCGATCGGTCGCCGTGATGCGCGCCTCGTTGCCCGCGATGACGACTTCGAGGTCACGGAGCTGACGGCGGAGCGCGCGGAGATCTTCGAGGGCCTCGTCCCGTTGGCGGGTCGCCGTGGTCTCGCCGGTCGGGGCGGCGCCGACGAGGCTCTCCACCTCGCGCCGTCGTCGCCGGAGCTCGGCGTGCTCGCCCGTGGGCTTGGGGGTGGCGCGCGCCTCGCGTTCGACGAGCACCTCGAGCATCGCCACGAGCTTGCCGCGGAAGAGGCTCACCTTCTCGGCCTGGACGCGGAGGTCGTGGAAGAGCGCCACGGGGCGTGCGTTCTCGAGCGCGCTCTGGAGCCGCGCCGTCATGTGCTCCGCTTCGGCGAGGAGGCGCTTGGCCTCCGCGAGGTCACGCAGCACCCGGAGCGCGCGCTCGAAGTCGGCGTCGGTCTCGACCCAGCGCTTCACGTGACCGGGGAGGAAGACGTCGACGTCGAAGTCCTGGACGTTCTCGCGCACGAGCCGCTGGAAGTGCGCCTTGGGGTCGCCGAGCGAAGCGTAGGTGGCGTCGAGCTCGCGCACGATGGGGCCGAATCGCTCGCGCGCCTCACGGAAGACCTCGTCGGCCTCCTCGTAACGACCGTTGCGGAGGAGGAGGTTGCCGCGCAAGACCTTGCCGTCGGCGAGCAAGGGGCTCTCCGGATCGGCCACCGCGAGCACCTCGAGGGCGCGCTCCGCCTGGAGCGAGTCACCGAGCGCGATGAAGACCCACGCGATCTCGAAGAGCGCCCGCGAGAAATGCGGCGAGCCGCGCGGGATCGCCTGGTAGGCGTCGACGGCTTCTTCGTAGCGGCCGAGCTCGTAGAGCACGCGCGCCGCCGCGAGCTGCGAGAGCTCGGCGACCTGCCGGCCCTCGTCGTCCTTGGGCGGGACGGCCGCCGCCGCCAGGAACTCGGCGAGCGCGGGATCGAGCTCGCGCCGGAGCGCGTGGATCGTGCCGAGGTGGTACTTGGCCTTCGGGTAGAAGGCGCTCTCCTGCGGCACGGTCGAGAAGGCCACGCGGGCTTCGTCGAGCGCGGACGGGTCGACGACGACGATGCCTTCGCCACCTTCGGGAGGGACGGCGCGGCCGAAGAGGTAGCGCCCGCGATAATACGCCGTGGCTCCGCCCACCCCGTCGGTGGTGCGCGCGCCGCGATCGAGGCTCTGGATCTGCGCTTCGATGAAGCGGAAGTCGCGGGTACGGATCGCGATCTCGATGAGTCGCACCACGGCGGGCTCGCGGCGGGCGCGGAACCGCGCTTCGTCTTCCGCGCGGTCGACGATCTCCGTGAAGCGGCGGCGCGCGCCGAAGACGTCACCCGCGCGGAAGAGCGACTCGCCGAGGAGGTAGAGCGCGTCGGGATAGGCGCGGTGCTCCGGGAAGTGATCGACCACGTCGGTGAGGAGGATGCTCGCGCCGAGCGGATCCCCGAGGGCCATCTGGAGCTCGGCGTCGGCGATGCGCTCCTCCACGAAGGTGGGGCTGCGGAGCGCGACGGTCGGCACGGGCGTCTGGACGAGCTTGTCGACGTCTTGCTCGACGACCGGCACGTCTCGGCCGATGCGGTCGAGCGACTGGGCCCCCGCGGCCGACGGCGCGCCGAGCGCCAGCGCGGACGCGACGCACGCGCGGAGGAGAGCGCGGGACGCGCGCGCGGACGTCATCCAGCCGAGGACGCGACCGCGGGCCACGAGCATCACTCCCGAGCCTCGTCTCCTCGAGGCTTCTTGATCTCTTCGACGCGCTCGACGAAGCGGATGCCGGGCCGCTCTTCGAGGGGCGTCGCCGGGCCTCCTTGCTCGTAGCCCTGGATGCGCACCGTCACGCCGCGCCCTTCGGGAGCGGTGAACGAGTACGTGGAGCGGACCTTGAAGCGGTAGCCCTTGAGATAGTTGAACATGCCGTAGCCGTGGCCACGGTATTCGAGGTTGACGGTGAGCGTGTGCTCACCGGGCACGATGGAGCCGTCGAAGATGGGGATCTCGCCGCCGTCGGCGATGCCGTTCTCCTCGTCCTCCTTGGAGAAGATGGGTGCGCCGTCGAGCGCCACGACCATCTTCACGAGCCGGAACGAGGACGACATGCGGTCCTCGTGGACGATCAGCGCCTGGGAACCCACCACGGCGCCCTCGAGCACCGTCTCGGCGAGGAGGGAGAGCCGCGCCTTGGAGCGGAAGATCTGCTCTTTGAGCTCGTTCACGCGCTGCTCGAGGTCGCGGAGCCGGACGGAGTAGCTCCCGGCGTCCATCGACTCCGTGCGCGTCTCCCGGACGCCGCCCTCGGCGCCTTGCTCTTGAGCACTGGCCGACGTGAGCGCGAGGACACCGTAGAAGAGAAGGAACGCGAGCGACGCCGCCGTCTTGTGCATGCAATTTCCTTCGAGGCTGCGTCTGATTGGCACCCAAGAGAACGCGGCTTTCTCGAGCCCACGTGTATATCAATGGCCTTATTTGGGGTCAACGCAGACCGTCGGGCGCAAACCCCGCGATCCCCGGGAACGCCGGGCGCGCCAGAGGTTCCGGTTCCGCATAGAAGTTCTCGTCCAGGGTCGAGAACCTCTATGCTGCCCCCGCCCTCGACCCATGTTCGGCAAGCTCGCGCGCAAGAACCTCCGCCCGGGCCGGGTGCCCCTCACGGAGCGCCCGGACGAAGAGCTGCTCGCCCTCTTCTCGTCGGGGGAGGCGGACGCGTTCGGGGTGTTGCTCGAACGATACCGTCGGCCGATCTTCAACTTCGTGGCGCGCCACTCCGGCGACGCCCCGCGGGCCGAAGACCTGACCCAGGAGGTCTTCCTCCGGGCCATCCAGCGGGCCGAGCAGTTCCGCGGCGAGAGTAAGGTCTCCACCTGGCTCTACAAGATCGCCCGCAACCTCTGCATCGATCACCGCCGGCGGATGCGCCACCGAGGGCACGCCTCGCTCGACGCCCCCACGAACGGCGACGGTCCCAGCCTCGGCGAGCGGCTCCCGAGCGACGCGCGCGGGGCCCATGAAAGCCTGGTCGACGAGGACCTCCGCGCCCGAATTCTGGCCGCCGTGGAGGCTTTGCCCGACGATCAGCGCGAAGTCTTCCTGCTTCGGCAGATCGAGAACATGCCCTTCGGGGAGATCGCCGACGTCGTTGGTGCGTCGGAAAACACCGTGAAGAGCAGAATGCGCTACGCGCTCCTCCGGCTGCGCGAGGCGCTCTCCGAGTATCAAGATTACGCTTCCGAGCTCCGCTGAACGAAGATGACCACGAAGGACGAAAACCTCGAGCTACTCGAGCTTGCCCTGGGAGAGCTGAGCCCAGAAGCCGAGGCCGAGCTGCGCCTTCGTGTCGACGCATCCCCCGAGCTCGCGGCCGAGCTCGACGCGTTGAAGGATGCGCTCGCGCTCGCGAGGCACCTCCCCGTCGACGAGCCCTCGCGCGGCATGGACGCCGCCGTCATGGCCGCCGCACGACGCAAGGCCGCCGAGGCGAAGCCCGCCCGAGGGGACGAAGAAGAGACCACGGGCTTCTGGCCGCGCGTCTCCCGGTTCCTCCGGGACGCGGTGAACGGCCCGCAGGCCGCGATGGCCACCATCACCCTCCTCGTCGTGGCGGTCGGCCTCTGGTTCGTGCCCACCGCGCACCGCGACGCCGACGACGCACCGATGCGCATCTCCGACGCCGTGCACCCACCGGAGGACGCCGAGCCGGTGCTCGAGCCGGCGACGCCCGCCGTCGAGAAACCCGAGACCGCCGTCGGCGCCGCAGCGCCCGTCGACCTCGAAGACGCCGAGAAGCGCGCGCCGACGCGTAGCCGCAAGGAGTCCGCCACCCCCAAGGCGGCGGCGGAAGCCAAGCGTTCGGTCGACGTGGGCGCGAGCGGAGCCGCGCCTGCCAAGGACCGGATGCTCTCCACGGCGCCCGCCTCGTCCGACACGATGGTCGAGCGGCGCATGGACGCCGAGGGGGCCGCGGCGCCACGCACCGCCACCTCTTCGGCCGCGCGCCGCGACGCTCGCGCGCTGGAGCTCGCACCGAGCGCGGGCGCGGCGGCTCCTTCGGGCATGGTGGCCGAGTCGGCCGAGATGGCGCCGCCCCCTGCGGAGACGACCTCCCGCGTGGGCGAGCTCGAGCGTGCGTTCCGCGCCGGCGACCATACCGCCACGATCACCCTCGCCCGCGCCATCCTGAGCCAGCCGCGCGCGAGCGAGACGGGCTCGCGTGCACAGGTCCTCGACTACCTCGCCCGCGCCGAGCGCGCCCGGGGCAACTGCGCCGAGGCGATCCGGCAATACGAGCGACTCCTCGAGACCTACCCCGCCTACGCGCGCCGCGCGGGCGTCGAGGCCGAGCTCGCCGATTGCCGCGCCCGCGTCACCAAGTAACGCGCGGACGGACACCTCAGGCGCGTCGGAAGAGCCGCTTCACGCGCGCGAAGGCGAGGTTCGAGATCTCGCGCGCCGAGAGCGCGGCGGAGAGGGCCTCGTCGAAGCTCGAGACGAGGTGCGCTTCCCGCGGCAGATCACGCGCCTCCCCGGCGACGATGATCTCCACGCCGAGCGAGACGAGCACGAGGCACGCTTCGCGGATGGCGCGCTCGACCGCGGCGAGGTTCCGCGCGCCGAGCACGTCGATCACCACCACACGGGTGCCGCGCCGGAAGACGTCGCGCACCCACTCTTCGAGCGCCTCCGCGAGCCTCCCGGCGTCGTACGGCCCGGTGAGGACGAGGAGCTCGATGCCCTCCCCGATCGTTCGCGGGACGAGCGCGGCGAGCTGCTCCGATTCGGCCGACTCGCGCGCCTGCTCTTCGCGCGCGAGCACGTATCCCTCGGTGAACACGGCGATCAAGCTCGCGCGCACCGACGCGTCGACCCAGAAGCCCTCCGCGTCGAGCGCGCGAAGGATCGAGTCGGCGTAGTCGAGCGCGGCGGTGGCCGTCGTAGCGTGCGTGGCGAGGTGCCGCCCGAGCAGCGTCCACATGGCCGCCGCCTCGTGCAGCTCGAGGCTCAGCGGATCGGCCCCGCGCCCCATCTCCACGACGAAGAGCGCGGACTCGATCGCCGGTCGGGCGTCGTCCTTGGTCTCTTCCACGATCCTCGCGAGCAGCTCGGAGCGCGCGCCCGCGCTCGCCGTCCAGCGCGCGAGGATCCGCGCGCACGTGCCGTCGTGGTCACGGACTTCGTCCACCGAGCCATGATCTCCGGGAGACTCCGCGGGCGCAAATTCGCGGGCGCCTTCCCGCGACGCGAGAAGCGAGGCATCCTGCATCCATGCCCAAGCTTCGGATGATGCTCTTCCTTCTCGCGTTCGGCGTGACGCTTGGCACGGCCCACGCCCAGGACGGCCGCGCCGGCGTCCGCGTGCAGTTCGTCACCCTCCACTCGGCCGGCGGCGTGCGCGGCGAAGCCTTCCTCCCCATCTCGGCCCGCAAGGTCGAGGCCAAGAAGAGCGGCGGGGCTTGCGGCGCCGAGCTCCGCTTCGAGGGACGCCATCCCTCCGCATACGTGCGCACGCTCGAGATCACGCTGCGTGGAGAAGGCGGCGAGCACGCGATCGACGGGCGGTGCCCCGCGGCCACCCTCCGCGCGACGCTCGAGGACGGCACGGTCGTCACGGGCGGAAGCGGCGCCGTGCGCGTGCGCGAACGCTCGTCGAGCGAGCTCCGCGGTGACTTCGACTGGACGGCGACGGTCGGCGGGGAGCCGCTCCCGCTCAAGGGCGAGTTCCTCACCAAGCTCCCCGAGACCCGCTGAGGCGCAGAGAGCGATGTCCGCCACCGTCCTCGTCGTCGACGACGAGAAGAACATCCGCCGCGCGCTCCGCATGGTCCTCGAAGGAGGCGGCCTCCAGGTGGAGGACTGCGCCGACGCCGAGACCGCTCTCACGCTCCTCCAGCAGCGGGAGATCGACCTCGTCATCCTCGACGTGAAGCTCCCGGGCATGGACGGGATCGAGGCGCTCGCCGCGATCCGCGAGATGCCCGAGACGCGCCACACCCCGGTGCTCATGATCTCCGGCCACGCCTCCGTGAGCGACGCGATGGAGGCCGTGCGCCGCGGCGCGACCGACTTCCTCGAGAAGCCCATCGATCGCGACCTGATGATGAGCCGCGTCCACAACGCGCTCCGCACCCGTCAGCTCGAGCGCGAGGTGCGGCGCCTCCGCGAGGACGCCGAGAAGCGCTACGAGATGGTCGGCGACGGCCCGGCCATGCGCGCGCTCTACGCACAGATCGAGAAGATCGCGCCGACGCCCGGCCGCGTGCTCATCACCGGCGAGAGCGGCACGGGCAAGGAGCTCATCGCACGCGCCATCCACCGTCTGAGCACGCGCGCCGAAAAGCCCTTCGTGAAGGTCAACTGCGCCGCCATCCCGGCGGAGCTCATCGAGAGCGAGCTCTTCGGCCACGAGCGCGGCGCGTTCACCGGCGCGGCGCAGCGCAAGCGGGGCATGTTCGAGCTCGCCGACAAGGGCACCCTCTTCCTCGACGAGATCGGCGACATGAGCCCGAGCGCGCAGGCCAAGGTCCTGCGCGCCCTCCAGAGCGGCGAGATCACGCGCGTGGGATCCGAGAGCACCATCTCCGTCGACGTCCGCATCATCGCGGCGACCAACAAGGATCTCGAGACCGAGGTGGCCGAGGGGCGCTTCCGCGAGGACCTCTACTTCCGCCTCAACGTCGTGCCCATCCGCAGCCCCTCGCTCCGCGAGCGCAAGAGCGACATCCCGCAGCTCGCCCAGGCCTTCCTCCGCACCTTCTGCCGTGAGAACGGAATGCGCGAGAAGACCTTCACGCCCGAGCTCCTCGGGGCCCTCACCGAGCGACCGTGGCCGGGCAACGTGCGCGAGCTCAAGAACGTGGTCGAGCGCATGGCCATCCTCGGCGGCGATCCGCTCGACGTGGAGGACCTGCCCGAGGTCGGCCGGCTCGGCGGCGCCGTCCCGCGCGACTCCGAGCCCCCCTGGACTCCGGGCCCGAGCGCGAGCGGCGGGCGGAAGACGCTCAAGGAATTTCGCGAAGAAGCCGAAAAGAAGTACATCCTCGAGGTCCTCGAGGAGGTCGGCTGGAACATCAGCCGCGCGGCCTCGGAGCTCGGGGTCGAACGGACGAACCTCCACAAGAAGATCCGCCACTACGGCATCAAACGCGAGAGCGCATGATCTTCGGCACCATCAAGCTCGCCTATCGGCTCGTCACCCTCACCATCCTCCTCTACGTCTTCTTCGGCGTGCCGATCGGCGAGCGCACGCTCTTTCAGCACGTCGTGCGCATCGCCTCCACCGACGAGGCCAAGGAGCTCGGCCGCGAGCTCCGCGAAGCGGGCGCGAAGGCCGGCGCCAAGGTGGGCGAGCAGATCGAGGAGGGCCTCGTCGCGCCTGGCGACGACGACTGAGCTCAGCGCCCGTTGGGCTTGTGCTTCTCCCACTCCTCGACGAATTCCCAGTCGGCGAGGAGGCCCTTGCGGAGCAGCAGCGAGAGCAGCGTCGCGAAGAGCGACTCCCAGCTCGCCTCGCCGAGCACGTCGGCGATGTTCTCCCCGTGGGCCCGCGCGTCGAGCGCCTTCACGAGGTCGCGCGCCGTGAGCCGCTCGTCGGCCTTGGCCTCGCCGCCCTTGCCCTTCCCCGAGCTCACGGGGAGGCGCACGGTCGTGCCGTCGAGGAGCGTCATGGTGACGAAGCGCGGGCCGCCGCGGGGCTTCCCGGGCCGGACCGATTCGGGCGGCGCCGAGGGGCGCTCGAGCTGGCTCGCCGGGACGGGCTCCGACGCCTCCTCCTCGGCCGGGGGCGCCGCGGGCTCGGGCTGGGACGTGCGCTCGGGCTCGGCCGCGGCAGACGCCGACGAGGCCGGGATCTCGGGCGACGAGAGGCGATCCGCCGTGATGGCCGCGAGCTCGCCGCTCGAGGTCGGCTGCGTCACGGGCGGGAGGCCGAAGTAGTAGACGCGGATGGCGTTCCGGATCTCGCTCGGCGGGGAGACCATGGGCTTGACCGGGAGGCCCGTCACCCGCGAGACCAGCGAGAGCGCCTCGTCGTCCTGCGGATCGTCGAGCGCGACGAAGAGCGTATCGCCCTGGCGCCGGACCTTGCGGACGTAGACCGGGATCAGGTTGTGCCGGTCGGCGATCTCGGCCGGGACGAGGCTCAAGAGCTCACGCGTGAACGGGACCTTGTAGAGCGAGACCCAAGGCACGCTGAGCTGGTTCGAGAGCATCTGCGTAACCTGCGTCTCGTCGACGAAGCCCTGCGCGACCACCTCTTGGCCGAACTTCCGCCCGCTCGCGCGCTGCGCCGCGAGGACCGCTTCGAGCTGCGCCTCCGTGAGGAGGCCGGCACGCACCAAGAGCTCGCCCAACCGGATACGTTCAGACATCGCGCGGAGGATAACTCAGGGCCAGACGATCCCCAGGCGTTTCATCTTGCGCCAGAGCGTGGTGGAGCTGAGGCCCAGGATGTCGGCCGCCTTCTCCTTGTTGCCGTCGCATTGGCTGAGGGTCTCTTCGATGGCCGCGCGCTCGGCGCGGTCGACCGCCGCCTGGAGCGAGCGCGAGGCCCCCGGACGCTCGGACGGGGTCTTCAGCTCGTGCGGCATGATGTCCTCGATGCGGATCACGCCGTCCATCGCGAGCGCCACGCCCTGCTCCACGAGGTTCTCGAGCTCGCGGATGTTGCCCGGGTACTCGTAGCGCTGGAGGAAGTCCATCACGCCTTCGCCGAGGCGCACCTTGCGGCCCATGCGCGCGCCGTACTTCTCGAGGAAGTGCTGCACGAGGAGCGGGATGTCCTCGCGGCGGTCGCGGAGCGGCGGGAGCACGAAGCGCGCGACGTTCAGGCGGTAGTAGAGGTCTTCGCGGAAATTCTTCGCGGCGATCTCGGCCTTGAGGTCGCGGTTGGTGGCCGCGATGATGCGCACGTCGACGTGGAAGGTCTTGTTCTCGCCGAGCCGGCGGATCTCGCCTTCTTGGATGGCGCGGAGGAGCTTGGCCTGGAAGCTCACCGGCGTCTCCGCGATCTCGTCGAAGAAGAAGGTGCCGCCGTTGGCCTCCTCGAAGAGGCCCTTGCGCGCCTGGACCGCGCCCGTGAAGGCGCCGCGCGCGTGACCGAAGAGCTCGCTCTCGAGGAGGGTCTCGGTGAGCGCCGCGCAGTTCACCGTGATGAACGGCCGGTCGCTCCGCCGCGAGTTGGCGTGGATGGCACGCGCGACGAGCTCCTTGCCCGTGCCGCTCTCACCCGTGATGAGGACCGTCGCGTCGGTGGGCGCGATGCGGACGATGCGCCCCAGCATGTCGCGGATGGGCGCCGACTGACCGATGATGTTGTCGAAGTGGTATCGCTCGCGGAACTCCGCGGCCATCGCGGAGACCTGCGCCGAGAGCGACTGCTTCTCGACCGCCTTCTCCACCTTCACGAAGAGCTCTTCTTCGGTGAAGGGCTTCTGCACGAAGTCGTGCGCGCCGATGCGCATCGCTTCGACCGCCGTCTCGATGGTGCCGTAGGCGGTCATCACGATGACCTCGGTGAGCGGCGAGGTCCGGCGCGCGTGCCGGAGCACGCCCATGCCGTCCACCCCGTTCATCTTGAGGTCGGTGAGCACGAGGTCGTATTGCTCGCGCTCGATCATTTCGCAGGCAATCTCCCCGCTCTCGGCTTCGTCGACGTCGTGGCCGGCGCCGGAGAGAATCAGGGACAAGGTGGTGCGCATGTTGCGCTGGTCGTCGACGACTAAGATCTTGGCCATGCGAGAATCGTCTGGCGGTTTTCGCCCCCAGCGCCCGAGGCTAGCAGCCCCACCGCTGGCTTCAAACCGAGGTCACTCCGTTTCGGCGCCGGATTCCCCAAGGATTCGGACGAGATCGTCGCGAAGCGCGGCAGGGAAGATGAGACGCGGACGCTCCACGCGCTTGTTCCGCAGCTCGCGGAGCACGAAGGAGACGTCGCCGAGGCGCTGAGGTGCGTGATGGCGCAGGGAGACCCACATCCCCTCGTGCGGATCGTCGGTCTCTCGGAAGGGCATGTCGACCGCCACGTCGAGCCGCACCTCGAGGTCGGCGCGGAAGCCGCGCTGGGTGGCGGCCTCCCTCGCTCGCTCGTGCACCTCGACCCAGAGCTCCGGCCGGTCGACGGGGAGCGGGACGGTCTTCGGGAGGCGCCGCTCGCGTATCGCGCGTGAGAACGCCGAGAGGATGGGATCGTCCTCGCGCTCCCATGCGCCCATGGCCGCGAGGAGCACCGAGTCGTCGAGCTCGAAGTACGCCCCGAGCGAGACTTCGCCGCCCACGATGGCGGTGCGGATCGCGGCAGGGAGCACGCCCGGCCCCTTCCCTTCCCGGACGAGCTCGGTGAGCCGGGCGAAGAGACCGCGCACCACCGCCTCGCCCGCGCGCACCGCCTTGTGGTGGTATACTTGTTGATACATGTGGTGCCGCCCGAGGAAGAACGACTCGACCGGCGGCACGCCCTTCCGCCCCTCGACGCAGAGCTGGAGCTCGCCCTCGATGGGCACGAGCGTGAGCCCGCGCAGGAGCCAGTCGAGGTCGTAGAGCCCGTAGCTTACGCCCGTCATGTGGCTGTCGCGCACGAGATAGTCCATGCGGTCGACGTCGAGCGTGCCGCTCACGGCCCGGGCGAGGAAGGCGTGGCGGTGGCGCCCTTCGAGCAAGGCGGCCACGTCCTCGCTCATGCCCGGTCGGAAGGCCTCGAGCGCGCGATGGACCTCCGTGCCCTCGTCGCGGATCGCGTCGATCGTCCAGTCCTCGTGGGAGCGCGCGCGCGGCAGCACGTCCTCGAAGAGGTGCGAGAACGGCCCGTGGCCGACGTCGTGGAGGAGCGCGGCCGCGATGGCGTCGTCGCCGCTCTCCTCGTCGAGGAGGTCGCGCCCCTCGGGCGTCTCGGCGATGCGCGAGAGGAGGCGCGACATCACGTAGGCCGCGCCGACGGCGTGCGCGAAGCGGCTGTGCTCCGCCCCCGGGAAGACCAGGCTCGCCAAACCGAGCTGACGAACGCGCCGGAGTCTCTGCACCTCGCGGGTGGAGAGCAGCGCTTCGACGAGGCGCTCGCGACGTCCTTCGAACGAGACGAGGCCATGGACGGGGTCACGGAGGATCATGTTCGAGACTCGAAACGAAAAAGGGCGACGGGCCGAGACGCCCGCCGCCCGTTTGGCGCGAGAGCGCGCGTCCTCGTCAGAGGTTCTGGTTGGCGAAGTCCCAGTTCACCAGGTGATCGAGGAACGTATCGATGTACGTGGGGCGCGCGTTGCGGAAGTCGATGTAATAAGCGTGCTCCCACACGTCGATCGTGAGGAGGGGCTTCTTGCTGGTGGTCAGCGGCGTCTCGGCGTTCGAGGTCTTCACGATCTCGAGCTTCTTGCCATCGAGGACGAGCCACGCCCAGCCCGAGCCGAACTGCGTCGCGGCGGCCTGCGCGAACTGCTTGCGGAACTCGTCGTAGCCGCCGAAGCTCTCCTGGATGGCGTCCGCGATGGCCCCGGTCGGCTTCCCGCCCCCGCCCGGCTTCATGCTGTGCCAGTAGAAGGTGTGGTTCCAGACCTGCGCCGCGTTGTTGAAGACGCCGCCCGACGACGACTTGACGATCTCCTCGAGGCTCTTGCCCTGGAGCGAGGAATCACTCTCGACGAAGCCGTTGAGGTTCTTCACGTAGGCCGCGTGATGCTTGCCGTAGTGGTAGTCGATCGTCTCTTCGCTGATGTGCGGGGCGAGGGCGTTCTTCGCCCACGGCAGCTCCGGTAGTTCAAAGGCCATCTTGTTCTCCCTCGAGAAAAGAATTGGAGGGGCGACCGGATGTCGCCCCGTCGGGTCTCCCGATCTAACACGAAATCGGTCCGATTACCGCGCTTCGGTCGGGAGGGCCCTCGCAAGAGGACCCAGGCGTCCATCACGGGGCGCTTCGAAGCCGACCCCCTTACGGGCGACGACTACCACGTCCTCGTGGAAGAGCGGGATCACGGGGAGCTCGCGGTGGAGGATGCGCTGGACCTCGGCGTAGGCCTCTCGCCGCGCCTCGAGATCGAAGCTCCTCACGCCGCGATCGAAGGCGGCGTCGAGCGCCTCGTTCCGGAAGCGGAAACGGTTGGCCCCGGCCGTGGTGGCCGACGGGATGCGATCCGACGCGAAGAACCAGCTCAAGAAGTGCGGCTCGATGACCTCCGGGACCTCCATGAGCGTGAGCTCGAAGCGGCCGGCGTCGAGATCGGCGCGGAGGTGCGCGTTCTCGCTCGGGCGCACGTCGACCGCGACGCCGATCTCGCCCAGCATGGCCGCGATGGCGCGCGCGAGGCTGATGCGCGCCCGATCCGAGGCCACGCGGAGCACCAGCCGGAGACGCGCCCGTCCCTCGCCATAGCCCGCCTCGGCGAGCAGCGCCTTGGCCCGGGCCGGATCGTAGGGGTGCGGCTCGAGCTCGCCGTCGAGCGAGGCCCAATGGCCCTTGGGGATGAAGCTGGTCGCCACGCTGCCGCGGCCCGAGAGCTTGGCGCGCACGAGGAGATCGCGATCGATCGCGTGCGCGAGCGCCTCCCGCACGCGCGGATCGCGGAGCGCCGGCACCTCGTGGTTCAAGCCGAGGTAGGTGGTGCCGGGCCCGCCCACGTACCGGATCTCGAACTCGGGCCGCTCGACGAACATGGGCACGAGCAGGCTCGGGATGGACTTCGGCGCGATGTCGCCGCGGCCCCCGAGGAGACGGAGCGCGCGCGTGTTGTCGTCGCGGACCACCACCACCTCGACGCGCGCGTGCCGAGGCTCGCCGCCATACCAGTGCGGGTTGGCCTCGAGGGAAATCCGCCCCTCTTCGCGCGAGACCAGGCGATAGGGCCCCGCGCCGACGAGCGACTCGGGCGTCTCGCGCATCGGCCGCGTGGCGTCGACGCGGCGCACGATGGGCAGCTCGAGATCGGTGAGGAAGGTGGCGTGCGGCTCGCGGAGCACGAAGCGGACGGTGCGCGGATCGACGGCCTCGACGCGCTCGATGCGTCCATAGGTGCCGGCGAAGCGGCTCCCGAGCGCGGGATCGACCACGCCCCGGAAGGTCGCGACGACGTCCTCGGCGTCGAGTGGGGAGCCGTCGGAGAAGGCGAGCCCCTCACGGAGGCGCACCAGCCACTCGCGCTCGCCGACGCGCTCGGCCGACTCGGCGAGCTCGGGCACGGCCTCGAGCCGCACCGGATCGATGGTGAAGAGCGAGGCGAAGATCAGCCGGGAGACGCGCAGGCCCCACGCGTCCCAGACGAAGCGCGGATCGAGGTTCTGCGGATCGCCCGAGACGAGCACGGAGACCGCGTCGCGCGCTTCGCCCGCGGCCGCGCGCGTGCAGCCGGTGACCAAGGGCGCGAGGGCGAGCAGCGCCGAAAGGAGCAGCGCGCGGAGCGGGCCCCAGGCGAGACGCCCCGCGGACAGCCTGCTAGCGTAGGCGCCATGCGGTCCAAGGCGACAGTCTTCTTCTCCGCGGCCGCCGTGATGCTCCTGACCACGGCGCTCGTCGCGGCCGATCGCGGCGCCCTCGCCTCTTCCCTCGACGAGCTCGTCCGCGCGTCGGGGCTCGGCGAAGAGGTCGGCGTGCACGTCCTCGATCTCCAGACCGGCCAAGAGGTCTACGCGCACAAGGCGAACGTCGAGCGGAACCCGGCCTCCAACATGAAGGTGCTCACGGCTGCGGCCGCGCTCTCTTTCCTCGGGCCCGAACATACGCTCCGCACGGGATTGTACGGGAACGTCGTGGGCGAGGACATCGAAGAGCTCGTCCTCCGTGGAGAAGGTGATCCTACGCTCACCGAGCCCGACATCGACAACCTGGTGCGCGGCCTGGTGGATCGCGGCATCAAGCGCGTCGGCTCGGTCCGCGTCGACGGGAGCGCCTTCGACGACCGCCTCCTCCCGCCGGCCTTCGATCAGCAGCCGCAGGAGCAAGCGGCCTTCCGCGCCGCCATCGGCGCCGTCTCGATCGACCGGAGCTCCTACGTCCTGCGCGTGAACCCGGGGCCGACGCCCGGCGCGCCCGCCAAGGTCATCCTCCACGGCGCGGGGTATTTCGACGTCCAGTCGGCCATCCGCACGGGGGAGCCCACCGAAGCGGCCAACGTCATCGCCGATCAGGGTGCCACCGCCGACGGCGAGAAGATGTGGCTCCGCCTCCGCGGCGTGGTCCCGGCCGGGACGCTCGGCCTCCGATATCGCCGCCGCATCGAGAACCCGCTCGCCCACGCCGGCCACGTGCTGGCCGACTCGTTGCGGCGTCACGGCCTCGCAGGGCCCTCCATCGAGGTGAAGGTCGGCCCGAGCCGCATGGACCTCCCCATGCTGGTGTATCGCGAATCCGCGCCCCTCTCGCAGCTCCTGCTCCCGGTGGGGAAGGACTCCGACAACTTCGTCGCCGAGATGATCCTCAAGGCGATCGGGATGGCGCGCGAGCGGCCGGGGACCTCGGAGCGCGGGCTCGAGGCCGTGCGCGAGGTGCTCCGCGCGGCCGGCGTCCCCGAGGGCGAGGCCCAGCTCGTCAACGGCTCGGGCCTCTTCGACGGCAACCTCATCGCGCCCAAGCACTTCACCGCCGTGCTCCGCTGGGCCTACCGCGATCCGAGCATCCGCGGCGAGTTCGTCTCGCACCTCGCCATCGGCGGCGTGGATGGCACCCTCGCCCGGCGCTTCCGCGATCTCCCGGCGCCGCGCATCGTCCGCGCCAAGACGGGCACGCTCAACAGCGTGATCTCGCTCAGCGGCTACGTCTTCGGCCCCGAGCCCGAGCAAGGCTACGTCTTCTCGTTCCTCGCGAACGGCGTGCGCGGCAAGCAGGCCCAGGCGCGGAACCTGGCTGACGCCATCGTCACCCGCCTCGCCAACGAGCTCTACGCCCGCGGCGGCCGCTGACCTCGAAACGAAGAAGGGCGCCGTGCTCTCGCAGGGCGCCCTCCTCGCGTCATCGCGAAGGTCTCGCGATCACTCCTTGATCTGGCGGCGGATCTTGCCGAGCGCCTGCTCCTGGAGCTGGCGGATGCGCTCGCGGCTGAGGTTGTACTTGTCGCCGATCTCCTTGAGCGTGAGCTCGTCCTCGTCGTCGAGGCCGAAGCGCCAGCGGAGGATGCGGGCCTCCATCGGCGTCAGGGTGTCGAGGAGACGGCGCACCTCTTCGCTCCACTTCTGGGCGAGGAGCTGCTCGTACGGCGTGGGGACGTTCTCCTCCTCGAGGAAGTCGATGAACTTCCGGCCGTCCTCGTCGTTGACGGGGCGGTCGAGGCTGAACGGGGTCTCCGCCCAGTAGCCCTTGATCTTCTCGAGCTTCTCGGCGGCGATGCCGGTCTCCTTCTCGAGCTCCTCCGGCGTGGGCTCCTTGCCGGTCCGCGTGGCGATGGCCTGCGTGGCCCGCGCGACGCGGTTGTAGGTGTCGAGCATGTGGACCGGGATGCGGACCGCACGGCCCTTGTCGGCGAGCGCGCGGCTGATCGCGTGTCGGATCCACCACGACGCGTACGTCGAGAAGCGGTATCCGCGGTTGTGATCGAAGCGCTCGACCGCCTTCATGAGGCCGATGTTGCCCTCTTGGATGAGGTCGATGAGGGGGAGACGGCCGCGGTTGTAGCGGCGCGCGATGGAGACCACGAGGCGGAGGTTCGCGGCGACGAAGCGGTTCTTGGCGTTCTGCTGCGCGCGGCGCGCCTTGGCCACGTCGGCGAGGTACTGCTTGAACTGCGAGGTGATGCGCACCTCGTCGCCCACCATGTCGCGCTCCTCGGCGTAGGCACCGGCGAGGCGATGGACCGCCTTGTCCGACTCCTGGACGAAGATCCGGTCGGAGTCGAGCTCGCGCATCTTGGTGGCAAGCGCAGTAGCCAGCTCGTCCCACTTCTCCTGCTGGCGCTTCCCGAGCTTGCGGTTCTTCGACGACTTCGCGAACTTGCGAAGCGCCGCGAGCTCCTCGGGCTGCGCGATGTCGAGGGCCGCGAGGTGCGTCTCGATCACCTGCGCCACCGTCTCGAAGCAGGGCACGTAGGTGAAGAGCGTCTCCCAATACGCGATCTCGAGGCGCTCCACCTCCTTGGCGGCCTCGATCTCCTCCTGGGGAGTGAGGACGCGGTGGTTCGCCATCTCGCGGAAATAGCGCGAGAGCGTCGAGTCGCCGGCACCTTGACGCTCGAGCTCCTTGAGCGCCTTCTCCGCCTCCGTCCGCGCCCTCTCGAGCTGCTCCTTCGAGGGCTCGGGCGGATCGAGGGGCTCTGCGAGCTCGAACTCGTCTTCGGGCTCGACCTCGGTGGCCTTCACCTCGTCGACCTGAGCGGCCTTCTTCGAGGACTTCTGCGGCTTGCGAAGCTGCGCTTGCTTGGGCATTGACGATTTACCTCTCGGGGGGTCGTGCGCGGCTCGGGGGGACCGCCTCCGCTGCACGCCTGCGTTCGCGTTCGGGGTTTCCATGTGCACGTTGCGTGCCCGTTTCGACGCCGAGCCCATCTCGAACCCTAGGGTCGCCGACGCGCACGACTGGAACGGGCCCGGCTCCCGCCGAGCAGGCCGCGTTCCGACTTCCACTTATGGGGCCGAAAGGCGAAACGTCACGGTCTTACGGGGGAAAATTCTCCGTGAGCCGGCTTTCACCGCGCGCGGACGCGGAACTTTTTCGGTGCGTCGCTTGCGCGGACGCAGGATTCAGCTAAGCCATGGGTATCCGAAGGGGGATGACGCGGGCTGCCAGAGTGGCTACCCGAGTGGCCGTTTACATTCAAAACCGGCTACTCGACTTGCCGCCGCGCCAGGCGAAGGCCCCTGATGCGGGACGCATCGCGCCCACCATGGCATCCTCGCGGCCATGCGCGGTTCGCTCATCGCCCTCGTCCTCATGCTCCTCTCCGCCTCGGTCGCCGCGGCCGACGGCGCCTGCGCCGCCGGGAGGGAGTGCAGCGTCCGCGGCGTGACGCCGCCTGCGGCTCTCCCGCCCTCCATCGTCTTCCGCGCCGAGGTGGCCAAATCCGACGCGAGCGCGAGCGTTGCCGTGCCTCGCGAGGGGATCACGGTCGTGGG
>JAAYBZ010000036.1 GCA_012744445.1 Myxococcales bacterium | reverse complement strand
GTCCTGCTCGTCGACGACGTCTGCACGACGGGGACCACGCTCTCGGTCGCCGAGGACGCGCTCTACGCGGCCGGCGCGGAGCGGGTCGAGCGCCTCGTCTTCGCCGTGGCCACCTAGGGCGATGATCCTGCGGCGCGAGGCTGCTAGCGTCTCTTCCATGCGCCGGCGCTGGCCGATCCTGCTGATGGTGCTTCTCGGGGGATGCGTCTCCGAAAAGCCCGTGATGGATCCGCTCGATTTCCTCGCGGCGGGCGTGGATCCGGTCGAAGAAGCCGATCGCGTGGCGCTCCAGCTCGGACGGGCTGGCTACGTCGTGGATCGCCGCGTGGAGGGCGGAGGCGCCGTGGCCATCGGCGCGCGGCGGCTCCGCGACGGCGCCTCGGCCGTGCGCCTCGTCACGCGGCGCGGCGTGGTCCTGGGCCTCGACGCGCCGGATGCCCGTCACCCGGAGCGGGTCGCCGTTCGCCTCCCCGAGGGCGCGAACTTCCTCCGGCGCGAGCTCGACGGGTACCACGAGCTGCCCATCGAGGTCGTGACGCACGCGCGCTGCATCGCCGTGCTCGTCGTCGACGGAGGGGGCTTCGTCCGCGAGCTCTCGCGCGACGAGAACCCCCACCCGAACGAGGGCTGCTATCGCGAGGAAGAGCCCGAGGCCGACGTCCCAGACGACGAGGTGCCAGAGCTCGAAGAAGGCGAGTTCGTCATCGACGAAGCGAGCTCAGGATCCCCTGATGCTCCCGTCTGGGACTGACGAGACGGAGGCGCACCTCGAAGCCATCGTCGACCTTCCTGGAGCCGACGCTCCGCCCCTCGATGCGGATCGGCGCGCCCGAGTCGGGGAATTTCACGACGAGGGGCTGCCCGGGCGCGAACGCCCTGGGGATTCGGATCGTGAGCACCTGACCGTCGTAGGCGACGGCCTCTCCGCGCATGTCTTCGACTTCGATGCTCGCACTCATCGCTTGTGCCTCGCGACCGCGGCCCGCGCCTCGGCGAGCTCGGCCTGCTTCTTGAGCTCCTGGCGGTCGTCGCCCTTCTTCTTGCCCTTGGCGAGGGCGAGCTCGACCTTCGCGTACCCGTTCTTGAAGTAGATCTGGGTGGGCACGAGGGTATAGCCCCGGAGGGAGAGGGCGCCACGGAGGCGCTTGAGCTCCTTCTTGTGCAGGAGGAGCTTGCGGACGCGACGCTCGGGGTGCGCGTGATAGGGACCCGCTTGCTCGTAGGGGCCGATGAAGACCTTGTGCAGGTAGAGCTCGCCCTTGGGATCGAGCGCGGCGTAGGCGCCCTCGATGTCCGCGCGCTTGGCCCGGAGGGCCTTCACCTCCGAGCCCTGGAGCACCATGC
Source organism: Myxococcales bacterium (assembly GCA_012744445.1). Classification (GTDB taxonomy): domain Bacteria; phylum Myxococcota_A; class Polyangia; order Polyangiales; family Houyiibacteriaceae; genus JAAYBZ01. Next base: position 38,314 of record JAAYBZ010000036.1, on the reverse strand, counting down.
CGGCCTCGATGCGCTCCTCGATGTCGTAGTTCTGGGTCACCCGCGGGTTGCGGCAGACCAAGAGCTCGACGCCCTCGGGGGCTTTTTCTTTCTTCTTCTTGGCCATGGCCGGGGAGGGCGAAATAGCACGGCCGCGGCGAGATTTCAGGACCTCCGTTCGCCGAGGCCTCGTGCGTGGTCGCCCCAGGCGGCCGACCTCATTCGAGCGAGGGCGGCGGGGTGCTCTGGCCGTAGGTGTCGGAGCCCCAGCAGCGCACCGTGCCGTCGGCGCGCACGCCGCAGTTGTGGCCAAGGCCGCGGCTCGAGATCTCGACGAAGCGCTCGCCCTCGGGCACGTCGAGACGGCCCATGCCGCTCGAGCCCCAGCAGAGGACGGAGCGATCGTCGCGGAGGCCGCAGACGTGGTGCTGCGACGCGGAGATCTGGAGGAAGCGGCCTTCGGGCACGTCGAGCTGGCCGTTGGGATCGTCGCCCCAGCAGGTGATGGTGCGGTCGGTGCGGAGCCCGCAGGTGTAGTCGTGGCCGGCTTCGACCGCGACGAAGCGCGCGTGCTTGGGCGGCGCCGAAGGAGTGGTGCTCGCGACGCCCCAGCAGCGGAGGGTGCCGTCTTCGCGAAGCCCGCAGGAGTGCCGTCCGCCCGAGGAGATCTGCACGAAGACCTCGTCCGTCGGCGGCTCCAACGTGCCCGGCGTCGCGTCCTCGCCCCAGCACCGGACCGAGCCGTCCTCGCGGAGCCCGCAGAAGAAGTAGCCGCCGGCCGCGATCCGCACGAAGCGATCCTCGGCCGTCGGGAGCTCGCCCGTCATGCCCCAGCATCGCACCGAGCCGTCGGGGCGGAGCGCGCAGGTGCGGTGCGAGGCGAGCGCGAGCTGACGGAAGGTCTCGGAGCCCGGCGTGTCCGAGACCTCGCCGTCGCCCTCGGCGCCCCAGCACGTGGCCGCGCCGTGGCGAGAGAGGAAGCAGCTCCGGTTCGAGCTCACGGCCACGGCGTCGCGCGCCGTCGGCGTCTCCGTGGGCGCGTAAACCTCCACGCGGACGACCTGCTCGGTTCCGTCGGCGCAGCGGGCGACGAGCGCTTCGGCGAAGGGCTCCTCGCGGAGCGAGTAGCGACGCGCCTCGAGACGGCAGTCCTCCGGGCCGCCCACGACGAATTCCTCTTCTCCGCAGGTGAGCGTGACGCTTCCGTCGTCGTGCCGCGCGGTGATGTGGCAGGTGTCGTCGTCCGGCGACGCGGGCTCGGGGAAGGAGTACGAGGTGCCGTCGGAGCAGACGAGGGAAGTGCGGCCGTCGTCACCCGTCGTGATGGAGCACTCGGCGCCGGGATCGCCTCAGGCGGCGAGCGCCGAGGCGAGGAGGGAGAGCGACAGCCGAAGAAGGAGAGAGCGAGCGCGCATGGTCCTCCAGGGGGGAGAGCAGGTCGGGTCGGCGGCATTGTTCGTATGTGAAAGATTGCGCGCAAGCGGCCTCCGCGTGGGCGCGCCCGCGTGCACCTGGGTCGCCCATGGCACAGACGAGGTGGGTGCTCCTCCCCGGTGTCGGGGGGCACGGGAGGCCACGCGTGATGGCAAGCCCGACGTGGGGGCGAAGACGACGCCGGCGGGTGTCGGCCACTTCCTTCGCATTTCGCCGTGTGCGGAAGCGGTGGATCGGATAGCCCCAGGGCCTATAATCGGCGCCCATGGCGTATCGCGCGGTCTTCCGTTGCGTCGAGGGTTGCCCCGGTGAGTGGCCCCTCGACGAAGTCATCTACGAGTGCCCCACGTGCTCGGGCCTCCTCCAAGTGAGCCACGACCTCGAGGCACTCAAGGACAAGAGCGCCGCGGCGTGGATCAAGACGTTCGACGAGCGCTGGATGAGCCGCGTCTGGCCGTACGGCAGCGGCATCTGGGGCAAGAAGGAGTGGGTCGCTCCGCACGTCCGTGACGAGAACATCGTCTCCACGGCCGAGGGCGGCACCAACCTCTTCTGGGCCGAGCGCTACGGCAAGTCGATCGGGGTGGAAGACCTCTGGATCAAGAACTGCGGCAACAGCCACACCGGCTCGTTCAAGGACCTCGGCATGACGGTCCTCGTGAGCGTCGTGAAGCAGATGATCGCCGACGGAAAGGACATCCGCGCCATCGCCTGCGCCTCGACCGGCGACACCTCGGCCGCGCTCGCGGCGTATTGCGCGACGGCGGGCATCCCCGCGGTGGTGCTCCTGCCCAAGGGCAAGATCACCACGGCCCAGCTCGTCCAGCCGCTCGCCAACGGCGCCAAGGTGCTCGCGCTCGACACCGACTTCGACGGCTGCATGGCGCTCGTGAAGAAGCTCGCCAAGGAGGAGGGCATCTACCTCGCCAACTCGATGAACTCGCTCCGGCTCGAGGGTCAGAAGACGGTCGCCATCGAGATCGTGCAGCAGTTCGACTGGCAGGTCCCCGACTGGGTCATCATCCCCGGCGGCAACCTTGGCAACGTGGCGGCGCTCGGCGCGGGCTTCGACATGATGCTCGAACTCGGGCTCATCAACAAGAAGCCCCGCATCTGCCTCGCGCAGGCCGAGCGCGCGAACCCGCTCTACCGCGCGTACAAGGCGGGCTGGGACACCTTCGCGCCCATCACGGCGGGTGAGACAGAGGCTTCGGCCATCCGCATCGGCAACCCGGTGAGCGTGCACCGCGCCATCCGCGCGCTGAGGAAGTACGACGGCGTCGTCGAGCAGGCCACGGAGGCCGAGCTCGCCGAGGCGGCGGCCGCGGCCGATCGCGCAGGCGCCTTCACCTGCCCGCACACGGGCGTGGCCCTCGCGGCCCTCGAGAAGCTCGTCGCGCGCGGCGAGATCAAGAAGACCGACCGCGTGGTGGTCATCTCCACGGCGAGCGGCCTCAAGTTCACGCAGTTCAAGATCCGCTACCACGAGAGCCGCATCCCCGGCGTGGTCAGCCAGAACGCGAACGTCCCCATCGACGTGCCCAACGACTACGACGCCGTGAGACGCGCCGTGCTCGGCTGAGGAGGGGCCGTGGAGCTCCTCGTCCGGCTCGTCCGCGCGCTCCTCGTCTTCGGGGTGATCCTCGCCGATTACCTCGTCTTCCTGGGCCTGCGGAAGCCGCTCCGGCGCTGGGTGAAGAACCCGGAGACCGGACGCGAGGAGCCGACGATGCCGGCGTGGCTCGAGCGCTACGAGGTGCGTCTCCACGAGCGAAACGCAAAGCGCCTCCTCCGCGGGATGCTCCGCCTCCGCGGCGTCTACATCAAGCTCGGGCAGGTGCTCTCGATGATGGGCGGCTTCCTCCCCGTGGTCTACGGGAAGGAGCTCGAGCAGCTCCAGGACGCCGTCCCGCCGCAGCCCTTCTCGGGCATCGAGAAGGCGCTCCGCGAGGAGCTCGGCGAGAAGTACGGGACCGCGCTCGCCGAGGTCGATCCCACGCCGCTCGCCTCGGCCTCGCTCGGTCAGGTCCACGTCGGCCGCGACGCCTCGGGCCAGAAGCTCGCGGTCAAGGTGCTCTACCCGGGCATCCGCGACGTGATCCGGGTGGACATGCGCGTCATCCGGCTCGCGGTGAGGGTCTACCGATTCTTCGTGCCGATCGGGAACATCGAGTCGGTGCACCACTCGCTCGTCGATCTCCTCCGGCGCGAGACCGACTACCTCCACGAGGCCGCGTGCATGCGGCGGATGGCGGCCAATTTCGCCGGCCAGGCCGACGTGGTCTGCCCCGCGCCGATCGACGAGCTCACGACGCGCGACGTCCTCACCATGACCTTCATGGAGGGGTTCAAGATCACCGATCTCGACGCGATGGCGCGCGCGGGGATCTCGCCGAGCGCGGTGGCCACGCGGCTCTCGCAGGTCTTCTACGAGATGCTCTTCGTGCACCGCTTCTTCCACGCCGATCCGCACCCGGGGAACTTCCTCGTCGAGCCGCTCGGCGAAGGGCGCTACCGCCTCGTGATCCTCGACTTCGGCGCCGTGACCGAGGCGCGCGAGTCGATGATCTTCGGCATGGTCGACGTGCTCCGCGGTTTCTTCGAGCAGAACGACGCGCTCGTGATGCGGGGGATCGAGCGCATCGGCTTCGTCGCCGTCGACGGCGATCGCGAGCTCCTCGAGCGCACCGTGAAGGTCTACTTCCAGAAGCTCCTCAAGCTCGAGGCGCGCACGCCGGGCGCGCTCATGCAGGCGAGCGAGAAGGAGCTCGAGAGCCTCGCCGACCCCGAGCTCGAGCGGAAGGAGCTCCGCGCGCTCATGCGTTCGGTGCACTACCCCGACGAGTGGTTCTACGTGGAACGCGCCGCCGTTCTCTCGTTCTGGCTCGTGGCCCGGCTCGACCCTCACCTCGACATGGCGCAGGTGGGCTTCCCGTACATCCTCCCGCTGCTCTCGCAGAGCCTCGCCCAGAGCTCGGAGACGCCCTGAGATGGTCGCCGTCGGGGTCGATTACGGCACGGTGCGCATCGGGCTCGCCAAGAGCGACGAGGCGCGCTCAATCGCCTTCCCCTTCATGAGCGTGCCGCGCGGGAAGACCGACGAAGAGGGCGTCGCCGCCGTCCTCTCGGCGCTGGCCGACGTCGAGGTCGACGAATTCGTGGTCGGGCTCCCGCTCTCGCTCTCCGGCGAGGAAGGTGTCTCGGCGCGCAAGGCCCGGGCCTTCGGCGCGCTCCTCGAGGCGAGGAGCGGCCGGCCCGTGGTCTTCGTCGACGAGCGGCTCTCCTCGGCGGCCGCCTCGCGGCACATGCGCGAGATGGGCTTGGACGAGCGCGCGCAGCGCGGAAAGCTCGACGAGCGCGCCGCGGCGCTTATCCTCGAGACGTACCTGGCTTCCACCCGGAAGGTGACGTGGGAAGGCGATCCAAACGAGCTACCGGCGCCCGAAGAGGGCCCGAGCCGCAGGCGGCGGAGGCGCGGGCGCGAAAGACGCTGAGGACGCTGGTCCTCGTCGTCGCGCTCTTGCCCCTCGCGGCCGTCTTCGCCCTCCTCGCCGTCTATCCCCACGTGGAGCGCCCGGGCGACGGCGCGCACGTCCGCGTCTCGCTCGTGGGCGCCGAGGGGCCCGAGGCCGTCGCGACGCGCCTCCACGAGGCGGGCGTGCTCGACCATCCGCGACTCTTCGCCATGTACCTGCGCTTCATCGCGCCCGAGGCGCGGCCGCGGGAGCCGGAACTCCTCCTTCCCAACGACCTCAACCCCGCCGCGCTCGCCGTCCGCGTGCTCGAGGGATTCGGCGAGTTCGAGGTCCGGGTGACCATTCCCGAGGGATGGAACCGCTTCGAGATCGGAAAACGTCTCGCCGACGCCGGCGCGTGCGATCAAGACCTCTTCCTCGAGGCGACGCGCGATCGCGCGCTGCTATCGGAGCTCGGCGTCGAAGCCGAGAGCGCCGAGGGCTACCTCTTCCCCGACACCTATCGCTTCCGGAGCCACAGCGATCCGCGGACGGTGGTGCGCCGAATGGTGCGGACCTTCCACCTCAAGACCAAGCCGCTCTTCGAGCGCCACGCCGACACGCTCGCGAGGTACGCGCGCGACGACGGGATGAGCGCACACGACGTGTTGACGCTCGCCTCCATCGTGGAGAAGGAGGCCGCCGTGCGCGACGAGCGCCCGCGCATCGCGGGCGTGTTCTGGAACCGGCTCCGCTCGGAGACGTTCCGGCCGCCTCGACGCCTCCAGGCCGATCCCACCGTGACGTACGGCTGCATCGCGGAGCGCGAGCGGGCGCCTTCGTGTCGTGACTACGACGGCCGCATCACGCGCGCCATGCTCGAGGATCGCGAGAACCTCTACAACACCTACCGCCACTCGGGGCTCCCACCCGGCCCCATCTCCAACCCGGGCCTCGGGAGCATCGAAGCCGTCCTCGATCCGGAGGAGCACGACTACCTCTTCTTCGTCGCCAAGGGGCGAGGGCGCCACTTCTTCAGCGCCGATCTGAAGACGCACGAGAAGGCCATCGACCGCTACATCCGCGGGAAATGAGCCGAGATGCGCCTCCGCTCGCGCGCCCGGGTACCATGATCGGACGAGGGGGAGGACGATGGACTTCGAGGCGCAGCGCGAGCACATGGTGAGGACGCAGATCGAGGCGCGCGGCGTGCGCGACCCGCGCGTGCTCGAGGCGATGCGGCGTGTGCCGCGCCATCGCTTCGCGCCCGAGGGCGTGCAGGCGGCCGCCTACACCGACGCGCCCATCTCGATCGGCTGGGGGCAGACCATGAGCCAGCCGTACATCGTCGCGTACATGACCGAGGCCGCGGCGATCGAGCCGGGCGACCACGTGCTCGAGATCGGGACGGGCTCGGGCTACCAGGCCGCCGTCCTCGCCGAGATGGGCGCCGAGGTCTACTCCATCGAGGTGGTGCCGGCGCTCTACCACCGCACGCGCGCGCTCTTCGAAGACCTCGGCCTCGAGAACGTCCACCTCCGCCTTGGCGACGGCCATGCGGGCTGGCCGGAGGCGGCGCCCTTCGACGCCATCGTGGTGACGGCAGCGCCCGACGTCGTGCCGCCGCGCCTCGTCGAACAGCTCGCCGTGGGTGGGCGCATGGTGATCCCCGTCGGCCGCGGCGACCAAGACCTTCGCGTGCTCCGGAAGCTCCCTGGGGGCCTGCGCGAAGAGAGCAGCCTCGCCGTGCGCTTCGTGCCGATGGTCCACGCCACGGGGCCCGAGCAGCGGCGCTGAGCGCCGGACATTCTCGCCATGTTTGGTATAGGCCCGGGATGCGAAACCTTCGGCTCGGGATCCTCTTCCTCCTCGTTGCCATCGCCGTTCCGAGCGCCGTGCGCGCGGAGACGGAGCCGGACTTCGGGATGTGGGCGCAGACCGTCCTCCGCGGAAACCTCGACGGCGTCGCGAAGGGGCTCCGCTTCGAGATGGACATGTGGGTGCGTCGGGTGAATTCGCCGCTCTACTACCCGACGCCGGGCGATACGAGCGTGGCGGTGGAGAGCCCGAACACGCTCGTCCTCCTCCGCCCGATCGTCGGCTATCAGTTCCATCCCAAGATGGCCGCCTGGGTGGGCTACCTCTTCCACCCGGGCCTCTTCGACGATCCGGACCAGCGAGACGCGCGGAACTTCATCGAACACCGCATCTTCACGCAGTGGACCTTGAACGACCGCTTCGGCGACCTCGTGGAACTCGGCACGCGCATCCGCATGGAGCACCGGGTGCGTTCCTCGGGTCCCGGCAGCCCCGAGCGTGACGGAGGGCTCAGCCCCTGGGCGCATCGCCTCCGGCTCTACGAGCGGCTCGCCGTGAAGTTCACCCGGGAGGCGCCTTGGTTCTTCGTGGTCACCTCGGAGAGCTGGTTCCACTTCAACGAGACGGCGTATCCCACGACGCCCGGCTTCGATCAGCAGCGCACCTTCGCGGGGCTCGGGATCACGCTCTCCGAAGGGCTCGATCGCATCGAGCTCGGCTACATGAGCCAGATCATCAAGCGCACGAACGACCCGCACATGATCAACCACATCGCGCTCCTGAGCGCGGTGGTCTCCCTCGTGCGGCCCCACTGAGCGCGCGCCCCGGCGAGGGGGCGCGCGCGGAGATCAGGCCGCCGCGACGCGCTCGGGGACCGGGCGACGATCGCCGCGGAGCTCGACCGCGATGAGGCTCGAGACGCCAGGGCGCTCCATGGTCACGCCGTAGAGCACGTCGGCGTACTCCATCGTGCGCTTCGAGTGCGTGATCACGATGAACTGGCTGTGATCCGTCATCTGGCTGATCGCCTCGGCGAAGCGCGCCACGTTGGCCTCGTCGAGCGGGGCGTCCACCTCGTCGAGGATGCAGAACGGGCTCGGCTTGTACTGGAAGATGGCGAAGATGAACGCCACCGCCGTGAGCGCCTTCTCACCGCCGCTCATGAGCTCGAGCGAGCCGAGGCGCTTGCCGGGCGGTTGCGCCTCGATGTCGACGCCCGTGGTGAGGAGGTCGTTCGGGTCGGTGAGCTTGAGCTCGGCCTTGCCGCCGCGGAAGAGCGTCGGGAAGACGCGCTTGAAGCGCTCGTTGATGCCGATGAACGCCTCCTTGAAGAGCTCTCGGCTCTCGCGGTTCATCTGGCGGATGGCCTTCTCGAGGTGCGCGAGCGAGTCGAGGAGGTCCTTCTTCTGGCGCTCGATCTCCTCGAGGCGCGTGTTCTCCGCCTCGAACTCCTCGATGGCCGTGAGGTTCACCGGGCCCATGCGCTGGACGAGCTTGGTGAGCTCGTCGATGCGCGTGAGCGTGGCGGCGTCCGGGAGCTCGCGGGCGTGGAAGTCGACGAGGTGCTTTCGGATGTCCTTGCCGTACTTCTCCTGCACGCCGCCCACGAGGTGCTCGAGGTTCATCTCGATCTCGCGGAGGCGGAGCTTCTGCGTATTGTGCTCGTTGGTGAGCCGCTCGATCGAGGCGCGGAGCTCCTTGATCTCGGCGTCGTTGGTGCCGATGCCGGCGCGGGCCTCTTCGAACTTGGCGCGGAGCTCCTCGGCCGCGCGCTTGGCGCGCATCGCGACCTCGACGGCGTTGTCGAGGTCGTCGCGGGCACGGAAGATCTCGCCGGCGATGCGCACGCGCTCGATGTCGCTGTTCTCGACGTCACCGCGGAGACGCCGCTCGCGGTGGTCGAGCTCGAGGGCGGCGTGCTCGAGGCGGTCGAGGGCCATTCGCTCGCTCTCGGCGCGCTGGCGGGCCTGGGCCGCGCGGACGCGGACCTCGGTGAGGCGAGAGGCCTGCTCCTCGACTCGCTCGCGCTTCTCCTCGTAGTCCTGCTCGGCGGCCTCGATCTCGGCCTCGAGCGAGAGCTCCTCCTCGCGGGCGTCCTCGAGGTCCGCGCGGGCCTCCGACTCCTCGTCGTCGACCATGCCGAGGCCCTCGTCGAGCTCGCGGCTCTCGAGCTCGACGTCTTCGAGGCGCTTGCGGGCGCGGGCGAGCTCGTCCTCGACGGCGCGGAGGTCCTTCTCCACCGCGACGACCGCCACGGCGGTGTCCTGCGCGGCCGCGCGGGCGGCGTCGAGCTCGGCCTCGAGGCCGGCGATGCGCGTGCGGAGCTCGTTGCGGCGGGCCTCGGCCGCGTCGAAGCGCGCGCCGAGCTCGGCCACGGCGTCGGTGAGCTCGCGGATCTCACGCTTCACCTTGACCATGTGCGCGTGGCCGTCGTCGCCGGCGCCGCCGGTGAGCGCGCCGGTGCTCTCCACCACGTCCCCCTCGAGGGTGACGAAGCCCACGTCGGGATGTCGCGCGCGAAGGGAGGTGGCGACCTCGAGGGAGTCGACCACGACGAAGTGGCCGGCGAGCGCCTCGAGCACGGCGCGCGTCTCGTCGTCGGTGCGGAGGAGATCGGCGAGCCGGCCGCGGACGCCTTCGCCCTCGGGGACGCTCGAGGCGGTCTGGCTCACGCGCGCCGTGAGCGGCACGACGGTGGCACGACCGCGCGAGCCCTCGCGGAGGAAGCGCACGGCCTCGAGCGAGGCCTCGGCGTCGCGCACGACGACGTTCTCGAGCCGCGGGCCGAGGGCGCCGGCGAGGGCGCGGGTGAGCTCGGTCGGGCACTCGATGCGATCGGCGAGCAGACCGAGGACGCCGCGCTCGGCGCGCGCCGCGGGGCTCTCGCCGAAGCGGGTCATGAGGGCACGCACGCCGGCGCCCACGCCCTCGAAGCGGGCCTCGATCTCCTGGAGCGAGCGGAGGCGGCTGCGCTTCTGGCTGACCTCGTCGCGGAGTCCGTCGACGGTGCGCACGGCGGCCTCGAGCTCGTCGCGGAGGCCCTTGAGCTCGGCCTCGACCGCGGCGCGGCGCTCGGCGGTGTCTTCCTTGCCGCCGCGGAGCCCCTCGAGGCGGGCGGCGAGCTCTTCGCGCTCCTGCTCGGCGTCGGCGACGCGCGCCTCGAGCTCGGCGCGCTCCATCGCGAGGCGCTCCTTGCGCCCGGCGGACTCCTCGCGGCGGCGGAGCGTGCCCTTGAGCGCGGAGTCGGCGCGCGCGATGCGCATGCGGATCTCGCTCGCGCGCTCGCGGAGGGCGTGGAGGCGGCGCTCGGCCTCGGTGGCTGCGATCTTGAGCTCCTCCGCGGCGTCGGCCTCGGCGTCGACGAGGCCCTGCGTGGAGTCCTCGGCGAGGGCGAGCTCGTCGAGCGATTCGAGGAGGCGGTCGCGCTCGGCGGCGAGGCGCTCGCGCTGGGCGGCGAGCTCCTCGAGCTCACGCGCGGCCATGCCTTCGCGCTCGTCGAGGGCGCGGCGGCGGCTCTCGGCGGCCTCGATGCGGCCCTCGAGGACGCGCACCTGGTTGTTCATCTCGTAGGCGAGGGCCTGGGCTCGCTCGACCTCACGCGAGAGCGCCTCGATGGAGGCTCGCTCGGCCTCGGACTCGGCCTCGAGGTGGACGAGCCCGAAGCGCTTGCCCTCCAGCGTGGCGGCCGTGTGCTCCGCGGCCCGGAGGAGGTGCTTCTGCTCGGTGAAGAGCTCGAGGTAGCGGAAGGCGGCGACGTAGAGCTCGAGGCTCTCGAGCTCCTTCATGTACTCGAGGTAGCGCTCGGCCTTCTGGGCCTGCCGCTTGAGCGAGGCGACGTTGCGCTCGAGCCCGCTCGCGAGGTCGGAGAGACGCTGCAGGTTCTCGCGCGTCTGCTCCATCTTCCGCTCGGCGGTCTTCTTGCGGACCTTGAACTTGGTGATGCCCGCCGCCTCCTCGATCATGTGGCGGCGGTCTTCGGGCTTGGAGGAGACGATGAAGCCGATGCGCCCCTGCTCGATGGTGGAGTAGGCGCGGCGCCCCACGCCCGTGCCGAGGAAGAGGTTGGTGACGTCCATCAACCGCACGGGCTGCTTGTTGATGATGTAGTCGCTGCGTCCGTCGCGGTGGAGGCGCCGGGTGACGGTGATCTCGGCGTACTGCGCGTACTCCGGGGGCGTGAGGCCGTCGGTGTTGTCGAAGGTGAGCGAGACCTCGGCGCTCTGGGCGGGCCCCATGGACTCGGAGCCGTTGAAGATCACGTCGGTCATCGAGCCGCCGCGGAGCATCTTCGCGCTCTGCTCGCCCATGACCCACTTGATGGCGTCGACGACGTTCGACTTGCCGCAGCCGTTCGGTCCGACGATCGCGGTGATGTTGTGGTCGAAGTCGACCACCGTCCGGTTGACGAACGATTTGAAGCCGACGATTTCGAGGCGTTTGATCTTCACGGGCCACCCGGGCACCCGTCCGCTCAGGTCGGGGCCGCTACGACGCTATCCCCCGTGACCGCGGATTGCAACGCGAACATCAACCGGCCGCGCTGGTCATTCCGTGACCTCCACAATATGTAGTGGGTATCGGGCGCGATCCGGGCCAAAGGCCCCAACCGGTGGGCGATCGCTTCTCGACGGGAGACGCGGCCGGCGGCGGGGCTAGGGCGATCTGCCTAGTACTCGGCCCGGATGACCACCGGGGTGCGCTCCCTCAGGATGCCGACCCACTCGGCCACCGCCTGTCCGAGGCGCTCGTCGGTCATCATCACGCGGAGCGGCGCGGCGGCGTCTTCGTAGCTCATGCCGACGAAGGGATGGTCGCCTTCGGCGAAGCGCCGCTTCACCTCGTGCTCGGCCACGAGGTTCTCGCCCCCGAGGTGGAGCTCGAGGAAGGCCGCGACGCGGGCGCGTCGGTCGACGATGGCGTCGAGCTCGGCGCGGCTGGCGCCCACGCGCTCGAGGAGGAGACGCATCCGCGCCTCGCCGCCGACGCTCGCATGGAGGCGGGCGCGCTCGACCTGGAGGGCCGCCGGGGTGGGCGGGGGGAGGTCGATGCGCCGGGCCTCGAACGCGATCAGCGCCTCGTCGACGAGGTTGCGGAGGACGACCGCGAGGAGCGAAGGGGGGATGGGCTGATCGAGCGTGGCCTCGCCGCCGCGGCCGAGGAGGAGCATCCGCGCCCTCAGCGCGACGTCGGAGCGGAGGATGACGATCGTCCCGGGCCCAGGCACCGTCCCTCCCACGATGGCGGCGATCCCATCGCCCACCTCTTGGGCTCTCGCGCTCCCCGCGAAGATCCCGAGGAGGAGCGCGAGGACGAGGGCGATCTCAGCTCTCGGGCGTCGCATCTTCGGGCGTCGTCGTGTGCCGCGACGCACGACGCCTGTCCTTGAGGAACTCGAGGAAGGCGACGGCCGTCTCGACGTCACGCGCCGGGAGGATCTCGACGAGCTCGCGGAGGCGGACGCGGGCTGCCTCGACCGAGGCGCTGCGCTTGCGGCGCGCCGGCGTCTCGACGGCAGCGCTCTCCACCAGCGGCTTGACCTCGTCGGCCGAGGGGACCTTCCACTCGGGGCGCTCCACCGACTTGATGTCATGCGCGGCGAGCCAGCCCTCCATGCACTCGCGCAGGCGGGCGGAGCGGAACGAGAACCAGCGCTCCCGATCGACGGGGTAGCCGATGAGCACGTCCTTGAAGCGGCGGAACGCGCCCTTTCCGTCGATCGCCGTGAGGAGCATCTGCTTGAGCTCGGGATCCTCGACCTCCGCGATGAAGTGCTCCATCCAGCGGTATTGCTCGCGCGAGGACACCGGATCGACGCGGAGGTAGAGCGGATCGGCCATGATCCGGCTGTGCATCGTGGGATCGGCGATGCCGTCCACGACGCGGATCACCTCGCCCGTCTCGAGGTGGAGGTAGCTGTGCACCTCGTGCGCGTTGTTCTCGAACGCGTCCTCGAGGGACTCCCAGGAAATCGGGACCTCACGCATTTTCTTCAATTTGTCGCGTGAGCCGCGTTTGTCGACCGTGGTCATCGCGTCACCGCCTGGTTCCTCGCGCGTGCCACGGCCTCCCGCCACGAGGCGAGGCGCTGCTCGCGCTCGTCGGTGCGGAGGAGGACTTCGAAGGTCTTGTCGACGCGGTACGCGCGACGCACGTCGTCGAGGTCGGAGAACACGCCCACGCCGAGCCCCGCGAGGAAGGCCGCGCCGAGCGCCGTCGTCTCGATGGAGCTCGGGCGATCGACCTCCACGCCGAGGAAGTCGGCCTGCATCTGCATGAGGGTGTCGTTGGCCGAGGCGCCACCGTCGACGCGGAGGCGCTTGATCTTCTTGCCGGCGTCGGCGGCCATCGCGTCGCCGAGCTCGGCGATCTGGAAGGCGATGCCCTCGAGCGTGGCGCGGCAGAGGTGCGCGCGCGTGGTGCCGCGCGTGATGCCGCAGATGAGGCCGCGCGCCTCGGGATCCCAATACGGGGCGCCGAGCCCGGTGAGGGCGGGGACGAAGTAGACGCCGCCGGTGTCGGGGACCTGCTTGGCGTAGGTCTCGACCTCGGCGCTGTGCTCGAGGATGCCGAGGCCGTCGCGGAGCCATTGCACGGCCGCGCCGGCCACGAAGGTGCTGCCCTCGAGCGCGAAGTGGTCCTGGCCGCCGAGGCGCCACGCCACGGTGGCGAGGATGCCGTGCGCCGAGTGCACGGGGCGCGTCCCCACGTGCGTGAGGAGGAACGCGCCGGTGCCGTAGGTGCACTTGGCGTCGCCCACCTCGAAGCAGGTCTGACCGAAGAGCGCGGCCTGCTGATCGCCGGCCATGCCCGCGATGGGGATGCCGTCGGGGAGGCCGGGGAAGCCCTTGGTGTGGCCGTAGACCTCGCTCGAGGAGCGGACCTCGGGGAGCATCCCGCGCGGCACGCGGAAGAGGCGCGCGAGGTCGTCGTCGAAGTCGCCGCGCTGGAGATCGTAGAGGAGCGTGCGCGAGGCGTTGGTCGCGTCGGTGACGTGCACCGCGCCGCCGGTGAGCCGGTGGACGAGGAAGGAGTCGATCGTGCCGGCGGCGAGGCGGCCTTCTTCGGCGCGCGCGCGTGCGCCGGGCACGTGGTCGAGGATCCACTCGATCTTGGTCGCGCTGAAATACGGATCGAGCACGAGGCCCGTGCGCCGGCGGATCTCGCGGAGGGCGCCGCGCTCTTCGAGCTCGCGGCAGCGGACGGCCGTGCGCCGATCCTGCCAGACGATGGCGCGGTGGATGGGCTCACCCGTCTCGCGATCCCAGACGACGACGGTCTCGCGCTGGTTGGTGATGCCGATGCCGAGGCAATCCTCGGCGCGTGCGTTTCCGCGCTCGAGCGCGTCCCGGATGGCGGCGGAGACGCTCTCGAGGATCTCGGCGGGCTCGTGCTCGACCCAGCCCGGGTGCGGGAAGTGTTGGGGGAATTCGCGCGATGCGCGCGCGACGATCTCCCCTTCGGTGGAAAGCAAGAGAACGGTCGAGCCCGTCGTTCCTTGGTCGATCGACAGGATGAAGCCCGGCATGGATGTCGAACGCAGGTTATCCGGCCGGGAGCGCTCGTGTAAAGTGCGCGGCCTGCCGAGGATGTGGGCGCACGCTCAGCGGACGCCCTCGCGAAGCGCGCGCGTGATGCTCGCCGTGATGAGCGCTTGGGCCGCGAGGTAGGTGAGCATCACGAGGAAGCTCCCGAAGGGGATCTCCACGCCATCGAGGAATTTCCGCGCGGCGAGGATGGCGTCGGAGACCATGAAGAGGCCGCCGCCGAGGGCGAGCGTGCGGTCGCCGCGCGTGGCGAAGGCCGCCATCGTCGCGAGGATCGCGCCGTAGAGGAGCACGGGGACGAAGAGCGCTCCGAGGTGCGGGCCGACGAGGAAGAGCATCGCCACGTAGGCGACGACGTAGACGAGCGAGAAGGGCCGGATCCGCCCCGGGACCGCGCGCGCGAAGAGCACCACGTACGCCACGTGCGCGAGGAGGAAGGCGGAGAGCCCGGCCGAAAAGAAGCCGAGCCCCTCGCCCATGAGGAGCACGTCGCCCAGCCAGGAGAAGCCGAGGCCTGCGAGGAGGAGCACCCGCGGGCCGCGCGGCGCCGTGGGCGCTTCGAGGAAGACCACGAGCGCGAGCGCCGGCATCAAGAGGGGCTTGGTGATCGTCGCGATCGCGTCGAGATCGAAGAGGCGCGCGACGAGCTCGAGCGCGCTCACCACGAAGAACGGCACGAACGCACGGGCGGGGGTGAGGCGAGGGGAGGGGGACATCTTCGGGCGCCGAGGGTGCATCGCTTCGCCGCGGGATGCGAGCGGCTTGGTCGTCTCCGAGCTTGGCGGTAAGGTGCGTCGCCCCGCGTCCCCGGGGCTGGAGAAGAGATGCCGATCAAGATTGCGATTCATGGCGCGGCGGGCCGCATGGGACGGAGCCTCGTCCGCGTCGTCCACGAAGTTCAGGATGCCGAGCTCGTCGGCGCGGTCGATCACGGCGAGGCCGTGGGCAAGGACGCGGGCGTGCTCGCAGGACTCGACCCGCTCGGCGTGACGGTCACGAGCGATGCGCGCGAGGGCATCGCCCAGGCCGACGTCGTGATCGACTTCACGCTCCCCAAGGCGACCGCCGGCCTGCTCCCGCTCGTGGAGGAGAGCGGCGCCAAGCTCGTCATCGGCACCACGGGCCTCTCCGACGAGACCAACGCCGCGATCGCCGCGCTCGCCAAGGAGCGCGGCGTCGTCTACGCGCCCAACTACAGCCAGGGCGTGACCGCGCTCTTCTACCTCGCCGAGCGCGCGGCGGAGCTCATGGGCCCGGCCTTCGACGCCGAGATCTTCGAGATGCACCACCGGCACAAGGTGGACGCGCCGAGCGGCACGGCCGTCAAGCTCCTCGAAGTGGTCGCGCGCGCCAAGGGCGTGGACCCCAAGAAGGATCGCGTGTGCGGGCGCGAAGGGCAGGTGGGCGCGCGCACCGACGCCGAGATCGGCGTGATGACGCTCCGTGGCGGCGACGTCGTGGGCGAGCACACGCTCTACCTCAGCGGCTACGGCGAGCGGCTCGAGCTCACCCACCGCGCGACCGACCGGATGATCTTCGCGCGCGGGGCCGTGCGCGCGGCGCTCTGGGTGGCGGGGAAGGGTCCCGGGCTCTACGACATGTTCGACGTGATGGGCATCTCTCGCTAGAGGCGGGCCCCCGGGCCTGCTAGGCTCGGGCCCCCATGGCGGATCGAGGCCTCACCTGCGCCCAATGCGGCACGCCGGCTCCGCCGGGGTATCGGTTCTGCGGCGATTGCGGCGCGCGGCTCGAGCCGCCGCCCGAGCCCGTCGTCCCCGACTTCCCGGCCGCCGCGCCGACGCTCTTCTCGGTGCCGTCGCCCATCGCGTCGCCCGAGCCGAGCGCGGCCGACGAGGCCGACCCCAACACCACCATGGTCGGCGTGTACGCCCCGTCTTTCCCGGGGCTCACGCCCGAGCTCGCGCCGACCGCGCCGAGCGTCGAGGTGCCGCCCGTGGCGCTCGCCGCCGCGCCGGTGGCCGCGGCTCCGGCGAGCCCTGCGCCGGTGGCCGCCGTGCCTGCGCCCGTGAGCGCGCCGATGGCCGCGGCTCCGTCGAGCCCCGCGCCCGCCACGTCTTCGCCCGTGGCGGAGCCCGCGGCGCCGGTGACGCCGTCGCCGCGCGCCGAGCCCGAGCCCGCGCCCGCGTATCGCACCGCGAGCGAGGCGCGGCTCGAGGAGCGGCCGCGCGACTCCTTCCCGACCGAGGCCCAGTACTCCACCGGCGCCACCGCGGCGGGCGCGAGGCGTCGTCGCGGCGCCGGACGCGACGCCGAGCGCGGCAAGAAGAAGCGCGTCTTCGCGGTGGTCGCGGCGCTCGCGCTCGGCTTCGCCCTCGTCGCGGGCGGCGTCGTGACCTTCCGCGCGCTCTCGCGCGACGCGGTGCAGGCCTCCATCGAGAACGCGGGCGGCGTCGAGCAATTGGTCATCGAGGTCCCCGACGCGGCGCCCGGGCTCCGCGTGCGCTTCGACGGCGAAGAGGCCGCGCTCGACCACGGCCGCGCGGTCTTCCCGCTCGAGCCCGAGGACGTGCGCGTGGGCAAGAACGTCGTGAACGTCGATCTCGTCACGGCGGCGGGGAAGATCGCCTCCCATCAGCTCGCCCTCGACGTGCCCTATCGGCTCCGCCCCGACGCTGCGGGCTTCGCCGAGGAGCCGCCCGTCTTCCGCGTGCAGGTGGAGACGAGCCCCGGCGCCATCGTCCTGCTCGACGATCACCTCGTGAAGCTCGACGCCGAAGGGCGCGGGCATCACGACTTCCCCCTCGATCCCGAAGCCGGGAGCGGGGGCACGGTCGACCGTGTGGTGCGCCACGCCTACCGCGCCCCGAACGGCGACGAGCGGCACGGCTCGACCACCTTCAGCCTCCCCAAGGCCAAGCTCCTGGTGGAGCGGCCGGGGACCTCGGTCGTCACCGACGAGAGCTCCCTCGAGCTCGTCGTCGGCGTCCACCCCGAGGCGCGCGTCACGCTCGACGGAAAGCCCGTCGAGAACCGCGGTGGTCGCATCGAGACCCGGCTCGCGCTCCCGAGCCTCGGGAGCCACGTCTTCACGCTCGAGGCCAAGGAAGGGGGCGCCGCGCCCTCGGTGCGCAAGATCGAGGTGCGACGCGTGGCGAGCCTCGCCGCCGAGTTCGAGCGCTTCGAGACCGACGGGCACGTCGCGTACCCCGCGCTCGCCGAGAACCCCAGCGCCCACCGCGGCAAGCGGGTGAAATTCGACGGCCTCGCCTACCACGTGGACACGAAGAACGGGAAGAGCGACCTCCAGGTGCTCATGCGCGACTGCCCTCGCGGGCAGAAGTGCCCGGTGTGGGTGAGCTGCCCTGGCGTGGTCTCGGTGCGCGCGCACAGCTGGGTGCGCGTGGCCGGCGAGATCTCGGGGCCGCAACGTTTCCGGACGGTCGACACCGGCCGCGTGGTCTCGGTGCCGCGCGTCGACGCCGCGTTCATCGTCCCGCTCTCCAAGTGAGCCGTCATGCGTGTGGACGAGCTCGACTTCGTGCTCCCCGACGAGCTGATCGCGCAGACGCCGGTCGAGGTGCGCCACGACGCGCGCCTCCTCGCGCTCGATCCCGAGGGCGGCCGCATCGAGCACCGCTTCGTGCGCGAGCTCCCCTCGCTCCTGCCGAAGAGCCTCATCGTGGTGAACGACACGAAGGTCTTCCCGGCGCGGCTCCTCGGGCGCCGGCCGAGCGGCGGCAAGGCCGAGATCTTCCTCGTCGAGAAGCTCGAGGGGAGCGGCAAGCACGAGCGCTGGGCGACCCTCGGGCGCGCCTCCAAGCGCCTCGCCCCGGGGCACGAGCTCCTCTTCGGCGAGGGCCGGCTCGTGGCGCGGATCGAGCGTCGACGCGACGACGAGACGTGGGAGGTGAGCCTCTTCGCCGAAGAGGGCGTCGACGCGGCCATCGAGGCGCTCGGCGCGATGCCGCTCCCGCCCTACGTGCGCCGCGCGGCGTCGTCCTTCGACGAGGAGCGCTACCAGACCATCTTCGCGAGCGAGCGTGGGGCCGTCGCGGCGCCCACCGCGGGCCTCCACTTCACGCCCGCGCTCGTCGCCGCGCTCGAGGCCGAGGGGCACCGCTTCGCACGCGTGACGCTCCACGTGGGGCTCGGGACCTTCCTCCCCGTCAAGGTCGACGATCTCGACCGGCACCCCATGCACACCGAGCGCTACCGCATCCCCGAGGTGACGGCGGCGGCCATCGCGCTCGCGCGCGAAGAGGGGCGCCCCGTGCTCGCGGTGGGCACCACGGTGGTGCGCGCGCTCGAGTCCTCCGCCGATCCCGACGCGCGCGGCCTCGTGCGCGCGGGCGCGGCGTCCACCGATCTCCTCATCCAGCCCGGCTACGACTTCCGCGTCGTCGACTCGCTCATCACCAACTTCCACCTCCCGCGCTCGACGCTGCTCGCGCTCGTGATGGCGTTCGCGGGCGTGGAGGAGACGCGCGCCGCGTACCGGGCGGCCATCGAGGCGCGCTATCGGTTCTACAGCTACGGCGACGCGATGTGGATTCGCCGAAGGAAGAAGGAGGGGAGCGCGCGATGAGCCTCCCGACGCCGGGATTCGACTTCGAGGTGCTCGCCGAGAGCGGGAACGCCCGCCGGGGGCGCTTCACCACGCCTCGCGCCGTGATCGAGACGCCCGTCTTCATGCCCGTGGGCACGCAAGCCGCCGTGAAGACGCAGACGCCCGAGGAGGTGGAGGCCACGGGCGCGCGGATCATCCTCGCCAACACCTATCACCTCTGGCTCCGCCCCGGCGCCGAGCTCATCGACGCGATGGGGGGCACGCCCAAGTTCATGGGCTGGCCGCACGCGATGCTCACCGACAGCGGCGGCTACCAGGTCTTCAGCCTCGCGGAGCTCCGCTCGATCGACGAGGACGGCGTGACCTTCCGCTCGCACCTCGACGGGACGAAGATGCGGATGAGCCCCGAGGAGAGCATGCGCGTGCAGCGTCTCCTCCGCTCCGACGTGGCCATGGTGCTCGACGTCTGCCCGCCGGGCGACGCCGGGCGCGATCGGATCCTCGAGGCGATGCGCCTCACCACCAAGTGGGCCGATCGGTGCCTTTCGACCGAGCCCTACGAGGAGCAGGCGCGCTTCGGCATCGTGCAGGGCGGCTCCTTCGAAGACCTGCGCGTCGCGCACCTCGAGGAGATCGCGTCGCGGCCCTTTGACGGAATCGCGCTCGGAGGCTTCAGCGTGGGTGAGCCCGTCGAGCGGATGTACGAGCTCCTGGCGGTGCTCGGACCCAAGATGCCCACCGACAAGCCGCGCTACCTGATGGGCGTCGGCACGCCCATCGATCTCCTCGTCGCCATCGGCGCGGGCATCGACCTCTTCGACTGCGTGCTCCCCACGCGGAACGCCCGCAACGGGCAGGCGCTCACCTGGCACGGGCGCGTGAACTTCAAGCAGTCGCGCCACACGCGCGACGAGTCGCCGCTCTCGCCCGAGTGCGGCTGCCCCGTCTGCGCCAAGTACTCGCGCGCCTATCTCCGCCATCTCTTCAAGGCCAAGGAGACGCTCGCCGGGCGTCTCCTCACCCAACACAACCTGCACTTCTACGGCGAGCTCACGCGGAAGGCGCGCGAGCACATCGAGGCCGGCGACTACGACGCCTGGGCGAGCGCGGCGATCGCGCGGATGCGCGAAGAGGACGAGGTCACGACGAACCGCGGCTGAGCTTCAGTCGAAGGTCAGCCGCCGGATCTCGAAGCCGGCCTTCGCGAGGAGCTCGAGGAGCCCGTCCTCGCCGAAGAGGTGCCCGGCGCCCACGGCCACGAAGACGCCGCCCTTCTGGAGCTCGTCGGTGAGCCGGGGCATCCAAGCGCGGTTCCGCGCGGGGAGGATGGCCTCGAGGAATTCCGGGGCGATGTCCTCGAGGTAGTCCATGTCGCTCATCTCGTGGAGCGCGCCCTCGTCCCCCGCGAGGTAGGCCTCGAAGAGCTCCACGCCCTCGGCGTAGCCTTGTTCCGAAAAGGAGCGGTCGGCCATGCGCAGGAGCGCGGCGAGCGGGGCCTCCGTGAAGAGGGCGAGCTGTGCCTCGGGAGTCTCGAGCCCGTCGTTGGGCACGCCGAAGCGGGTCGCGAGCGTCTGGATCTCCTGATCCATGACCGCGTCCCGATCGCCGCCGCGCGCCGCGGCGATCTGCTTCATCTCCTCCACGCTCGCGGCGACGACGGCGGCCCACGGCGCGAAGCGATCGAGCAGCTCGGGCGGCGCGCCGTCGATGCGCGCGGCGATCTGCTCGAAGCGGGCGTCGCCCACGAGGGCGCGGAGCGACTGTCCCTCGGGGAGCATCATCGCCGAGACGATCAGGCGCTGATCGACCTCGAGGGGGAGCTCGGTGAGGAGGATGCGCGCGCGCTTCACCGCCTCGAGGCAACGGTCGCCGAGGGCGCGCTGCGCGGCGACGCCGGCGTGGATGGTGCCGAAGAGGAGCGAGGTGTTCTGGCCGTGGCGCACCTCGTAGAGGAAGGGCCGAGGCAGGCCGACGCGCAGACCCTCCGTGGCGGCGCATGCGAGCGTCCGATGCGAGCGCTCCGAGGGGGCCGATTCGGCGGCGGGCGCCGTCGTGGGCGCGGTCTGGACGGAGCGCCCACCGCAGCCGACGAGGGCGAAGAGGAGCGCGAGGATCAGCGACGTCGAGAGGCGCGGCATGGCGCGGAACATACCCGATCTCGGGATGCACGGGCTTCCGGTTCTTTCGGGCGGCCCTACATGTGTCCTTCGAGGGGAGGACGAAAGATGAGGCCCGCGCCCACGCTCGAACCGACGCACGCCATGCTGCTCGAGCAGTTGAAGCTCCTCGATCACGGGCGGCCCGGCGCCTATCACGCGCCTCACCTCCTCCCCGGGGTGGTCGAGGGCGTCGTCGAGGAGACGCCCGTCGACGTGGACGCGCTCGTCGAGGACGGCCTCGTCGAGGTCCACCCCACGCTCCGCGGCACCTATGGGGAGCCGCTCGTCCGCATCACGCGGGAAGGGCGCCGCGCGATCGCCTGATCAGGCCGCCAGCGTGACGGCGCCGAGGTCCTCGGGCGTCTCGTCCGGCGCGGGGATCCAGTTCTCGTCGGGCGGATCGGGCGGCGGGAAATAGGGATTGCCGAGGTAGTCGAGGCGTTTGTTGAGCCCGTACGTGATGAAGAGGTACTTGAAGAGGCTCTTCTGCACGAGGTTCGGGTGGATGTGCGGCGCGACCTCGCGATCGTGCGCCTCCTTGGCGAGGCTCCAGTGGAGCCCGGGCTTCATGTGATGGATCGTGTGGTAGCCGTTGTTGAACGCGAGGAGGTTCAAGAGCGGATCCACGAAGTTCCGCGAGTGATTGTACTTGCTCTGGATGTCGCAGCCGTCGTGCTGGAGCAGGTTGATGCCCGTGATGCCCCACTGCGCGTAGAAATGCGGGAAGAACCAGAGGAGCAGGGCGAGCTTCCAGTCGAGGTAGAGGAGCACGGCCGAGACGGTGATCAGCGTGGTCATCTCGATCGCGAGCTGACGGAACCACACGGGATGACGCTTGCGCATCGCCGCGGCGTAGGCCGAGTCGGCGGAGGCCACGCTCTTCGCCACGATGAGGATGAAGAGCAGGATGTTGAGCACGTTGAGGCGGAAGCGCGCCTTGCTCGTGCGCATCGCGTCCTTGGGCGTGTCGGTGGCCTTGTGATGGCCGAGGTTGTGCCCCGGGACGTAGGAGCTGCTCGGGTGGCCGTAGATGAGCGTGAGCACCACCTGATAGGCGCGGTTCATCCACCGCTTCGTGAAGACGGGGCAGTGGATCGCGTTGTGGTTCTGGACCGCGCCCTGGAAGGCCGTGAGGCAGATGCCCGCCACGTACGCGGCCATCGTCCAATCGTACCGTCCGTGGTTCCACGCGAGGACGAGGAGCGTGAAATACGCGACGTGCGTGGAGAGGGGCCAGAGATCGATCTTGCGGCGGAGCATCGACGCGAGGATGGACCCGGTCGGACCTCGATGTCCACACCATCGCGCATCGGCGTGGGCGCACGGGGCGTGGTATGTCGGGATGATGCGCCCATACCCCGAAACGCTCGCCCGCTGGCACGAGCTCGTCGAAAAGCGCGATTTCACGGGCCTCGACGATCTCCTCGCCGACGACGCCTGCTTCCAGTCGCCCATCCTCCACACGCCGGCCCAGGGGAAGGCGGCCACCGCGATGTACCTGCGCGCGGCGGGCTTCCTCCTCGTCTCCGGCGGGAAGTTCCGCTACCCGAACGAGTGGTGGAACGAGACGTCGGCCGTGCTCGAGTTCGAGACCGAGGTCGATGGGGTGATCATCAACGGCGTCGACATGATCTTCTGGAACGCGGACGGGAAGATCGAGCGCTTCAAGGTGATGATCCGCCCGCTCAAGGCCGTGAACCTCGTCCACGAGGCCATGAAGAAGCTGCTCACGCAGGGCCTCCCCAAGCCCTGATCAGAACGCCTTGCGCGTGAAGCGGGCGGCCCCGTCGAGCGCCTCGCGCGCGAGCGCCTCGCGGCCGCGTCGGAACTCGTTGCGCATGGCCTCCTCGAAGGAGAGGTCGAGCGACTCGTAGGTCGAGAGGCGATCGTTCCGCATGCACGTGGGCGGGAAGGAGGCGATGTGCCGCGCGAGCGCCTCGGCCTCCTCACGCGCCTTCCCGTTGGGGACCACGCGGTCGACGAGGCCCATCGCGAGCGCCTCGCGGGCGTCCACGCCGCGCCCGGTGAGGATGAGATCGAGCGCGCGGCCGAGCCCCACGATGCGCGGAAGGCGGACCGTGCCCCCGTCGATCAGCGGCACGCCGAAGCGCCGGCAGTACACCCCGAGGATCGCGCTCTCCTCGGCCACGCGGAGGTCGCAGAAGAGGGCGAGCTCGAGCCCGCCCGCCACGGCGTGACCCGCGATGGCGGCGATGACCGGCTTCTTCGGGACCATGCGCGTCGGCCCCATCGGCGCGTCCCCGTCGAATTCGAGCCTGTTTCCGCGGCCTTCGGCGATGGCCTTCAGATCGGCGCCGGCGCAGAACGTGCCGTGATCCCCGTAGAGCACGGCCACGTGGGCCTCCTCGTCGGCCTCGAAGGCGCGGATCGCCTCGGCGAGGGCCTCCGCCGTCTCCCGGTCCACGGCGTTCCGCCGTTCGGGGCGGCTCAGCACCACCGTGGTGACCACCCCGTCCTTCTCGATGCGTACGCTCATGGGCGCAGACTAACTATCTGCTACCGTTCGCGGCCAGATGAGTGAACCCAAGATCAGCGTCGACGTCGTGCGCCACGTGGCCCGCCTCGCACGCCTCCGCGTCACCGACGAAGAGGCCAGCGCGCTCGCGAGCCAGCTCTCCCACGTGCTCGATCACATGGACGAGCTGAACGCGCTCGACGTCTCCGAGGTCCCGCCCACGTCGCACGCCATCCCGCTCGACTCGCCCTTCCGCGAGGATGCCGTCCGCGAGGGGCTCTCGCGCGAGGAGGCGCTCGCCGGTGCGCCGCTCGAGATCGCGGGCGGGTTCGCCGTCCCCAAGGTGCTCGGAGGTGAGGGATGAGCGCCCCGCGTTCCATCGTCGTCCAGACGGCCGAGGCCGTCCGAAAGGGCGAGCGCACGGCGGTCGAGGTCTGCGAGGAGAGCCTCGCGCGCATCGAGCGCCACGACGGCGCGCTCAACGCGTTTCTCTACGTCGATCGCGAAGGCGCCCTCGAGGCCGCCCGCCGCGTCGACGAGGCGAGGGCCAAGGGCGAGCCCCTCGGGCCGCTCGCCGGCGTGACCATCGCCATCAAGGACAACCTCTGCACGCGCGGCGTCCCCACCTCGTGCGCGTCGAAGATCCTCGAGGGCTGGCGGCCGCCTTACGACGCCGACTCCGTGGAGCGCCTCCGCGCGGCCGGCGCCGTGCTCGTGGGCAAGACCAACCTCGACGAGTTCGCCATGGGCTCGTCCACCGAGAACTCCGCCTTCGGGCCCGTGAAGAACCCCTGGGACCTCTCGCGCGTCCCTGGCGGCTCGAGCGGCGGAAGCGCGGCGGCGGTGGCGGCCGGGCTCAGCCAGGCCTCCCTCGGCAGCGACACGGGCGGCTCGGTGCGTCAGCCCGGCGCCTTCTGCGGGGTCACGGCGGTGAAGCCCACCTACGGGCGCGTGAGCCGCTACGGCCTCATCGCCTTCGCCTCGTCGCTCGATCAGGTCGGCCCCTTCACCAAGAGCGTGCGCGACGCCGCGCGCCTCATGGAGGTGATCGCCGGGCACGATCCGCGTGACGCCACCTCGCTCGAGCGCGAGGTCCCGCGATACGAGGCCGCGTGCGACGAGCCCGCCAAGGGTCTCCGCGTGGGCGTCGTCCGCAGCCAGGTCGAGGCCGTCGAGGACGCCGAGGTGCGCGCCGCCATGGACGCCACCCTCGACGCGCTCCGCGACGCCGGCGCGACCCTCGTCGACGTCGAGCTCCCGCACGCCAAGTACGCCGTCTCGGTCTACTACCTCGTCGCCACGGCCGAGGCCTCGAGCAACCTCGCGCGCTTCGACGGCGTCCGCTACGGCCTCCGCGTCTCGCGCGACGACCTCGTCGAGATGGTGGAGGAGACGCGCGCCCAGGGCTTCGGCCCCGAGGTGAAGCGCCGCATCATGCTCGGCACCTACGCGCTCTCGGCGGGCTACTACGACGCCTTCTACCTCAAGGCGCAGAAGGTGCGGACGCTCATCCGGCGCGACTACGACGCCGCGTTCGAGGTCTGCGACGTGGTGCTCTCGCCCACGACGCCCACGCCGGCCTTCGAGTTCGGCGCGCGGACGCACGATCCGCTCGCCATGTACCTCGCCGACATCTTCACGCTGCCGCCGAGCCTCGCGGGGCTCCCGGCGTTCTCCACCCCCTGCGGGCTCACCAAGGGCGGCCTCCCCGTCGGCGTGCAGCTCACGGGGCGTCCCTTCGACGAGGCCACGCTCTTCCGCGCCTCGGCCGCCATCGAGGCGCGGCTCGGGCTCGGCGAGCACGAGGCCCGCGCGTTCCTGGGAGACAAGGCATGACCACCTACGAAGCCGTCATCGGGCTCGAGGTCCACGCGCAGCTCCTCACCCGTACCAAGCTCTTCTGCGGCTGCTCGGCCGAATACGGCGCCGAGCCCAACACGCACGTCTGTCCGGTCTGCCTCGGGCTCCCGGGCGCGCTCCCCGTGCCCAACGAGAAGGCCATCGAGCTCGCGATCCGCGCCGGCCTCGCGCTCGGCTGCAAGGTGCGCACGACGAGCCGCTTCGCGCGGAAGAACTACTTCTACCCGGACCTCTCCAAGAACTACCAGACCTCGCAGTACGACGAGCCCATCGACGAGCACGGCGAGCTGGTGATCGAGGTGGACGGCGTCGAGAAGCGCATCGGCATCACGCGCGCGCACCTCGAAGAGGACGCCGCGAAGAACGTCCACGGCGAGGGCGGCGGCCTCCACACGGTCGTGGACTACAACCGCGCGGGCACGCCGCTCCTCGAGATCGTCAGCGAGCCCGATCTCCGCAGCGCCGCCGAGGCCGAAGCCTACCTCAAGAAGCTCCGCGACATCCTGATGTTCATCGGGGTGAACGACGGAAACCTCGAGGAGGGCTCCTTCCGCTGCGACGCGAACGTCTCGATCCGCCCCGTGGGGCAGGAGGAGTTCGGCACGCGCACCGAGCTCAAGAACATCAACAGCTTCAAGTTCGTGCGCAAGGCCATCGAGTACGAGATCGCGCGGCAGGAGGCGGTGGTCTCGAGCGGCGGCAAGATCGTGCAGGAGACGCGCACCTGGAACGAGGCGCAGCAGAAGACGGTGACGATGCGCAGCAAGGAAGAGGCGCACGACTACCGCTACTTCCCCTGCCCGGATCTCCCGCCCATCCGCGTCTCCGAGGAGCGCATCGAGTCGATCCGCGCCTCGCTCCCCGAGCTCCCCGACGCGAAGCGCGCGCGCTACGTCGAGCAGCTCGGCCTCACGCCCTACGACGCCGGCGTCCTCACCGGCCACCCGGAGATCGCGCGGTTCTTCGAGGCGACCCTCGCCGCCCTCGGCGACGAGAAGCTCGGCAAGAAGGTCGCCAACTTCATCCAGAGCGAGGTGCTCCGTTTCGTCGAGACGCGGGGCCTCGAGGCCACGTTCCCGGTGAAGGCCGAGGCGCTCGCCGGCCTCCTCGCGCTGGTCGAGAAGGGCTCCATCAACGGCAAGATCGCCAAGCAGGTCTTCGCCGAGATGGTCGAGACCGGGGCGTCGGCCGAGTCCATCGTCGAGTCGAAGGGGCTCGCGGCCGTCACCGACACCGCCGCCCTCGAGGCCGAGATCCAGAAGGTCCTCGACGCGAACCCCGCGCAGGTCGAGCAGTACCGCGGCGGAAAGCAGGCCGTGTTCGGCTTCTTCGTGGGGCAGGTCATGAAGGCCACGAAGGGTCAGGCCGATCCCAAGGCGGTGCAGGAAATCCTCCGACGCCTCCTCGGATAGGGACTACGGCCGCGGCCGGTTTCGCCGTTCAGCCCCGCTCCAGGAGGAACGGGATGGACAGGCGAAGCTTCATCACGATGGGAATGGCCGCGGCCCTTTCGATCACGCTCGTTTCGTGCGGAGACGACGACGGCCCGCGTGAGGACTCCGGCGTCGACGCGAGCGAGGACGCGACCGTCGACGCGAGCGCGGACGCGACCGACGATTCGTCGACCGCCGACGACACCTTTGAGGGGAGCACGACGGATCCGCACTCGCACACCGTGGAGATCCGCTGCGCGGACCTGGGCGAGGACGGGGTCACGTACACCAGCTCGGAGAACCTCGACCACACCCACGAGATCACCCTTACGGGCGAGCAGCTCGCACAGCTCGCCGCGGGGGAGACCGTCGTGATCGAGACGACGGACCAGGATCACACCCACGAGTGGACGATCACCAAGCCCGAGGAGGCCTGCCTCTAGGGCTCAGAACTGCGAGTGCCGGTGCTCGACCATGAGGCAACGGTCCTGCACCACCTGGATGCCGGCGCGCGCGAGCTTCTCGGCGAACTCGTCGTTGCGGATGCCGCTCTGGAGCCAGACCGTGTCGGGCTTGAGCGCGATGAGATCGTCGAGGTGGTCCTCGAGATCCTCGGGCTTGCGGAAGACGTCGACGATGTCGACGCGTCCGCGGATGGAGCGGAGGTCACGCACGACGGGGAAGCCGAGGATCTCCGTGACGTGCGGGTAGTACACCGGGATGGGGATGATCTCGATGCCCACGCCGGCGAGGTAGGCGGGCACGTAATAGGCCGGCTGGCTCCGGTGCGTCTCCGGCTTGATGCCCAGCACGGCCACGCGGCGCGCCGACTCGGCGATCGCCGCGATCTGGCCCGGGTCCTCGATGATGAAGTCGCGATAATCCATTCAGTCGATCTCGTGCGCCCACAGCGCTTCGATCCCGGGGCGTTTGCGGACGAGCTTGGCGCGTCCGTCCACGACGAGGATCTCGGGGGCGGGGAGGCGGGCATTGTACATGCTCGCCATCTCCCTAGCGTACGCACCCGCGCCGCGGATCGCGAGGAGATCGCCCTGTTTCACCTCGCCGAGGAGCCGATCCTTGGCGAGGAAGTCACCGGACTCACAAACCGGGCCCACCACGTCGACCACCCGCGCCTCACCCTTACGGGGGACGACGGGGACGATGGCGTGGTACGCGCCGTAGAGTGACGGGCGGATGAGCTCGGTCATCGCGGCGTCGACGATCACGAAGCGCTTCTTTGGGCCGTCCTTCACGTAGAGGACGCGCGTGAGCAGCACACCGGCGTCGCCCACGAGGTAGCGGCCGGGCTCGGTGACGATGGTGAGCCCGCGCGAGGCCACGCCCGAGGCTTCGAGGCCGCGCCGGATCGCTTCGCCGAAGGCGGACGCGGGCGGGTAGGGCTGCGCCTCGTGGCCGTAGTTGAGCGACCAGCCGCCGCCCACGTCGAGGCTCTCGAGCGGCGCGCCCGCTTCCATCGCCTCGAGGGCGAAGCGCCCGAGGAGCGTCACGGCCTCTTCGAGCGGCGCGGGAGAGCCGAGCTGCGAGCCGATGTGCATCGCGAGGCCCTCGAGCGCGAGGTGCGGGCTCTCGACGAGCTTGGGGATGAGCCGCCGCGCGACGTCGATCTCGATGCCGAACTTGGTCGAGTGGAGGCCCGTGGCGATGTAGGGGTGCGTCTGCGGATCGACGTCGGGGTTGACGCGGAGCGAGACCTTGGCGGTCTTGCCGAGCTCGCGCGCCACCGCTTCGACCACCTCGAGCTCGGGCTCGCTCTCCACGTGGATCGAGCGGATCCCCACCAGGAGGGCCTCGGCGATCTCGGCGGGCGTCTTGCCCACGCCCGAGTAGACGATGCGCGACGGCGGGATGCCGGCCTCGAGCGCGCGGGCGAGCTCGCCACCCGAGACGATGTCCGCGCCCGAGCCGAGTCGCGCGAGCGTGCGGAGCACCGCGAGGTTGCCGTTGGCCTTGACCGCGTAGGCGATGAGGTGCGGCGTGAAGGCGAGGGCCTGGTCGATCTCGCGGTAGGCGCGCTCGATCACGCGGGAGGAGTAGACGTAGGCCGGCGTCCCGTAGGAGTCGGCGAGCTCGGCGAGCGAGACGCCGTCGCAGCGGAGCTCACCGTCCACGTGGACGAAGCTCTCGGAAGCAGGGATGCCGGACATTCAGGCGGGCTCCTTCGTGACGCGCACCACCGGGCGTGCGCCCGTCTCCTTCGAGAGCGCGTCGAGATCGACGCCGCGCGCCTCGAGCTCGCCGCGGATCTCGCGGATCGCGGCCTCCACCTGGGCTCGCGCCGGGCCCCCGGGGAGGTTGCGGCGCTCGACCGCCGTCTCCATGTCGAGCGCGGCGAAGATGCTCTCGTCGAAGGCGGGGTGCTCCTCGCGGAGCTCGTCGAGCGTGAAGTCGGAGAGGACCTTGCCCTCCGCCACCGCGCGCCCCACGAGGCGGCCCGCGACGTGGTGCGCCTCGCGGAAGGGGATGCCGTGCGCGGCGAGCCAGTCGGCCACCTCGGTGGCGTCGAGGAAGCCCTCGCGGAGCGCCGCGCGCATCTTCTCCTCGCGGAAGCTCGCCGTGGCGATGGCGCCCGTGAGCACGTCGAGGCAGTCGTCGACCGTGTCGAAGGCGTCGAAGACGGGCGGCTTGTCCTCTTGGAGGTCGCGGTTGTAGGCGAGCGGCAGGCCTTTGAGCGTCACGAGGAGCGTGACGAGATCGCCGATCACGCGGCCCGTCTTGCCGCGCACGAGCTCGGCCATGTCGGGGTTCTTCTTCTGCGGCATGATCGACGAGCCCGTCGTGAAGGCGTCGCTCATCTCGACGAAGCCGAACTCCTGGCTCGACCAGAGCACGAGCTCCTCGGCGATGCGGCTGAGGTGCACGGCCGCGATGGAGAGCGCCGAGAGCACCTCGAGGAGGAAGTCGCGATCCGCCGTCGCGTCGATGGAGTTGCGCATCGGGCGGCGGAAGCCGAGCTCGCGCGCGGTCTGCGCGCGGTCGAGCGGGAAGGTGGTGGAGGCGAGCGCCGCCGAGCCGAGCGGCGACTCGTTGAGGCGCTCGCGCGCGTCGAGGAGGCGGCTGCGATCGCGCTCGAGGCCCTCGACCCACGCGAGGAGGTGGTGGGCGAGGCGGATGGGCTGCGCGCGCTGCAGGTGCGTGTAGCCGGGCATCAGCACCGAGACCGTGCCGCTCGCTCGGATGAGGAGCACGCCCACGAGCCGATCGAGGCGGCCGACGGTCGCGTCGATGGCGTCGCGCGTCCAAAGGCGCATGTCGGTCGCCACCTGATCGTTGCGGCTGCGCGCCGTGTGGAGCTTGCCGCCCACGGGGCCGATGGCCTCGGTGAGGGCGCTCTCCACGTTCATGTGGACGTCTTCACGGTCGTCGCGCCACTCGAAGCGGCCGGCTTCGATCTCGGCCTTCACGTCGAGGAGGCCGCGCTCGATGGCCTC
Organism: Myxococcales bacterium; assembly: GCA_012744445.1. Taxonomy (GTDB): domain Bacteria; phylum Myxococcota_A; class Polyangia; order Polyangiales; family Houyiibacteriaceae; genus JAAYBZ01. The sequence goes on along the minus strand of JAAYBZ010000036.1, from coordinate 8,176 downwards.
GGCCTCCTCGCGCGTCACGATGCCGCGGGCCGCGAGCATCCGGACGTGCGCGATGGAGCCGCGGATGTCTTGGGCGTAGAGCCGCTTGTCGACGTCGACGCTCGCGCTGAATCGGAGGGCGACGGCGTCGAGCTCCTCTTCGAACCTTCCGCCCCAGGGCTTCTCACTCATTGGGTCATGCTCCGGTCGCGTATGGTCGCACGGCGCGCACGCCGCGCAACGGTGGAATCTCTCCGACGGGGAGGGTCAAAGGGCGCGTGTGCCGGTGGGATGCGTGAACGCCTCCACGCACAGCGGGATCAGCGCCGTGAGGGCCGGCGAGAGGTCGAACAGCGCCGCGAGCGTGAGCGTCGGGAGGCCGCAGACGGCCACGACCGTCCCCGAGGCGATCATGCTCCGGCGGAGGCGCTTTGCGAGCGCGATGGCCTCGCCGGCGAGGCGCGGATCGTCGTCGCGCGTGACGGCCCCGACGCTGCGGAGAGACTCCGTGCCCTTGAGGTGGACGCCGAGCTTCGCGGCGGGCAGGAGCGAGGTCGTCGCCTCGGCGTGCTCGATCACCACCACCGGCTCGGCGTTCTCCTGGATGCGCGCGAGCTCGGCGAGCTTCTCGCTCGGCAGGAGCTCGGCGCGGACGTGCGGGATCCCGAGCTCGCGGGCGAGCGACTCGGCCGTCTCGCGGTGGTCGCCCGACAGGAGCGTGATGTCCACGTCGAGGTCCTTGAGGCGCTCCACCGTCGCCGCGGCGCCCTCGCGCACCGGGTAGCGGAAGGCCAGAACACCGCGGACGCGGCCCGAGACCGCGACGAAGACGGCCGTGTCGCCGTTCGCCTCGATCTCGCTCGCCGCGCGATCGGCGCGCGCCACGCTCACGCCCTCGGCGAGGAGGAGCGCGCGGTGGCCGACGACCACCTCCTCGCCGGTGGCGGCGAGGGAGACCACGCCGCGGCCCTCGAGCGCCCGCGCGCGCCGCGCGATGGGGATCTCGAGCCCACGCCGGCGGCACGCGCCGCGGCACGCGAGGGCGATGGGATGCGTCCCCGCGGCCGCCTGCGCCGAGGCCACGAGGGCGAGCAGCTCGTCTTCGTCGATGGGCTCGTCCTTGAGGATGCGGACCTCGACGAGCTCGGCGGTGGGGTGCGTGAGCGTCCCGTGCATCGGGAAGATGGCGTGGCCGATCTGGCCGAAGCGCTCGATGGCCCGGGGGCCGTCGAAGTAGATGCCTCGATCGGCGGCGCGCAGCCCCACGAGGAGGTGCGCGCGGGCCGTCGTGGCGATGGGCGCGAGCAGCGGCAGCGAGAGGAAGACCGCCCCGATGTGGGCGAGGGCGCTCCCCGATTTGGGCGGGAAGAAGAGGAGGGCGGCGGCCACCGCGAGCACCACCGCGACGCCGATCTGTGCGCTCCGCGTCGCGATGCGCGCCGAGGAGGCGACCTCTTCGCGGAGGGCCCGCGCCTGGGCTTCGGCGCGCTCCTTCGGGAGGTGCTCGGCGAGCGTCTCGGCCAGGGCCTCGGCTTCGCGCTCGAGCGGCTCCTGGTGCACCACCCAGAGCGTGAAGCGCGCCGCCACGGCCACGCACGCGAGCGCGGCCCCGATGAGGCCGAAGGAGCCCGACTCGGGGAAGCGCGCGTAGGCGCCGAGCCCCACGAGGACCACGCCGGCGGCCGCGAGGGGGAGGGGCGCCCTGGGCGCGGCAGATCGAAGCGAGCGCAACGCCACGTCGACCGAGCCGAGCGCCACGAGGGCGAGCGTGGCGAGCGCGCCCCATCGCCCGGTGGAGAAGGGGGCCACGAGGAGCGCCGCGATCGAGAGCGCACTGGGCGAGAGCGGGAACTCGAGCTCGCCGAGGCGCGCGGCAGCCCGGGGACGCGCGGGCGGGTGCGCCGAGGGCGCCGCCGCGAGCCGCGACGGTCGGAGGCGCTCTCCGGCCTGGAATCGCTCACGGCACGACTCGCTGCACACGGGGACCGGCTTCGCCTCCGCGAGGAGCACGAAGGGCGCGCGCAGGGCGTCCACGTCCGCGCCGCAGACGGCGCAGGGGCGAAGACCTAGGCTCGGGCGTCGAGGGTGCACGCGGGCTGCGTACGTGGGGGGCGGGCGCGCGTCAACCCTGGCCTCGATGCGGGCGGCACTCGCGCCGCGTTCCGAAGTACGCTCCCCAGGGTGATCCAGCTCCCTCGCCCCAAGCTCCCCAGCTACGACTACGACGAGTGGCGGAGGCTCCCGTTCCCCGACCGCCTCCGCCTCGTCTGCCAATCGTGGGCCGAGGACGGCTACGGGACGCCCTTCCTCGTCTACGTGGCCTACCTCCTCAAGATCGGCCTCTACGTGGGCGGCTGGCTCGCCTTCTGCTCGCTCTCGAGCGGGCTCGGCGGCCCCTCGACCCTCGCCTCGTGGTGGGCCGAGCCAGAGGCGCTCCTCAAGGCGGTCCTCTGGAGCATGGCCTTCGAGATCCTCGGCCTCGGGTGCGGGAGCGGCCCGCTCACCGGGCGCTACCTCCCGCCCATCGGCGGGGTGCTCTACTTCGCGCGGACGGGGACCTTGAAACGGCCCCTCTTCCCCAAGCTCCCCCTGCTCGGCGGCGAGACGCGCACCGCCCTCGACGTCGCGCTCTACCTCACGCACCTCGCGCTCGTCTTCCGCGCGCTCGCGGCCCCGTCCGTGGGGCTCGCGGAGCTCGTCCCCATCGTCGTCGTCTTCCCCCTCCTCGCGGTGGCCGACACGACCCTCTTCCTCGCCTCGCGCGCCGAGCACTTCTTCACCGCGCTCGTCGGCTTCCTCTTCGTGAGCGATGCGCTCGCCGCGCAGAAGATCGTCTGGGTCTCGATCTGGACGTGGGCCGCCGTCTCCAAGCTCAACCGGCACTTCCCCGCCGTGGTGTGCGTGATGATCAGCAACAGCGCCGTCGTCCGCATCCCGTGGCTCCGGCGCCGCATGTACGCGCAGCATCCCGACGACCTCCGCCCCTCGAAGCTCGCGCACGTCATGGCGCACATGGGCACGATCACCGAGCTCGTCTTCCCGTGGGTGCTCTTCTTCGGCGACGGTGGGACGTCGACCGTGGTGGCGCTCGCCGTGATGCTCGGCTTCCACCTCTTCATCACGAGCCACGTGCCGATGGGCGTGCCCATCGAGTGGAACGTGATCATGGTCTACGGCGCCTTCGTCCTCTTCGGTGCCCACGCCGAGGTGCGGGCGTGGGAGATCGAGCCCGCGCTCGCCGCGCTCCTCGCGATCCCGTGCCTCGTGCTCCCGCTCTTGGGGAACTTCTTCCCGCGGCACGTCTCCTTCCTCCTCTCCATGCGCTACTACGCGGGGAACTGGGCCTTCAGCGTCTGGCTCGTGAAGCGCGAGGCGCTCGACAAGCTCCGCCGCGTCCGGACGAGCGCACCCCTCGTCCACGATCAGCTCGCGCGCCTCTACGATCCCGCGACGGCCGGCGCGACGGTCTCCAAGGTCATGGCCTTCCGCGCGATGCACCTCCACGGGCGCGCGCTCCGCGACCTCGTCCCGATCGCCGTGGACGACGTGGACGCCTACGAATGGCTCGACGGAGAGCTCGTGGCCGGCTGGGCGCTCGGCTGGAACTTCGGCGACGGGCACCTCCACGACGAGCGCCTCCTCCGCGCCATCCAGGCCCGCGCGGGCTTCGAGGAGGGCGAGCTCCGCTGCATCTTCGTCGAGTCCCAGCCGATGCTCCAGCCTCGCCTCGAGTACCGCGTCGTGGACGCCAAGACCGGCGAGCGCGCGCGCGGGACCATCGCCGTAGACGCCCTCCTCGAAGGTCAGCCCTGGCCCGAGCCGCACGCCGCGGCGGGGCGCTCGCCCCTTTCCCCACGCCCGGCCTCCTGATATGGCCTAGCCCCAAAGGAGTTCGCGTGAGCATCGAGATCCGCACCCACCGTCCCGGTCAGAGAATCGACGACTTCCTGAACCTCCACTACGAGCTCTTCCGCGGCGATCCCGCCTTCATCGCGCCGCTCGAGATGGAGCTCCGCGATCGCCTCACGCCGGGCAAGAACCCCTTCTTCGAGCACGCCGAGGCCGTCTACTTCACGGCCTGGAAGAACGGCCGCTGCGTCGGTCGCATCTCGGCGCAGATCGATCACGAGCACCTCCGCATCCACAAGGACCGCACGGGCTTCTTCGGCTTCTTCGACACCATCGACGACCAGGAGGTCGCGAGCGCGCTCCTTACGGCCGCCGAGAGCTGGCTCCGCGACCGCGGCATGCAGCGCGTGCGCGGGCCCTTCTCGCTCTCGATCAACGAGGAGTGCGGCATGCTCGTCGACGGCTTCGAGCACCCGCCGGTGGTGATGATGCCGCACGGCCTCCGCCATCAGCCGAAGCTCGTCGAGGGCGCCGGCTACCAGAAGGCCCAGGACCTCTACGCCTGGAAGTACGTGGTCGAGCCGCCGCCCGAGCGCGCCATGAAGGCGCACGCGCAGATCACCTCGATGCCCGAGATCCGGTTCCGCCCGATCACGCTCAAGTCGGTGAAGAAGGACGTCCCGATCCTCCTCGACATCTTCAACGACGCCTGGTCGGAGAACTGGGGCTTCGTCCCGCTCACGCAGGCCGAGGCCAAGAAGATGGCGAACGACCTGCTCCTCCTCCTCGACGAGCGCATCGCCTTCATCGTGGAGCTCCACGGCCGCCCCGTGGCCGTCTGCCTCACGCTGCCCAACCTCAACGAGGCCGCGCGCGATCTCGGTGGCAAGCTCCTCCCCTTCGGCATCTTCAAGCTCCTCTACCGGCTCAAGGTCCAGAAGGTGAAGTCGGCGCGCCTCCTCATCCTCGGCATCCGCAAGGAGCTCCGCGGCGTGAAGAAGTACGGCGGGCTCTCGGCGGCGATGTACACCGAGCTCTACCTCCGCGGCTCCAAGGCCGGCTACGAGTTCTGCGAGCTCGGCTGGACGCTCGAGTCGAACCGCCCCATCAACCTCGGCATCAAGATGATGGGCGGGAAGATCTACAAGACCTACCGCATCTACGAGAAAGAGCTCGGCTGAGCTCGAAGGGAAATTCGGATGAACACCCTCGGCCTCCTCAAGGCGCTCCACCTCTTCGGCGCCATCGTCTGGATCGGCGGCATCGTCACCGTCGCCATGGCGGCGCTCGCGCTCACGAGCGCGTCCACCAAGGACGGCGCGCTCGCGCTGCGCGGCACCGCCAAGCGCCTCGCCACGCCCGGCATGATCCTCGCGTGGCTCGGCGGCCTCGGCATGATCGCCCACCACTTCGCCTACATGAAGATGGGCTGGCTCCACGGGAAGCTCCTCCTCGTCTTCGTGATCTCGGGCCTCTCGGGCGCCATCACGGCCAAGCTCGGCAAGGTCGAGCAGGGTAAGATCACCATCGAGGAGAGCAAGGTGCGGACGCTCGGCCTCATCGTCCTCATCCTCGGCCTACTCACGGTCTTCACCGCCGTGCTCAAGCCCGGCGTCTGACGCCGACGCCTCCACCGCGTAGCGCGCGCCGTCGGTGACGAACACGAGGCCGCCGTGCCTCGACGTCACCCACGTGCGCGCGTTTCGTTCTCGGTAGCGCTCCATCGGCTCGCGATGCGGATGGCCGAAGCGGCTCCTCCGCCCCGCGCTCACGAAGACCACCTCCGGGGCGACGGCGTCGAGGAGCGCGTCCGTGCTGCTCGTCCGGGAGCCGTGGTGCGGGGCGACGAGGAGCGTCGCGCGGAGCGCCTCGGCGCGCGTCGCCCGCAGCATCGCCTCGCGCCGCGCCTCGACGTCGCCGGGGAGGAGCACCGCGTGCACGCCGTGCGTGATCTTCACCACGAGCGAGTCGTCGTTCTCGTGGAGGTAGAGCGGATCGCCAGGGCAGGGCGCGAGCGCCTCCACGCGGACCTCGCCGAAGCGCGCCGCCGTGCAGCCGTCGACCGAGGTGAAGCGGACGCGGGTCGAGCCGCGCATCGCCGCGAGGGCGCGCGCAAAGGACCCTTCGCCCTCCCGCGGCGCCCAGAGCTCGCGGATGGGGATGGCCTCGTGGAGCGAGCCTAGCCCGCCCACGTGATCCGGATGCGCATGGCTCGCGAGGAAGAGATCGATCGCGCCGATCCGCCGCGCCTCGAGGAAGGGCACGAGCACGCGGGCGCCCGCGTCGGGCTTGTCGGGGCCGGCGTCGGCGACGATCACGCCGGCCCTCCTCGGCAGCTCGACGACGGCCGCGCTCCCCTGGCCCACGTCGAGCACCGTCACGCGGAGGTGATCGTCGAAGCGCGGAAGGAGGCGGAGGCGCGCTTCGTCACCTGCCCAGACGAGGAGGAGCACGGCGAGCACGGCGAGCTTCTTCCGCCACGCAAGCGAGCCCAGCGCGATCACGGCGCCGAGCGAGACGGCGACGAGCTGCGCGGCGGTGATCGGCGGTGGCGTGAGGTCGAGGCCGAGCGAGGCGAAGGCCTTTGCCGCGAGCGTGAAGGCCGCGACGGCGTGCTCGAGGAGGGGCGCGGTGAGCTCGCCCGCGCCGAGGAGCCCGAGCGCGCCCTGGAGGAGCGCGAGCGGGATGAGGCCGACGCTCGCCATTGGCACGAGGACGAGGTTCGACACGAGGCCCGAGAGGGGGATCGTGCGGAAGTAGAGGAGGATCGCGGGCGCCGTCGCGATCGTGGTGCGGTAGGAGAGCTGCCAGCTCACCTCGAGCGCCTTCCACGCGCGGCTCTTCGCCCGCGGCATCGTGAGGATGGCCAGGGTGGCGAGGACCGAGAGCAAGAAGGCGGGCCGCCCGAGCTCGCTCGGCGTGGTGAGCGCGAAGATCATCATGGCGCCGCCGAGCGTGGCGAGCGGGCGGGGCCTCCGGTTCATCGCGCGGCAGAAGAGCGCGAGCGCGAGCATGGTCCCGGCGCGGATCGCACTCGGCGAGCCGCCCGCCACGAAGGAGAAGCCGACCGTCGGCAGGATGCTCAGCGCCGCGGCGGCGCGCGCGGGATCGAGGAAGGTGCCGAGGCGCGCGAGCACGGCGGAGACGAGCGCGAAGAGCCCGCCGCCCACGATCCCCACGTGGAGGCCGCTCACCGCGAGCACGTGGGAGAGTCCCGCGTCCCGGATGGCCGCGTGCGCCTCGCGATCGACGGCGCCGCCCTCGCCGAGCACGAGCGCGCGCGCGACGCCGGCGGCTTCGGGGGAGAGGGTCGAGACGAGCCCTTCCCGGATGCGGCCGCGGAGCGCATGGAGCGCGCGAGAGAGCGCCGAAGCGGGCTCGAGCACCCGCGGCGCGCCGACGAGTTTCGCCGCGGTGGGGAGCCTCCGATCGAGCTCGATCACGCCCGGGGCAGGTGGGTTCACGACGTGGTTCGGGGCGCTCACGCGGGCGACGAAGAGCGCGCGCGTGCCGGGCGGTAGATCGAGGCCGCGAACCCGGAGGGGGACGTTCGCGAACCCCTCGCCTTCACCCACGGCTTCGGCGCGGCGCACCTCGACGTCGGCGCGGACACCCTCCGCGTCGTGACGGAGACCGCGCACCACGCCATCGACGCGATGGAGCCCGGGAGGCGGGTCGACGGGGATGCGCTCTTCGGGTTTTTCGAGCCCGGCGAGGAAGACCGCGAGCGCGAGGGGGACGGCCCAGAGGCGCGCCCGCAGCCCGGCGCCATAGCCGAGGAAGAGGAGGGCGAGGGAGAGCGCGAAGAGCGCGGGCCAGGGCCCGAGGTCCCACGGGAGGAGCAGCGCCACGACGTACGCGATGGCGATGGCGAGGAGCATCGCCCGCGGGGCGCATCACGGGGTGTGCCGGCCTCTTCTGGCGCGCGCGCCCGTGCCCTCGGAGCCGCGCTGGCGAAACGGAGCGCGCGCTGGCGGCGGGGCGTCGCCGGGGACGCGTGTGGTGCTTCGTCTTGCCGTCTTGCCGCGCATCGGGTAAGCACGGCGCTCCCCTGGGATGCTTAGCTCAGCTGGATAGAGCGTCGGCCTCCGGAGCCGAAGGTCACAGGTTCGAATCCTGTAGCATCCGCCCTCTCACTGGAAGTGGCTCCCTTTTTGGGGGCCTTTTCTGCTTCTTGTGGGTGGCGCGGGGGCGTGATCGTGGGGCGCCGCCCGTGCGGGTGTCCGGCGGCCCGCCTTCGGTGGCGCCACTTTTCGATGGAGGCGAGGGGTGGCGTGTGGTGATGGCGCGGCATGGACTTGGGCCGGCCGTGCGTTCGGTGAGGTGCGGGGACGGGCCGGCGGGCACC
>JAAYBZ010000222.1 GCA_012744445.1 Myxococcales bacterium | reverse complement strand
CCCGCTCAGCGGAGCTCGCAGCGATAGCCCGGGCGGAAGGCGCTCGAGGGCGAGCCGCGGCGCGTGGCGACCTCCTCGGTCTCGCCGGGCGCGACGAGGAGCGTGTAGCGCGGGGTCGGGTCGACGTCGGTGAAGACCTCGCAGCGCACGGTCTTGTCGCAGCCGTTCTTGACCACGACGACGTGGGTCTGGCCGTAGCCCTGGTACCGCGGCTCGCCGCGCACCTTCACGCACGACGGGGCGTCTTGCTCGATCGGCGCCTCGGCCTTCGACGGAGAGGCCAAGGCGACCCACGCAGCGAGGGTGGTGGAGGCGAGCGTCCGCATGTCCTCAGTCTAACCGACCCGTGCTAGAGGGAGGGCATGCTTCGCATCGGCGTCGTGGGCGACGTGCACGGGCAGTTCGACGCGATCGACGCGCGGCTCCTCGACGCCCACGGCTACGACCTCCTCCTCTTCGTCGGCGACTTCGCGGGCTATCGCCAATCCGAGGCGCTCCGCGTGGCGGAGGCGATGCGCGGGCTCCGCACGCCCGCGATCGCGATCCCGGGAAACCACGACGGAGTCACGGCCGTCCAGCTCCTCTCGGAGGTGCTCCCGGGCACGGGCGCCGCGCGCGAACTCCTCGCGCTCGGCCAGGACCGGCGCTGCGCCCGCATCGCGCGCGCGCTCGGGCCGATCCCCTGCGAGGGCTACCGCCTCTTCGTCCGCCGCGATCTCGGCGTGCAGATCCTCACGGCGCGCCCCCACTCCTGCGGCGGGCCGCGGCTCGCCTTCGCGCGCCACCTCCGCGCGCGCTACGGCGTGGGCACGTTCGAAGAGAGCGCCGCGCGCATGCTCTCGCTCCTCGACGGCGCCGATCCCTCGCTCCCGATCGTCGTCCTCGCGCACAACGGCCCCACCGGGCTCGGCATGGCGCGCGACTCGATCTACGGCTGCGATTTCAAAGCGAGCGAGGGCGATTTCGGCGACCCGGATCTCCGTCTCTTCCTCGACCGCGCACGCGCGCGTGGTCATACGATCTCGGCCGTCGTAGCCGGGCACATGCATCACACCCTCAAAGGTGGCGGAACGCGGACCTGGCAGGTCCGCGAAGGCGCGACGCTCCACGTGAACGCCGCGCGTTTCCCCCGGTACGAGAGGCGCGACGGTGCGCACGTCGCGCACCACGTATGCATCCTCCTCGAAGGTGAATCCGTCACCGCCGATTCCGTGTTCGACGTGCGTGAAGGGTGAGTTCCGCCCCCATTCGACGCGAGACATTGGAAAAGATTTCACAACTGCCTCGGGGCGGTGGCATCCTCGGTTCCGTTCTGGAGGGGGAAATCATGAACCGAGACGTGACCCATGCGCGCGTCGCCGCCGTCGTGGCCATGAACGGCGATCCCGTGCGCCGCAACTACGAGATCACGCAGGCGTACGCCGACATCTCGCGCGCCTTCCGCGACACGCTGGGCATCGAAGAGGCCAATTGGTGCACGTTCGCCACGTGGGCCTCGGCCACGGCCGGCGACTTCATCCGGGGCGATCAGGTGCCGCAGTTCCTGCTCGGCCGCCTCGCCGACGACGAGCGCTTCTCGATGCGGCTCGCCAAGGCGTTGATGAACCGCGAGGGCACGCGGCCGCGGTCGGCGCGCGTGCGCATCCGCGGGATCGTCGAGCGGATCGCGATCGACGTCGCGCGCGAGATCGCCGCGGGCAACCTCAAGGTCTTCCGCGAGCTCGCGCCCGTCTTCGTGGAGATGATCGACCTCTACCGCCGCCACCCCAAGCCCTCGGCCGAGGAGGTGAAGGCGCACATGCGCGGCTACCTCCGGCCCGGCCCGAGCACGGTGGACGGCCAGTCGCGGCTCGTCACGGCCTTCTCGCTCTACGCCGACGCCGCGGCGAGCGACGACCCGACGCGGCGCTCGCAGCTCGTGCTCCACGCCAACGCGCTCGTGGGCTTCCACGAGCAGATCCGGCTCCAACCGGCGATCGAGAACGGCCTGATGGCGCCCTTCGAGATCGCCATCGACGAGGCGCTCGGCATCGCGGCGCAGGTCGGCGTCTTCAAGCCCACGCGCGCGCGCCTCCACGAGAAGCTCCGCGAAGCCGTGCACCACGGCTTGCTCCGGCGCGAGGTCGATCGTCTGCGCCAGATCTACCGTGACGCGATCACCGAGCTCTACATGACGCTCACCGTGCCCGGCCGCGTGATCCGCCTCGGCGCCGACGTGAAATACCCCAAGGGCGGCCTCCCCGACGCGCTCCGCATGGAGAGCGTGATCGCGCACGACCTCGAGCTCGCGCTCCTCCTCGAGAGCCTCGGCGCGCTCACCAACGGCGAAGAAGACTCGGGCGCGCGCGATTGGACGCGCATCACCGACCGCATGCACTTCATCGTCGATCTCTTCCGCGCGAGCCAGCGCGCCACGCACCTCTTCGACGAGCCCTTCACCGAGAAGGAGCGCGCGCGCCTCGACGAGGGGCGGCTGCCGAAGGCCGCCGACCGCGTGGCGGTCTAGACCCGCTTGGTCTTGGCGCCGGCCATGGCGAGCACGCGCTCGAAGTGCGCGCGCTCCACGGGCTGCACGCTCAGCCGCGAGCCCTTCTGCGTCACGAGCATCCCCTCGAGCGCGGGCTCGGCCTTGAGCTCGTCGAGCGAGACGAGGCGCGGGAATTTCTCGACGAAGCGCACGTCGACCGACGACCAGCGCGGCGCGTCGGCGGGGCTCTTCGGGTCGTAGTACTCGCTCTTCGGGTCGAACTGGAAGGGGTCGGGGTAGGCCGTGCGCACGACCTCCGCGAGGCCCACGACGCCCGGGGGCTTGGCGTTCGAGTGGTAGAAGAGGACGAGGTCGCCGACCTGCATCGCGCGCATGAAGTTGCGCGCTTGGTAGTTGCGGACGCCCTCCCAGCCGGAGACGCCCTGCTTCGCGAGGTCGTCGATGGAGAAGACGTCGGGCTCGCTCTTCATGAGCCAGAGGCTTCGCGTGGTCTTGGGCACGGCGGGACTATGGCACGCGCGGGCGCCCTTCACCCGTTGGGCGCGATGAGGACCTCGCGCCAGTCCCGCGTGCTCCTGCGGAAGCGCGGCACGGCCTCGCCCATCGCGAGGGCCGAATAGCTCACGAGCTCCATGAGGAGCTGCGCCGTGCCCCCGTAGATGATGACGTCCCCCACCGGGAAGATGGGCACGAGCACCTCCGCGCCGCCGAGCTCGAAGGGCAGCGCCTCGATCGAGTCGGCGAAGACCAGGTCGAAGAGCGAGAGCTCGATGAGCCGGGCCACCTCGCGCGGATCGGGCGCGATCTCCCGGCGGTCGACGGAGGCGACGAAGGGCTCGAGGCGATAGTCCGAGGTGTAGAGCGGCGTCGAGGCGAGCCGGCCGAGGAGGCGCACGTGGCGCACGCCGATCTCCTCCTCCGCCTCACGGCGCGCGGTGGCCTCGAGATCGGCGTCGACCTCGGCCGGGAGCCCGCCGGGGAAGGAGACCTCGCCCGCGTGGCGGGGCATCGTCCGCGGCCGCTCGGTGAGGTAGACGGTCGGCTCGTCTTCGAAGCACACGGGCACGAGCACGCCCGCGCGCAGGTGGTTCCGCCGGCCCGGCAGGTTCGGGTAGAACGCGCCGCCGCGTGCCTCGAGCACGCGAGCGAGCGCCGCTTCGTCGAGCCTTCGCTTCACGCCCCCTTACATGACACGCGCGGCGCGCGACGGGAAATTGGCGCCCTCCGGCGGATGAGGGAACATCTCGCGATGCACGAAGCCAAGAAGGGCGCGTCGCGATCGGACGCGTGGGAGGTCCCGGGCCTTCCGCTGCTCTCGTTCGTCGCGCCGCTGGTCGGCTTCCTCCTCTCGGTGAGCGAGACGGCGGGCTTCCTCGACGAGGGCGAGTTCGTCGCCCAGGGCGTCTGGCTCGGCATCAGCCATCCGCCCGGGCAGCCGCTCCCCGGCGTGCTCTTCGGGCTCGCGACGCTCCTCCCCTTCGGCTCGATGGCGCTCCGCGTGGGCCTGGTCTCGGCCATCACGGCGGCCGGCGCGGGCTACGCGCTCTTCCGCGCGGCGCAGACCCTCGGGCGCGCGCTCGGGCCCCGCTCGCCCTGGGCGCGCGACACCCTATCGCTCGCGGTCTCTTTCGTGGCCGTGCTCGGACCCGCGTCCGTGATGCAGGCCGTGCGGCCCGAGGTCTATGCGCCCGCCGCGTTCTGCCTCGCGGTCGCGATCGAGCGCCTCGTCCGCTTCGCGATCGACGAGGACGAGCGCGCGGCCGTGGGGGCCGCGCTCGCCCTCGGCCTCGCCGCGAGCTGCCACCCCTTCATGGCGCTCGTCGTGCTCTTGGCGGCGCTCCTCGCGGTGGGCGACGCGCTCCTCGCCTCGACGAGGCTCCTCTTGCGCTCCATCGGGGCGTTCTGCCTCGGCCTCGTCCCGCTCCTCTACTTGCCGCTGCGCGCCCTGGCCGATCCCGCGCTCAACCTCGGCGAGCCCTCGACCCTGGGCAACTTCCTCTGGGTGGTGAGCGCGCGGGCCTTCCAGAAGAACCAGGGCGCCGGCGTGCCCGAGGCCGGGAGCGATCGCGCCTTCGACACGCTCTTCGCGCTCGCCGAGTCGCTCGGGCCGGTCACGGTGGTCCTCGCGGGAGGGGGCGCGTACCTCGCGCTCCGCAGCCCGCGCGCGCGCCGGGCCGCCTGGCTCCTCCTCGCCGTCGCCCTCCTCACGGCCGGCGGGCGGGCCTGGCTCGGCTTCGTCCGCCACAACCCCGACGCGCTCGGCTACCTGCTCCCGGCGGTCTTCGCGCTCGCCCTGCTCGCGGGCTGGTTCGTGGGCATCCTCGTGGGCGCCATCCCCGACGAGCTCCCGGCGATCTCGGCCCTCGGCACGGCGCTCACCGTCGCGCTCGCGCTCCTCGCGGCCGCCGGCGGCGTCCTCGTGATCGACGAGCACGGCCGGCGCGACTTCCACGAAGCGGCGGTCTTCGACGACGAGGTCCGGCGGCGCCTCCCCGACGACGCGATCGTCTTCGCCTACGGCCCGCAGACGATCTTCCAGACCTGGGGCTTCGAGGCGGAGGAGCGCGCCCGCCCCGACGTGCTCCTCGTGCCCGTGCCGCTCATCTCGTACCCCGGCATGGTCGACCACCTGCTCCGCGAGGAGCCGCGCCTCCGCGACGTCCTCCGCAGCCTCCTGCTCACCGGCTCGCTCGGCCTCGAGGAGCTGCAATCCCTCGCCGCCGAGCGCCCCGTGATCATCGAGCTCGATCCGCGCGTCGAGCCCGAGCTCTACCCCCTCCTCGTCCCCGCCGGCGCGCTCCACCGCGTGATGGCCGAGGGCGCGACGCCCGAGGACGTCGCGGCCGGCCGGAACGCCCAGCTCCGCGCGATGCAGCGGCTCCGCAATAAGCTCGGCCCCATCGGCGAGATGGACGCGCGCGCCAAGGAGGCCCTCCTCGTGCGCCTCTACAACCAGGCGCTCTACTTCGCGGCCGTCGGCGAGCGCGACGCCGCGCGCTTCACCACGCGCGACGCGCTGCTCTTCTCGCCCGAGTCGCCTGAGCTGCTCGGCCTCCGCGACGCGCTCCAGGCCGAGGGCAAGGGGCCGATCGACGTCTCGCCCTATCGCCTGCCCTGATCAGCGCTCACGGAGCGCGTCGTCGAGCTGGTTCTCGCGCGGCTCGGTGCGGGGGAAGGTCTCCGCGAGGAGCGCGCCGATCCGTCCGATGCTCTCGACGAGGCCGTCGGCGGCGCTGCCCTGCGCGATGGCGGCGGTGAGGGCCTCGACCTCGCGCGCCCAGTGCCCGGGCTCCACGCGCGCGTGGATGCCCGCGTCGGCGAGGATCTCCACGAGGTGCTCGGCCTCGGAGAGGTGGATGAGCACCCCGCTCCGCCCGCGCGTCTCCATCACGCCCTCCTCCACGAAGAGCTGCTTGGTGCGCGCGTCGACCTTGGCCTCGCGGAGCGAGCGCGGGGCGAAGAGGCGGAGGAGCGGCGAGAGACCGCCGAGGAGGTAGCCGAGGACGCCGACGATCCCCGCGATGGAAACGAGGAGCACGGCGTCGATCCCCGAAGCGACGCGCCCGGCGGCGAAGGCCGCGATCATCGCGCACGCGAAGCCGAGGAGCGCGCGCACCTCGGCGTAGTCGTCGCTGCGTCGGCTCACGACGACGACGAGCTCGCCCTCGGTCCGGGCCTCGGCGTCCTTCACGGCCGCTTCGACGCGCGCCTTTTCTTCGTCGGAGAAGAGCGAAGCCATCACCAGCCTCCCGAGGCGCCACCGCCGCCGAAGCCACCGCCGCCCCCGCGGAAGCCGCCGCCGGACGAGCGCCGCGACGGGCTGCTCGACGAACGGATCGGGCGCGGCGGGAGCCCGCTCGTGACGATCGGCGAGGGCTCGCGCTCCTTGGCGAAGAAGAAGATGTAGACGAGCGCGCCGAGGGCGAGGAGGACGAGGAACCAGTCGAGGAGGGGGTCCTCCTCGGGCTCCCCGACCGCGACGGCCTCGCCCTCGGAGGCGGCCATGAGCTGATCGAAGGCCGTGTCGATGCCCTCCGCGTACTTCCCCTCGCGGAACGCGGGCGCCAACGTGTGCCGGATGATCTTGCCGGCGAGGATGTCGGGGATCGCGCCCTCGAGGCCGTAGCCCACCTCGATGCGCATCTTCTTGTCCTCGAAGGCGATGAGGAGGAGGAGCCCGTCGTCGCGATCCTTCGCGCCGAGCTTCCACGCCTCCACCACGCGCATCGAGAAGTCCTCGATGGCGTCGTCCTCGAGGCTCGGCACGGTGAGGAGCGCGAACTGATGCCCGGTGGCCTTCTCGAAGTCGGCGAGCTTCTGCTCGAGCGCCGCGGCCTCGGCCGCCGTGAGGAGGGAGGCGCGATCGACGACGCGCCCCTCGACCGGCGGGACGTCGAGCGCGAAGGCCGCGGAGGCGACGACGAGGAGGGAGAGCGCGACCGTGAGGGCCGTGCGCATGCGCGGGATCAGAGGTCCACCTCGGGCGCGACGTGCGCGTTCTCCGTGGTGGCCTTGAACGTGGGCCGCTCCTTCTTCCCGCGGAGCGAGGCGCCGATCATGCTCGGGAAGCGGAGGACGACCTTGTTGTACTCGGCGACGGCCTCGATGTAGCGACGGCGCGCGACGGCGATGCGGTTCTCCGTGCCCTCGAGCTGGGTCTGGAGGTCGCGGTAGGCGTCGGTGGCCTTGAGCTCGGGGTAGTCCTCGGCGACGGCGATGAGCCGGGAGAGCGCGGAGCCGAGCTGCCCCTGGGCGCGCTCGAAGGCCTCGAGCCGTTCGGGATCGTCGATGATGGAGGAGTCCACCTGGATCGACCCCACCTTGGCGCGTGCCTGCACGACCGCCTCGAGCGTCTCGCGCTCGTAGTTCTTCACGCCCTTCACCGTGGCGACGAGGTTCGGGACGAGGTCGGCGCGGCGCTGATAGTGGTTCTCGACGTCCGCCCAGGCGGCCTTCACGTCCTCGTCGGCTTCGATGACCTCGTTGAAGCCGCAGCCGATGGCGAAGACGGAGAGGAGGGCGAGGATGGCGACGTTTCTCATGGGGTTTCGATCCTCCGTGCGGAGATCCCGCACGATCGTCATCGGCGCGAGCGGAATCAAGCCCGCCCGGCGAGTTTCGCCTCGACCCAGTCGATGACCCGGCCGGGGTAGTTCACGCCGTCGAGGCGCGTCATCTGCTGGATGCCGGTGGGGCTCGTGACGTTCACCTCGGTGAGCTTGCCGCCGATGACGTCGAGGCCGACGAAGATCAGCCCCTCGCGCCGGAGCGTGTCGGCCACCGCCGCCACGATGCGGCGATCGTGCTCGTCGAGCGTGGTCTTCTCGACGCGACCGCCGACGTGGATGTTGCTGCGGAGATCGCCCTTCTGCGGGACGCGGAGGATGGCGCCGAGCGGCTCTCCGTCGAGGAGGAGGATGCGCTTGTCGCCCAAGGAGACCTCGGGGATGAACGCCTGCACCATCGCGTGGCGCGTGCCGTGGCGCGTGAGCGCCTCGACGATGGCGTTCTGGTTCATGTGCCCCTCTTCGAGCTTCATGACGCCCTCGCCGCCGTGGCCGTCGATGGGCTTGATCACGGCCTTGCCCCCCACCTCGCGGAGGAAGCGCAGGATCTCGGCCTTGTCGGCCGAGACGAGGGTGCGCGGCGTGACCTCGGGGAAGCGCATCGCGTAGAGCTTCTCGTTGGCGTTCCGGAGGCCCTGCGGATCGTTGAGCAGGAGGGTCTTGCCGCGCACGTGCTCGAGGAGGAGCGTGAGCCAGAGGTAGCCGTCGTCGAAGGGGGGGTCCTTGCGCACGAAGACGGCGTCGACGGCCTCGACCTCGACGCGCTCGCGCTCGCCGAGCTCGATGGGCCGCTCGCGGCGGTCGGTGCAGTGCGCCTTCCGCACGTACGCATGGAGGACGCCGGCTTCGACGAAGAGGTCGGTGTGGAGCGCGTGCTCCACCCGGTGCCCGCGGGCCTCGGCCTCGCGCATGAGGGCGTAGGTCGTGTCCTCGTCGACGATCACGCGCTCGACGGGATCCATCACGAAGATGAAGCGCATCGCTCCCGAGGGTGCAGAGCCGCGCGGATTTAGGCAAGGTGAACCCGTGCGGCCGCTCCTCACCTTCCTCGCCACCCTCCTCGTCGTCCTCGCCCTCCTCGGCCAGGGTCCGCCCACCGAGGGTCACGTCGGGCGCTACGCGCAATACGCCGTGGCGACGGATCACCCCGACGCCTCGCGCGCGGGCGCGTCCGTGCTCGAGGCGGGCGGGACCGCCGCCGACGCCGCGGCGGCCGCGATGCTCGCCCTCGGGGTGGCCTCCCCGGGCTCGAGCGGCTTCTTCGGCGGCGGGTTCGCGCTCTACTACAGCGCCAAGGACGACGAGCTCACCTTCATCGACTTCCGGGAGCGCGCGCCGCTCGCCGCCACGCCCGACCTCTTCGTGGACAAGCCGCCCGTCGGCGAGGGCCCGCTCTCGATGGCGAGCCAGCGCGGCGGCCTCGCGAGCGGCGTCCCGGGCGAGCCCGCGGGCATCGCCGCCCTCGTCGAGCGCTTCGGCCGCCTCACGCTCGAGGAGGTCGCCGCCCCGGCCATCGCCCTCGCGCGCAAGGGCGTGCGGGTGAGCGCCAACACCGCCCGGCTCGGGGCCGCCTTCGGCGCGCAGATGCGCGAGGACGAGATCCTCCGCGGCTGGCTCGACCGGACCAAGGGGCTCAAGGAGGGCGCCCTGCTCCGCCAGCCGCGCCTCGCTGCCACGCTCGAGGCCTTCGCGCGCGGCGGGGCCGACGTGATCTACCGCGGCGCGCTCACCGACGAGATCGTCGAGGCGAACCGGCGCGCCGGCGGGATCTTCACGCGCGAGGACCTCGAGCGCTACGCGGTGGTCTTCCGCAAACCGCTCGTCGGGCGCCACTTCGGCCACGTCTTCGTCACGGCGCCGCCGCCGAGCGCGGGCGGGTACACGCTGCTCCAGAGCCTCGCCATCCTCGAGCGCGTCGACCCCAAGCTCGAGCTCGGCCGCTTCGAGCGCCTCCACGCGATGGCCGAGAGCTGGAAGGGCCCCTACCTCGACCGCCAGCGCTACTTCGGCGATCCCGATCACGTCGAGCTCCCCATCGAGGCGATGATGGACCCGGCCCGCATCGCGGCGCGCGCGCGGCTCATCGATCGCGATCGCGTCACGCCCGTGGAGCGCTTCGACTTCCCGCTCGAGCCGGCCGAGGGCGCCGCGGTCCAGCCCGAGGGCGGCGGCACCTCGCACCTCTGCGTCGTCGACGCGGAGGGCAACGTCGCGGCCGTGACCACCACGGTCAACCTCCCGTTCGGGGCGCGCTACACGGCCGCCGGCGCCGTCATGAACGACGAGATGGACGACTTCGCGCGCGCGGTGGGCGAGGTGAACGCCTTCCGCCTCGTGGGCGGCGAGCGGAACCTCCCGGGCCCGGGCAAGCGCCCCGTCTCCACCATGACGCCCACCATCGTCTTCCGCGACGGAAAGCCCGTGCTCTGCGTGGGCGCCTCGGGCGGGAGCCGCATCGTCACGGCCACCCAGCAGGTGGCGATGGGCGTGCTCTTCGACGGCCTCGACGTGGGCTGGGCGGTCAAGCGCGCGCGCATCCACCACCAGGCCTCGCCCGACGTGCTCGGCGTCGAGTCGTTCTCGCCGCTCCCGCCGGAGGCCGTGGAGTACCTCGAGGCGCTCGGGCACCGCACCGAGACGCTCCTCCACAGCGCCAACGTCCAGGCGATCGAGATCCGCCACGGCGCGCGCCCGCGCCTCGTGGCCGCGAGCGATCCGCGCAAGGGCGGCGCGCCCGCGGGGAAGTGATCAGAGCCGCTCGCGGATCCACTCGTTGGCGAAGCGGGCGCTGTCGTCGAGGCTCTTCTTCACGTTCTTCTCGGTGACGCGCTCGACCAGGCCGCCGAGGCCCGGGACGCGCGCATCGATCGTGATCCGCACGTGGCGCACGCAGCCGCCGGCGCGCGGCTCGAGCTTCATCTCGCCCGAGACGCGGATGCGATCGCCGAACTTCTCGGGGTGGACGACGAAGCGATAGGTGTCGCCCTCGAGCCGCCCCTCCTCGACCATCTTGAAGCTCTCGCCGATGAACTTCTTGAGCGTGGCCGGGACGTCGGGACGGGGCATCATCTCGATCTTGCGCATCCCCGTCGAGAGATCGCTCTCGATCTCGCGATAGCCCACCCCGAGCTTCTCCTCGTGCAGCCAGACGTTGAAGGGCCCGGCGAGGTGGATCTCGCGGTAGTAGTCCTCGGGCGCGATGTCGATCTCGTGGCGGGCTTCGAAGGTGAGGCTCATGGCGCCCCCCTTATGCCAGAAATCTCGGCCGCTCCCAATTGCAGAGGGCTCCGGCGCGTGAGAGGTTGCCGGCATGGCGTCCATCTACGAGCACCAGGTCAAGACCATCGACGGCCGCGACACCACCCTGAAGGAGTACGAGGGCAAGGTCCTCCTCATCGTGAACACCGCGAGCAAGTGCGGGTTCACGCCGCAATTCGAGGGTCTCGAGCGGCTCTACGAGACCTACCGCGACAAGGGATTCGTCGTCCTCGGCTTCCCCTGCAATCAGTTCGGCGGTCAGGATCCGGGCAGCGACCAGGAGATCGGCGCGTTCTGCCGGAAGAACTACGGCGTCTCCTTCCCGATGCACAGCAAGATCGAGGTGAACGGCGCAGGCGCCCACCCGCTCTTCGTCGAGCTCAAGGAGAAGGCCCCGGGCATCCTCGGCAGCAAGGCGATCAAATGGAACTTCACCAAGTTCCTCGTCGATCGCCAGGGCCGCGTGCTCGAGCGCTTCGCGCCCAACACCAAGCCCGAGGAGCTCAAGAAGAAGATCGAGGCGCTCCTCTGAGGATCAGAGGAACTTCACCACGACGACGGTGATGTTGTCGTCGCCGCCCGCGTCGTTCGCCGCCTCGACGAGCTTCCGCGCGGCGGCCTCGACGTCGTCGCCGGCGCGCTCGGTGATCTCGAGGATCGTCGAGTCGTGGAGCATCCCGCTCAGGCCGTCCGAGCAGAGGAGGTAGACGTCGCCGGGCGCGGGCTCGTCGGCGGTGAGGTCGACGGCGACCCCCTCCTGCATGCCGAGCGCGCGCGTGATCACGTTCTTGGGGAGCTCGTCGAGCTGCTCCTGCGGCATGTCGGGCATGACCGCGAGGTAGTCGTTCACGAGGCTGTGGTCCCGCGTGAGCTGGAGGATCTCGCCGTCGCGGATGCGGTAGGCGCGGCTGTCGCCGACGTGCGCGATGAAGACGCGCTCCTTGGTCGTGCTGTAGAAGAGCGCGACGACGGTCGTCCCCATCCCGTGCATCTCCGCGTGCTGCACGGAGGTGTCGAAGATGCGCTGGTTGGCGAGGCGGACGCCCGCGACGAGGCGGTTCTCGTCCATCGAGAGGCGCGGATCGATGGCGTAGGGCCAGGTCGCGTCCTCGGACTCGGTGGCGTCGAAGAACGAAGCGACCGCGTGGATGGCCATCTTCGAGGCGACGTCTCCTGCTCGGTGACCCCCCATTCCGTCGGCGACGACGAAGAGACGATGCTGCGGCGAGATGCAGAAGCTGTCTTCGTTGTGCTCCCGCTGGAGCCCAACGTCGGAGAGTCCTGCAGCGATGAATTTCATGGGGTGTCCGCCCTCGAAGGTAGCGCCAAAGCTCGCGTGCCGGGGAGTGCCTGTCAAGTTGAGACCGCCGGGGCCACCTCGACGCGATTGCGCCCGTTGCCCTTGGCCCGATAGAGCGCCGCGTCGGCCGCCGCGACGAGCGCGCTCGCCGACTCGGGGCCCGGCATGCACGCCACGCCCACGCTGGTGGTGATCGGGAGCTTGCGCCCCTCGTATCGGAAGTCGTGGGCCGCGATCACGCGCCGGATGCGATCGGCGAAGTCCCGCCCCTGCTCGAGGTCGAGGCCGCGCGCGAGGATCGCGAACTCCTCGCCGCCGATGCGGGCGAAGACGTCCTCGCGGCGACGCTCGGCCTGCACGAGCGCGGCGAACTCGGCCAACGCGAAGTCGCCCGCGAGGTGCCCGTAGGTGTCGTTCACCGACTTGAAGTGATCGAGGTCGAAGTAGAGGAGCGCGAGCCGGCTCTCCTGACGGATCGAGTACGCGACCTCCTCCTCGAGGCGGGTCTCGAAGAAGCGTCGGTTGTAGGCCTTGGTGAGCGCGTCGCGGAGCGCGTTCTCGAACATCTGCGCCTGGATGTCGACGTCTTCGTCCTTGAGCGTGACGAGGCGCAGCGAGGTCGACTGACCGAGGTTGATCAGATCGCCTTCGCGGAGCGCGCGCATGACGATGCGCTCGCCGTTCACGAAGGTGCCGTTGGTGGACTGGAGGTCGTGGAGGACGAACTCGCCGCCGACGCGCAGGAGGCGC
Organism: Myxococcales bacterium; assembly: GCA_012744445.1. Classification (GTDB taxonomy): domain Bacteria; phylum Myxococcota_A; class Polyangia; order Polyangiales; family Houyiibacteriaceae; genus JAAYBZ01. The sequence goes on along the minus strand of JAAYBZ010000222.1, from coordinate 8,438 downwards.
GCGTGGCGCCGGCTGATCTGCGAGTCGAGGATCCGGAAGCTCACGTCGTTGCCGCGGCCGAGATCCCCGCCGTCGCCGACGCGGAAGAGCTGCCCCTGGTGCGGCCCCGTGAGGAGGCGAAGATAAGCTTGCTCGGAGGTCTCCTCGGCGGCCTCGCGCTTGAGGTGGCCTAGATCCCCGATGATCGTCTTCTCATCCGCGAAGTCGTCGCCTGACATCCAAACTTTACACAACCTTCGCCCAATTCCGCGGCGCTTTCAAGACTTGGGGGTGAGCGTGCGCCACGTTTCGGAGCCCCGCGTCAACGCGCGGTGGCGCGGAGGAGCAGCGCGAATCCGTGGTCGAGCGCGCGCTCGACGACCTCGCCCGGGTCGCCGTGGAAGCGCGCGTGCTCCACACGCACCTCCCCCTCGGGCGTGCGCACGCCGAAGTAGACCGTGCCCACCGGCATGCCGTCTTGTTCGTCGGGGCCCGCGACGCCCGTAAGCGAGAGCGCGACGTCGGCCCGGAGGAGGCGCGCGACGCCCTCGGCCATCGCGCGCGCCGCCACCTCGCAGACGACGGGGCCGCGCGGCACGCCGAGCACCTCGTACTTCACGGCGCGGTCGTAGGCGACCACGCCACCTCGGAGCCACTCCCCCGACCCCGGCGCCGCGGCGAGACGCGCCACGAGCGCGCCGCCCGTGAGGGATTCGGCCACGGCGACGGTGAGCCCGAGCGCCTTGGCGCGCTCGCCGATCCGCGCGCACGCCGCCTCGGTGCGCGAGGCGTAGTCGTCGTCGAGCCCGCCGAGGTCGTCGTCGCTCACGGCCGCTCCACCTTCTCGGGGATCGCGCCCTCGAAAGGGTCCGCCTCCCCGGCGAGATAGCGATAGACGAAGTAGTGCGAGACGACGCGCTTCACGTAGCGCCGCGTCTCCTCGAAGGGCACGCGCTCGACGAAGAGATCGAGCTCGGCGTCGCCGTACTCGGCGAGCCACTCGAGGAGCCGCCCGGGCCCGGCGTTGTACGCGGCGGCCATGAGCGGGAGCTGCCCATGGAGCCGCGTGGCGATGCGGCGCATCAGCTCCACGCCGAGCGCGGCGTTCACTTCGGGATCGGTGAGGCTCGCGCGCGCGAGATCGAGGCCGAGGCTCGCCGCCACGCCGGCGGCCACCTGGGGCATGATCTGGAGGAGCCCCTCGGCCCCCGAGCGGCTCCGCGCCTCGGCGTGGAAGCCGCTCTCTTGGCGCATCGTCGCGTAGACCCACGCCTCGGGGATGCCCGCGCGCGCGGCGAGGGCGGCGATCGCCTCGCGATGCGGTCGAGGGTAGGCCGCCTCCCAGATCCACCGCGTCACGGCCTCGACGGGCCGGAGCAGGGCGCGATCGGCGCGCGCGACGAGGAAGGCGGAGCGCACGTCCGCGCGCGCGAGGTGGAAGGCGAGCTTCTCGTGCGGCGCGTCAGAGAGGGCCTCGCGGAGCTTGGCCTCGGCGTCGGCGACGAGCCCGAGCGAGCGGTAGAAGCGCGCGGCCTCGGACTCTTCGACGCGGAGCGCGGGCTCGACCCGCTCGGGCAGGGGCGCGACGGCGAGCTCCTCGAGCCGCGCGGACTCGCCCATCGCGTGGAGCCGTCGCCGCGCGTGGTAGCCGTACCAGTCGAAGGGATGCGACGCGGCGAGGCGGGCGTAGGCCTCGGCGGCCGCGGCGCGCTTCTTCTCGAGCTCGAGCGCGCGCGCCTCCCAATAGCGCCCCGCGACGCGCTGCTCTCCGTCGAGAGCCGCCTTGGTGTAGGCCTCGAAATGGCGCGCCGCCTCGGCGCCCCGCCCGCGCTCGAAGGCGCGGAGCCCGAGGCGAAAGCGGGCACCCTGGGCCTCGCGGGTGAGGCGGCTCGCGGCGGGGCTCGCGAGGAATCGCTCGAGCTCCTTGGGGCTGCCGCGGTCGAAGGAGACCTCGGCCACCAGATAGGCCGCGAGATCGCCCTCGTAGGTGCCCCGATGCCGCACCGCCACGCGCCGGAGCGCGCGGAGGCCCTCGGCCTTGTCGCCGCTGCGATAGCGCGCGCGCGCCGCGAGGAGCTCGTCCTTGCGGGCCTCGGGTCCCTTGGACCTGGACGTGCCCTCGAGGATCGTCGCCGCGTCTCGGTAGCGCTTGAGCGAGTAGAGGGTGCGCCCCTCGAGCCTTCGCGCCTCGACGCGGCGCCGCTCGTGGAGCGGGAGCTTCTTCAGCGCGTCGAGCGCGGCCTCGAAGCGGCGCGACTCGACGAGCGCCTCGATCCGCGCGATCCGTGCCTCGGCGTCGAGGCGGGCGCGGCCGCCGGGGAGACGCACGAGCGTCGCCTCCACCTCGGCGATGCGCGGGTGCGTCGGCCGCTCGATCCACGCCGCGCGGAGCTCCTCGACCGCGCGCTTGGGGCGGCCGAGCGCCTTCTCGGCCTCGGCGCGGAGCCAGCGCACCTCGAGCCGATCGACCGGCCCCGGATCGCGCGCGAGCGTCTCCTCCGTGAGCGCGAGGGCCTTCCTCGAATTGCCGAGGGCGTGGGCGCATCGGGCGGCGTGGAAGCGCGCGACGTCGCGCCGCGCGCCCTTCTTGGTGCCGTGCTCGAGGAGGACGGGATAAGCCACCTTGCACCGGCCGAGCTTGGCCTCGAGCATCGCCCGCTCGAGCGCGGCGTCCTCCCGCACCGCCCTCGGGAGCGAGTCGAGCGGCGGGAACGCGGCGAGGGCCTCGGCGTCCTGCCCGAGGCGCATGAGGAGGCGGGCGGTGAGGTAGCGGATCTCCGGCCGCTCCCGGAAGCCGGGCTCGGCCTCGGCGATGGCGACGAGCGCCGCCTCGCTCCGGCCCTTGCGGACCATCTCCTCCACGCGGTGCAGCGCGCGATCGGCGCGGGCGATCCCTGGGAGCGCCGCGAGGACGACGACCACGAGCGCGAAGGCGAGCGAGCGGCCCATGCCCCCCATCATAAGGAACCAGGGGGCGATGGGAGCCCCTTCCTGCTATCGTCGCTCGTCATGCGGCTTTCCTGGCTTCCATGGGGGATGGCGCTCGCGCTCTTCTCCGGGTGCGCGCCCCAGATCGGCGACGACTGCCGAACCAGCGCGCAGTGCTCGATCAACGCCGATCGCTTCTGTGATCTCGCGCAGCCGGGGGGTTATTGCACCGTCCGTGGGTGCAACCCCGACACCTGCCCCGATCGCGCGATCTGCGTCGAGTGGCGCTTCGAGCCGCCCCGCGGGACCGACACCTACTGCATGGAGCGCTGCTCGGGCGACGGCGACTGCCGCGAGGGCGACGGCTACCGCTGCATCCGCGGCGAAGACCTCGAGGACCTCTGGCAGTACGCGCCGGGCGTCGAGCCCGGCACCCCCATCGCCCGCATCATCGACCTCTCCGACTCCCGGCGGAACAGCGGCTTCTGCGCCGCGCTCGAATGAGGCCTCCGGCGCGCGATGACGAGGGCGCGATACTTCATCGGCAGAGTCCTCCGCGCGTGGCTCACCGTCGCCTTCGTCGCGACCTTCGTCTTCGGCATCGTCCACTTCCTCCCCGGTGATCCGGTGGACGTGATCCTCGGCGACCAAGCCACCGCCGAGGATCGCGAGGCGCTCCGGCACGCGCTCCACCTCGACGAGAGCCTCCCGCGCCAATTCGGCCGCTTCGTCTCGTCCATCTTCGACGGCACGCTCGGCACGAGCTTCCGGCGTCACCCCGAGACGGTGGCCGAGCTCATCGCCGACGCCATGCAGCCCACCATCCTCCTCGCGCTCTCGAGCCTCGCGCTCGCCTGGGCGATCGCGCTCCCGCTCGGCGTGCTCGCGGCCGAGTCACGCGGCGGACCGGGCGATCGGATCGCGATGTTCTTCGCCGCCCTGGGCCTCGCCATCCCCAACATCTGGCTCGGGCCGCTGCTCATCCTCGTCTTCGCGGTGAAGCTCGGCTTCCTCCCCATTCCTGGCGACGACGCGAGCGGCGCGCTCGGGCTCGTGCTCCCCTCGATCACGCTCGGCACCTCGCTCGCCGCGATCCTCACGCGGCAGATCCGCGGGAGCCTCCGCGAGGTGCTCGACCAGGCCTACGTGGTCGCGGCGCGCGCGCGCGGCGTGGGCAAGCTCGGCGTGCTCCTCAAGCACGGGCTCCCCAACGCGCTCCTCCCCGTGCTCACGCTGGGCGCGGCGCAACTCGGCGCGCTTCTCTCGGGCGCCGTCGTGGCGGAGAAGATCTTCGAGCGGCCGGGCCTCGGCACGCTCTTCCTCGAGGCCTTCTTCGCGCGCGATCTCCCCGTGGTGCAGGGCTGCGTGCTCGTCATCGCGACGATCTACGTGTCGGTGAACCTCGCGCTCGACCTCGTCTACGGGCTCGTCGACCCCCGTGCGGAGGTGTCGTGAGGCGGCTCGCGCGCATCGGCCGCGGCGCCTCCTTCGCCATCGTGGGCGCGTTCTTCTTCGCGGCCCTCGCGGGCCCCGCCTTCGCCCCCGATCCGGTGGGCACCCTCCACCTCGAATTCCCCTACGAGCCGCCGAGCGCCGCGTTCCCGCTCGGCACGGGTGACAACGGCATCGACCTCTACAGCGCCATCCTCCACGGCGCGCGCCTCGCCCTCGTCGTCGGCGTCTGGGTCGTGGGCATCTCGCTCCTCCTCGGGAGCGCCATCGGCATCGCCGCGGGCTACTACGGCGGGCGCGTCGACCACGCGCTCATGGGCTTCGCCGACATGGTGCAGGCCATCCCGGCGATCGTCCTCAACATCGCGATCCTCGCCGTCGTCGCCTCCCCCGGGCTCGTCCACCTCGTGGTCGCCCTCGCGGCGAACGGCTGGGTGGTCTACGCCCGCGTCGCGCGCGCCTCGACGCTCTCCCTCCGGAGCTCCGACTTCGTCGCGGCGGCACGCGCGCTCGGCTTCTCCGACGCGCGCGTCCTTTCGCGGCACGTGCTCCCCAACGTCGCGGGCCCCCTCGTCGTCCAGGCCACGGCCGGCTTCGGCTGGACGCTCCTCGCCGAGAGCACCCTGAGCTTCCTCGGCCTCGGCCCCGGCAAGGAGACCTCCTGGGGCGCGCTCCTCGACCAGGGCAGCGCCGTGCTCCTCCGCTTCCCGCACGTCGCCCTCGTGAGCGGCGGCGCGATCGCGCTCACCGTCCTCGGCTTCAACCTCGCGGGCGATCGGCTCCGCGACCTCCTCGATCCGCGGAGCCGGAGGCGCTGATCAGGGCGCGATCCGCGAAGGATCCTCGAGGTCGAGCGAGGTGCATCCCGCCGGCGCCGTGACGGGGTTGCACCGCGAAGGCGTGCCGCCCGGGATCTCGGTCACGTAGTCGAGGTCGGGCCGGGGGACGGGGACGTCGGTGCTGATCACCTGCGCGCCGCTCTCGAGCGCGGCCTCGAGCCGGAGCGTCCCCTCCTCGGGCGCCTCGCCGTCCACGAGGAGATCGCTCACCGACTCCGCGAAGACGCGCACGAGGTAGCCGCGCTCGACCATCTCGCGCGCGTGCTCGCCCGGCGTGTTCACGATCATCACGCCGGCGAAGGGATCGTCGGGCTCGGAGTCGGGGAAGAGCACCCGCCCCTCGAGCTTGCCCTCGGGGCCCGCGTAGGCGAGCGCGAGCTCGCGCGAGCAGTCGAAGTAGAAGAGGAAGCGCCCGCGCGTCTCGCCCAGCGTGGGCCAGCCGTAGGTCTCGAGCGCCTCGGCGAGCGTGTCGGCGTCGCGGCGGACGTCGTCGGGCGTCACGAGGAATTCGGGCGGGAGCACGTCGCGGATCGTGCCGTCGACGAGCTCGAAGAAGGCCTCGCGCTGCGCCTCGCTCGACGGCGAGATCTTGGGCTCGAGCTGCACGAAGATCACGTGGTGCCCCGGGTGGAAGTCCGACCAGCGCTTGAGCGTCTCGAGGCACTCCCGGAAGGTCGCGCAGGTGGTCTTGGGGTCGAGCAGCGGCACGTGGAGGACCCTGATCTCACCCTGCCCGTCCCAGTGCAGGTCGAGCTCGACGCCGCGCACGCCTTGTTCGTCGAGCTGCACGTCGAGCGGCGCGTGCGTGTAGCTCCAGTCCGGGATCGTCTTCTCGCTCGGGGCGATGTGGTAGCTGTTGTGCGTCGCCTTCACCTGGAGGTGGTCGATGCGCAGCGCGTCGTCCTTGGGGTGCGCGTAGAGCGCCGGATCGCGCGGCGGCCGCGTGAGCTCGTTCGGGGCGGAGTCGCACGCGACGATCATGGAGGCCAAGGCGAGGACGCAGAAGCGAGACATGGCCGGAGCATTCCACGATCGCGGGGGGGTCGTCACGATCGTCTGCTGGACGCTCCGGCGGCGAGCGCACAGGATTCGCGCCCATGAACGGCAAACGCTGCATCGTGACCGGCGCGAACTCCGGCATCGGCGAGGTGATGGCGCGCGAATTCGCGCGGCGCGGCGCCGAGGTGGTGATGGTCTGCCGAAACGTCGACAAGGCCGAGGCCGTGCGGCGCTCGATCGTCGACGCGACGGGCAACCGCGCCGTCTCGCTCGTCCGCTGCGACCTCAGCGACCTCGACTCGGTGAACGCTTGCGCCGAGGAGCTCCTCTCGCGCGACGTGGGCTTCGACGTGCTCATGAACAACGCGGGCATCTACCTCCCGCGCCGTGAGGAGAACGCGCGCGGCCACGAGATGATGTTCGCGACGAACCACCTCGGGCCCTTCTTGCTCACGCACCGCCTCCTCCCGCGGCTCGAGGGCGCGCGCGTCGTCACGACCTCGTCGATGGGCCACAAGCTCTGCCAATTCCGCATCGACGACCTCGACGCGCGGCGCCGCTTCCTCCCCATCGAGCAGTACGGCGTGACCAAGCTCTGCAACATCCTCTTCGCGCGCGAGCTCGCGCGGCGCGAGGGCGGGCGCGGCATCCTCAGCCACGCCTTCCACCCCGGCCCTGTCGCGACGGGCTTCGCGCAGGACGCCCCCGGCAGCCTCTTCGGCTACGCGCTGCGCCTCGGCAAGTTCGCCCTTCGCACGCCGGAGCGCGGCGCGCGCACGGGCATCTTCCTCGCCACCTCCAAGGAGGCCGAGGCGAAGAACGGCGAGTACTGGGTCGACGAGAAGGTCGCGTGGACCACGCCGGCCGCGCGCAGCCGCGAGCTCGCGCTCGAGCTCTGGCGCCTCAGCGAGCTCATGACGGGGGTCGCATGATCTGGAGCGGCAAGCCCGACGAGAACAAGGCGCTCCGAGGCTGGGAGATCCCCGACGAGGTCGAAGGCGAGGCCTGGAACGAGAAGCGCCGCGCCGCCGCCGCGATCCGCGCGCTCCTCGCCCGCTTCATCGAGTCCGACGCCGACCCCGAGACGTTCCGCGAGATCCGCGTGCACGCCGAGGCCATGTCCGCGGCGCTCGACGGAAAGCCCTGGTCCAAGAGCGGGGAGCTCTTCAAGCAGGGCCAGTTCTTCGAGCGGCACCTCGAGATGAAGGACCGCTCGGTGATGGTGGGCCAGTCGAACCCCGTCGCGCCGGTGATCAAGGTCACCGAAGAGGGTGACAAGGTGATCGGCCGGCTCGTCCTCGACGCGCGCTATTCCGGCGCGCCCGGCTTCTGTCACGGCGGCATCGTGGCCACCGTGCTCGACGAGATCCTCGGTCACGCGGCCATCGTCAAGGGCTACGGCGTGGTCACGCAGAGCCTCACCGTGCGCTACCTCCGGCCCACGCTCATCGATCGCGAGACCTATTGCGAGGCGTGGATCCGCGAGGTGAGCGGGGACAAGGTCGTCTGTGTGGGTGATCTCTACGTGGACGGCCAGCGGACCGCGACGGCCACGGGCGTCTTCGTCGACGTGAAGGGCGAGCGCTTCCAGAAGATCTTCTCGCGCGCCTACGACGGGTGAGCGGCGATGGCCGCCTTCCTCGAGCACGAGTTCTACGAACCATCGCGGCTCGACGCGATCCTCGAGGAAGCGCGAACGCAGAGCCACGGGCTCTTCCGCACCTGGCTCCAGCGGCGGCTGCGCCTCTTCTTCTCCGACTTCGACGTGAACGCCTGGCTCGGGATGTACCCGATGACCTACCTCACGACGGAGGAGTGGAAGCGCCTCTTGCCGGACGCCGGCGGGCGGCTCCTGGACGTCGGCGCGGGGAGCGGCGATCTCACCCGCTCGCTCGCGCCGCTCTTCTCGCGCGTGGTCTGCACCGAGACCTCCAAGGGCGCGGCCCGCCGGCTCGCGCGCGCGGGCTTCGAGACGCACCTCGTCGATCTCGCCGAGCGCGAGGAGCCGCTCGGTGAATTCGACGCCGTCGCGCTCCTCCACGTCCTCGATCGCTGCGATCGACCGCTCGCGCTGCTCGATCGCGCGCTCGCGCACCTCGCCCGCGGCGGGCTCCTCCTCGTCGCGACTCCCCTCCCCTACGATCCCATCGTCTACCGCGGAGGGAGCGCGCGCGCGCCGGTCGAGCCGCTCTTCGCGGAGGAACTCGACGAGCCCGCGTCCCGCGCGGCGCTCGCTCGCCT
>JAAYBZ010000035.1 GCA_012744445.1 Myxococcales bacterium | reverse complement strand
TGCAGTCCGGATCCGCGCAGTCCACCAGCCCGTCGCAGTCGTTGTCCACGCCGTCGTTGCACGACGTCTCCGTCGCCGCGCAGCACGCCGCGTTCCCCGTGCAGTCCGGATCCGCGCAGTCCACCAGGCCGTCGCAGTCGTTGTCCACGCCGTCGTTGCACGACGTCTCCGTCGCCGCGCAGCACGCCGCGTTCCCCGCGCAGTCCGGATCCGCGCAGTCCACCAGGCCGTCGCAGTCGTCGTCCCGGCCGTCGTCGCACGTCGTCTCGCTCGCCGCGCAGCAGCTCGGGAAGGTGAAGCAGTCGGGGTCGTCGCAGCCGTAGAGGCCGTTGCAGTTCAGATCGAGGTCCCAGTAGCAGACCTCGACCGGCAGACAGGTGTCGCAGGCGAGGTTGCCCGCGCAGTCGGGATCCGCGCAGTCCACGAGGCCGTCGCAGTCGTCGTCGACGCGGTTGGTGCAGCTCTCGGGCTGCGGCACGCAGCACGCCGCGTCCCCGGCGCACGCGGGGTCGAGGCAGTCCACGAGCCCGTTGCAGTCGTCGTCGACGCCGTTGCTGCAGTCCTCGGGCGCCGGCACGCAGACGCAGGCCGGATCGAGGGCGCAGTCCGGATCGGCGCAATCGGCGAGGCCGTCGCAGTCCTCGTCGAGCCCGCCGGTGCAGATCTCGGGGCTCGGGATGCAGCCGCAGGCCGGCTGCGAGGAGCACTGCGGGTCGAGGCAGTCGACGAGGCCGTTGCAGTCGTCGTCGATGCCGTTGTCGCAGACCTCCACGGCGCCCGGGTGCACGGCGGGATCGCCGTCGTTGCAGTCCCCGCCGCCGCAGGTGTCGGCCGCGTAGCCGTCACCGTCGAGATCCTCGGGCTCGTAGACGCAGGAGCGGGCGTCCTCGTCGCAGACGTCGCTCGTGCAGGCGAGGCCGTCGTCGCAGGTCACGGGCGTGCCGGGGACGCAGCCCGTCGACACGTCGCAGAGCTCGTCGCCGTTGCAGAAGATGCCGTCGGCGCAGGCCGTGTGATCCGGCGCGTGGACGCAGCCGCCCATCGCCTCGTCGCACGCGTCGCTCGTGCAGTCGATCCCGTCGTCGCAATCCGGCGCGGGCGTCGCCTCGCAGCGGCCGTCGACGCAGACCTCCACGCCGTTGCAGACGAGGCCGTCGTCACAGTCGGCGTCGGACTCGCAGGCGTCGCGGATGCAGCCGTAGCCCACCTCGCAGCGCTCACCGTCGCCGCAGCGCGCGTCGTCGGGCTCGAAGGTGCAGCCGCCGCCGTCCTCCTCCGTGCAGGTGTCGACGGTGCACTCGATTCCGTCGTCACAGAGGGGCGCTTCGCCCGGCGCGCAGAGCCCGTCGACGCAGGTCTCGGCGCCGTTGCAGTAGAGCCCGTCGTTGCACGCGTCGTCCACGTCGCACGCGAGGCTCCCGTCCGGCACGCCCGAGTCGAGCCCGATGCCCGAGAAGTCGTCGAGGAGCGAACGACCGCAGCCACCCGTGAGGGTGGCGATCCAGGCCACGAGGACCCAACAGAGGAAGGAAGGACGCGTGAGTGGTTGCATCGACGGAACCTCGAGCGCAGCCACGAATCGTACCGGATTCCATTCTCCCCGCATAATTCGTGGCAAAGAGCGGTTGTGGGAGGACACGCACCCAATCTTGACCCCTGGGTCCGAGTGGTTAGCATCGCCCGGCTCTCCGCCGGAATCGGATGGATGGACTCATGACCGAAGCAATGATCCGCGCCGACTCGCTCTCGAAGCGCTACGGCGCCGTCGAGGCCCTCAAAGAGGCCTCGTTCGTGGTGAATCGAGGCGAGATCGTTGGATTTCTGGGGCCCAACGGCGCCGGAAAGACCACCACCATGAAGATCCTCACCGGCTACATCTCGCCGACCTCGGGGCGGGCCGAGGTGGCCGGACACGACGTCGAGACCGACTCCGTCGAGGCGAGGCGCGCCATCGGATACCTACCCGAGCACACCCCGCTCTATACCGAGATGCTCGTCTCGGAGTACCTCGAGTACGTCGCCGAGATGCGCGGCTACAAGGGCGCCGAGGCCAAGAAGCGCATCAAGAAGGTCGTCGAGGAGACCGACCTCGGGGCCAAGTTGGGCGCCGAGATCCGAGCGCTCTCCAAGGGTTATCGCCAGCGCGTCGGCCTCGCCCAGGCGCTCGTGCACGAGCCGCCGATCCTCATCCTCGACGAGCCGCTCAGCGGCCTCGACCCCAACCAGGCCGCCGGCGTGCGTGACCTCATCCGCGCCCTCGGCCGCGAGCGCACGGTGATCCTCTCCACGCACAACCTCGCCGAGGTGCAGGTCACCTGCCAACGCGTCCTCATCATCGCCGGCGGAAGGCTCGTCGCCGACGACACGCCCGAGGGCCTCACCGCGAGCCGCGGCCGCCCCCGCCTCCTCGTCACCATGAAGCGCGAGCCCTCCTTCGACGCGAGCGCCTTCGAGGCGCGGCTCCGCGCGCTGTCGGCGGTCGAGAACGTCCGCGCGATCGGCCTCGACGACCCGGGCGAGATCGCCTTCGAGCTCACCAGCGCCTCTGGCGCGGACGCCCGCGCCGAGGTCTTCCACGCCGCGGTCGAGAGCCGGGGCGTCCTCCTCGGCCTCGAGCGCCGCGGCGGCGACCTCGAAGACGTCTTCCGGAGCCTCACCACCGAAGCGAGCAAGGAGCGTGCGTCATGAGCCTCGTCCTCACCCTCGCAAAGCGCCAGTTCCGCAGCTACTTCAACGGCCCCACGGCGTACATCGTCCTCGGCCTCGTCCTCTTCGTGCTCGGTTTCCTCTTCTGGGAGACCTTCTTCCTCTACGACCGGGCGAGCGTCCGCGAGATGTTCAATTACCTCCGCGCGATCCTCGTGGTCGCGACGCCGGCGCTCACCATGAACCTCATCGCCGAGGAGAAGCGCACCGGCACGATCGAGCTCCTCCTCACGATGCCCGTGACCGACGTGCAGGTGCTCGCCGGCAAATTCCTCGGCGTGCTCGGGCTCTTCGGCGTGCTGGTGCTCCTCACGCTCCCCTACCCGATCGCCGTGTCCACCCTGGGTCCGCTCGATTGGGGGCCGGTCTTCTCGGGCTACCTCGGCCTCTTCCTCCAGGGGGCGGCGATGCTCGCCATCGGCCTCATGGCCTCGACCGTGAGCGAGAACCAGATCGTGGCGTTCTTCGTCGCGCTCGTGCTCACGGCCTTCTTCGCGACGATCGGGATGCTCGTCCCGCTCCTCCCGGCGAGCCTCGGCCACGTCTTCGAGTACATGTCGTTCGGCTATCACTTCGAGGGCCTCGCGCGCGGCGTCGTCGATCTGCGCGCCGTCGTCTACTTCACGAGCTTGACCACGATCGCCGGCCTCCTCTCGCTCTACGTGCTCGAGAGCCGGCGCTTCCGTTGAGGACGTCATGAGCAGCCAAGAAAAACCCCGGGGCAGGGCTCGTTCGCGGCGTGAGTCCTCGCTCTTCGTCATCGCCACGGCAGGCATCCTCGTCCTGCTCAACGTGCTCGCCGCGAGCTTCGGCCTCGGCCGCTTCGACTGCACGCGCGCCGGCATCTTCTCGCTCTCCGAGGGCTCGAAGGAGCTCGCGCGGAACCTCGAGGATCGCATGGAGATCGTCGCGTACTTCTCCGCGAACCTCCCTCCGCCGCACAACGCGACCGAGCGCTACGTCCGCGACCTCCTCGCCGAGTACGAAGCGGCCTCGCGCGGCAACATCCGCGCGCGCGTCGTCTCGCCCGAGACCGACGCCGAGCGCCGCAAGGCCGAGGCCGACGGCGTGCGCCTCGTCGCGCAGCGCATCTTCGACAACGACTCGGTGAGCGTGGTCGAGGGCTACCGGGGCATCGTCCTCGAGTACCTCGGCGAGAAGCGGGCCATCCCCATCGTGGAAGACACCACGGGCCTCGAGTACCGGATCACGATGGCGATGAAGGAGCTCGCGGGGAAGAAGTCCAAGCTCGGCTTCTTCACCACGCTCGACGACCATGCGTCGCGCGAGCTCTTCGGGGCGCTCGAGCGCTCGCTTCGGACCTACGAGGTGATCCGCGTGAACCCGGAGGAGCCGCTCGACCCCGCGCTCTCCGCCGTGATCCTCGTCGGCGTCGAGCGCGCGCTCACCGACGCCGAGCTCGACAACCTCGACCAATACGTGACGAACGGCGGCTCGCTCGGCGTCTTCGGCGGCACCATCTCCGCGGGCTTCGGCTTCCAGGGCGAGGTCGTGGGCTCGCGCATCAACGAGCTGCTCGCGCCCTGGGGCGTGACCATCGAGGAAGACCTCGTCGCCGACGCGCAGTGCGAGTACGCGGCCGTGCAGACGCCGCTCGGGCCCATGCCCAAGCGCTACCCGCTCCGCCCCGTCCTCGCCTTCGACGCGAGCGAGCGCGAGCACCCGGTCATCTCCGGCCTGATGAACGCGGCGCTCCCCTTCACCTCGAGCCTCGGGATCGGCAAGGCGCCGGAGGGCGCCGAGATCACCGTCCTCGGCCGCTCCTCCGAGCGCAGCTACGTCATGACGGGGCCCCGCTTCGACCTCGATCCCGGCCAGACCTTCTACGTGCAGGGCGAGATGAAGCGCCGCCCCGTCCTCGCGGCCATCGAGGGGCCGCTGCCCTCGTCGCGCGGCGAGGGAGAGCGCGCCTCCTCGGCGAGCTCGCGGGTCTTCGTCTCCGGCTCCTCGGCGGTGGCCATGCTCCCGCTGCCCGAGGGCCGGCAGATCGACGAGCAGGTGATCGCGCAGCACCTCGCGCTGGTGCTCAACGCGATCGACTGGCTCGCGAACGAGCGCGATCTCGTCGCCATCCGCGCCAAGGACGTCGACGAGCCCCACCTCGACGTGCCGGCCGACGTCCTCCGCGCCCAAGAAGACATCGACGCCGCGGCCGCGGAGAACGACCAGGCCGCGGCCATCGCGGCGGCGGAGCGCGGCCGCGCGGCGCTCGAGGCATGGGACGCCATGAAGGTGGCCTATCGCTTCGGCTTCGCGATCGGCCTCCCGGCGCTCATCGGGCTCTTCGGCATCCACCGGTGGCGCCGCCGCCGCGCCATGAAAGCGAGCTACGAAGGGTGAGCCTCATGGACGTGAAGAAGCACCGCCTCCCCATCGCCATCGCGCTGCTCGCCGTCGTCGCAGCGGGCACGGTCGTCGCCCTCGTCCGCCGTGACGCGCCCGACGAGTCGATGATGGTCGAGCGCACCTCGCCCACGCGCGGCCTCGATCGCAACGCCATCTCCGCCATCGAGATCACGCGCCCCGGCGAGGAGACCACGCGCCTCGAGATCCGAGGCGACGAGATGCGGATCACGAGCCCCATCGGCGTCCCGGCCGACGCCTCGGCGGTGAACCAGATGCTCGATCGCCTCGTCGACATCGAGATCGACTCGGTGGCCGCGACGAAGGCCCAGCACCACGACCGGCTCGAGGTGAGCGATCCACGCGCGATCCACGTGAAGGTCTTCGTCGGTGAGGACGTGGCCGCCGACCTCCGCGTCGGCGCCGCCAAGGGCCGCGTGACGATGCTCCGATCGGCCGGGAGCGACGTCGTCCTCGGCGCGCTCGGGGGTCTCCGACACGCCTTCGACAAGGGGCTGGACGAGCTCCGCGACAAGCGCATCTTCAAGCTCGACGACCAGGCCATCACGCGCGTGACCTTCGAGAGCGAGTCGGGACGATTCTCTTTCTCGCGCGCCTCGGGCGACGACGACTTCGCCCCCTCGCCCGAGACGAAGACCATCCCGGGCTTCGATCCGGGCGGCGTACGCGCGCGCGTGCTCACGCTCTCCCGCCTCCGCGCGAGCTCGTATGCAGCGGGCGTAAGCCTCGAAGAGGCCGGGCTCGCCCAGCCCAAGGCGCGCGTCCGCCTCGAAGGCGCTGGGGCGACGCACACCCTCCTCCTCGGAGACGACGCCCCGAACGGGATCTACGCCAAGGTCGAGGGACGCGACGACGTCTACGTGATCCCGAGCGCGACGGCGCAGCGCTTCATGCCCAAGGCGACGGATTTCGAGGCGCCGCCCTCACCCCCCGGGGGCGACTCGTCGGCCGAGCTCCCCGCCGAGCTCCTCGAGCAGATCCAGCGCCAGCTCCAGGGGCGTTGAGCGTCAGCCGGCGCGGAGGGCCGCGGCGAAGAGCGAGGCCCACCCACCCAGCATGAGCACGCCGCCGATGGGGGTGACGGCGCCGAGCACGCGGACGCCGGTGAGCGTCATCGCGTAGAGGCTCCCCGAGAAGAGCACGACGCCAGCCACGAAGAGCCAGCCGGCGGTCGTGGCGAGCCCGCCTTCGAAGCGGGCCGCGGCGACCGCCGAAAGGCCGACGGCGAGCGCGTGGACCAGCTGGTACTGCGCCCCGGTCTTCCACCAGTCGAGCCGCTGGCCCGCGTCGGCGAGTCCTTCGAGGGCGCGCGTGAGCCCGTGCGCGCCGAACGCGCCGAGGGCGACACCGAGGAATCCGAGCGCCGCGGAGGCGAGGAGTAGCGTGCGATCCATCCTTCTACGATGACGCCCTGCGGGGCGAGGTTCAATCGGGGTGCCGCGCGCGAAGGACGAGCGGGGGCTCGAAGGGGCTCACGAAGAAGGCGTGCGCCGCCGTCATCGGGCCGTCGACGAGGTCGTACGCGCGACGTTCGGGGCGGCGCTCCCGGAAGTCGACGAAGAAGAAGGGCCCCACCTCGACGAAAGGATGGCGCGCCGAGAGCTCGCGCTTCGCGAGCTCGGAGAGGTCCCGCGACTCGCCGACGAAGACCCAGCCGCGGACGCCCGCGCTCGGCGCCGGAACCACGCGCGGCGGAGAGGCCACGCGCCGGATCTCGCGGTCGAGGGTGATGTCCCAGCGGGGCTCGGGGACGCGCCGGAAGAAGCCGCGGTGCACGAGCACACCCGTCTCGCGATCCGTCCATTCACGCACGAGCTCGGCGAAGCGCAGCTCGATCCGGCCCGAGTCGTACGGGAAGGGCTCCGGGCCACGCACGGGCGCGACGAACCACATCGAGCCGCCCACGCGCCGCCCGTCCGGGATCACGCGCGCCGCGTGGACGACGAAGGGCGTCATGAACGCGACGAGGACCCCGGCCGCGACGACGCGCCCGCGCGCGCCGCCCCCGCCCACGCGCGCCGCGAGGAATCGACCGGCCGCGAGGAGCGAGGTGGCGCAGGCGATCGCGACGAAGGGCAAGGTGTACCAGGCCCAGAATTCATGGACGACCGCGCTGTGCCGGAAGATCACATAGTGCGCGACGCCGGCGACGCCGAAGACGAAGGGCACGGCGTCGCGGAGGGCGATCGTGCCGCGGAAGAGCCTCACCGCGGCCGCGACGATCCATGCGCCCGTGAGCGCGAGCACCGGCCAGGAGAACATGAGGAGCGGGACCGTCCGCAGGTGGTGTCCCCACGAAAAGCCGAAGGTCCCCTGCCGGACATTCGCCGTGTGGAGGAGCTCGTCGAGGCTCCCGGTCGCGAGCCATACGAGCGCGAGGTGCCCGGCGAACATCGCGAGGACCAAGGCGCAGAATCCGGCGAGCCCCGCGAGATCGCGGCGGAGGGCGCCGCGCGCTTCCTTCGCGCGGCGCGCCGCGGAGAAGAGCCAATGCGCGGCGATCATCAGCGCGACGTAGTTCGCGGGCCAGTCCCAGAACGCCGAGAGCGCGAACGTACCGTAGAGCGTGAGGAGCCACCGTCGGGCCCCCGTCTCGGCCTCACCGCGGGCCTCGGCCTCGCGCGCCTCGTGCAGCCTCAGATACGCGTCGACCGAGAGGAGCGAGAAGGCGAGGAACCCCGAGACGTGGTTCGCCATGTTCAGGAAGATCGCGTTGATCGGCAGCGCCACGTAGAGCGCCGCCGCGAGGATCGCGTGGGCCTCGCCCCAGAGCCGGTGCACCACGAAGAAGAGCGCGAAGACCGCGAGCACGGCGAAGGATGCGGCCACGCCTCGGACCACGTATCGCTCGTCGCCGAGGACCCACATCGCGGCGGTGTCGTGGAGGTGCATCCCGAGTGGGGCATGGGTGTAGACCGCGTCCGCCGGCTGCTCCTCCGTGCCGGTGTAGTACTGGAGGGGGAAGAGCAGCCCCCAGCGGAGCGAGTTCTTGGCCGACTGGTGGTAGGCGCTGCTGTTCCAGCCGTTGTGCCCCCGCGTCCACTCGGCGTTCACCTGGAAGAGCCCGAGCAAGGCCTGCACGGCGAGGAGGCCCGCGAGCGCATAGCGCGCCCTCTTCGACATCGTTCCCTCGCTCCGCGCCATCGTCGTGCTCCGCGGGGAGCTTTACTACCATTCCCCACCAAGGGAGCGCCCCTTTTTCGGTCGACGCCCCGGGTGTGCTCGCGCGCGAGGTGTGGACCCTGGAGCGCATCCGTTGGACGTGGGCGAGAAGATGACTAGGTTGAGGATCCCCCTCGTCGCGCGGCCTGCTCCGGCGCCGGCGAGGGAGTCGTGTTCCGTCCTCCGGCGGCCCCCGTGAAATGCGCCAGAACCCCTGGAAATCACCGGTAAGCTTGGCCCTTTCGGGACAACCGGAGTAACCTCCACCCACCTTTCGAGAACCCCGAAGGCGGCGCCCCTGCCGCCGGGAAGTCTGCCCCCGATGAGTGTCGATTTCGGCGTCAATCAAGGCCTCGTGGAGGAGATGTTCCTTCGCTGGGCGGAGAACCCCTCTTCCGTCGGAGAAGCCTGGCGGAGGTTCTTCGACGAGCTCCCGCAAGAGGATTGGCCGCGGCTGACGAGCGCCGGCACCCTCTCGGCGCCCGTCGCGCCCCGTCACGACCACGAGGGCGTCGCGCGACGCGTCGCCCCGGCGAAGAACGGCGCTCAAGCGTCTCCGCCCGCGCTCCCGCCGGCCGATCCCTCCGTCTACCTCGTGCCCACCGAGGAGCAGGAGCCAAGCCCGGTCCCCGCGGTCGAGCTGCGCACCTCCTTCCCGCCCACGGGTGAGCTCCTCGCCGCCACCGAGCTCCAGGCGCGCCTCTCCGCGCTCATCAACGCCTATCGCGTCCGCGGCCACCTCTACGCCGACCTCGACCCGCTCGGCCTCGCGCCCAAGGAGAGCGACGAGTTCCTCGTCAAACGTTACGGGCTCGATCAGGTCGATCCCGACACGGTCTTCTCCACCGGCGACCTCGCGGGCCCGCCCACGGCGACGCTCCGCGAGATCCTCGAACGCGTGCGCGAGACCTACACGCGCACGATCGGCGTCGAGTTCACCTTCCTCGAGAACCGCGACGCGCGCGACTGGCTCCAGCGCACGATGGAGACCACGCAGAACCGCATCGAGCTCACGTCGGCCGAGCAGCTCCGCATCCTGAAGAAGCTCACCGACGCGGAGATGTTCGAGCAGTTCCTCCACACCAAGTTCATCGGCGCCAAGCGCTTCTCCCTCGAGGGCGGCGAGTCCGTCATCCCGATGCTCGACATGCTCATCGAGCGTTCGGCCGACCTCGGCGTCGAGGAGATCGTCATCGGCATGGCGCACCGCGGGCGCCTCAACGTGATGGTCAACGTCCTCGAGATGGACGTCCGCGAGATCTTCTCGGGCTTCGTCGACGACAAGCCCGAGGTCTACCTCGGCCGCGGCGACGTGAAGTACCACCTCGGCTTCTCCACCGACCGCACCACGGTCTCGGGGCGCAAGGTGCACCTCACGCTCTCCTTCAACCCGAGCCACCTCGAGTGGGTGAACCCGGTCGTCGAGGGCCGCGTGCGCGCCAAGCAGGACCGCTTCGGCGACGAGGAGCGCACGCGCGTGATGCCGCTCCTCATCCACGGCGACGCGGCGTTCGTCGGTCAGGGCGTGGTGGCCGAGACGCTCAACCTCTCGCGCCTCCGCGCGTACGAGACGGGCGGCACGGTCCACGTCGTCATCAACAACCAGATCGGCTTCACCACCAACCCCACCGACGCGCGCTCCACGCAGTACTGCACCGACATCACGCGGATGCTCCGCTGCCCGGTCTTCCACGTGAACGGCGAGGACCCCGAGGCCGTGGCGCAGGTCGTGCGGCTCGCGACGGAGTACCGCCAGCGCTTCCGCTCCGACGTCGTCATCGACCTCTACTGCTACCGCAAGTACGGCCACAACGAGGGCGACGAGCCGCGCTTCACGCAGCCGCTCATGTACGCGGCGATCGACAAGAAGCGCTCGGTCCGGCACACGTACATCGGCAAGCTCGTCGAGCTCGGCTCCATCACCGAGGCGCAGGCCCTCGAGATGGAGGAGGCCAAGAAGCGCGAGCTCGAGCAGGCGCTCGAGGAGGCCAAGACCGGCAACTTCGACCTCGTCCCGACCTCGATGCAGGGCGTGTGGCGGGGGTACACGGGCGGGCGCGATCGCGACACGCCCAAGGCCGACACCACCGTCCCGCGTGAGACGCTCGAGATGCTCCTCGATCGCATGACCACGTTGCCCGAGTGGTTCCACCCGCACGCCCGCCTCAAGCGCTTCGTGCTCGACAAGCAGCGCGAGGTCCTCGAGAAGGACGAGCCGATGGACTGGGGCACGGCGGAGAACCTCGCCCTCGGCAGCCTCCTCGTGCAGGGCGTGCGCATCCGCCTCACGGGCCAGGACGTGCGGCGCGGCACCTTCAGCCATCGCCACGCGGTGATCTTCGACACCGAGTCGGGCCGTCGGTACACGCGCCTCGGCCACCTCGCCCCCGACCAGGCGCCGCTCGAGATCTACGACAGCCCGCTCTCCGAGGCCGGCGTGCTCGGCTTCGAGTGGGGCTATTCGCTCGACTCGCCCGACGCCCTCGTGATGTGGGAGGCGCAGTTCGGCGACTTCGCCAACACGGCGCAGGTCATCATCGACCAGTTCATCAGCTCGTCGGAGGACAAGTGGCACCGCCTGAGCGGCCTCACGCTCCTCCTCCCGCACGGCTTCGAGGGTCAGGGCCCGGAGCACTCGAGCGCGCGCCTCGAGCGTTGGCTCATGCTCTGCGCCGAGGACAACATGCAGGTCGTCAACCTCACCACGCCCGCGCAGCTCTTCCACTGCCTGCGGCGGCAGGTGGTGCGGCCGTGGCGCAAGCCCCTCATCATCCTCACCCCGAAGAGCCTGCTCCGTCACCGTCGGTGCGTGAGCAAGCTCGAGGATCTCACGACCGGCGGCTTCAAGCGCATCATCGCGGACGACTCGGTCGACCCGAAGCAGGTGAAGCGGATCGTCCTCTGCTCGGGCAAGGTCTACTACGACATCCTCGAGCGCCGCGAGGAGCTCGAGCGCGACGACCTCGCGATCGTGCGCCTCGAGCAGCTCTACCCGATCCGCCCCGAGGAGATCCGCGAGGCGCTCGCGCCCTACCCCGACGGCACCGACCTCGTCTGGGCGCAGGAGGAGCCGTGGAACATGGGCGCGTGGTTCTTCATCCGCGCGCGGCTCCCCGAGATCATCGGCTCGCGCTTCACCATCCGCTGCATCGCGCGCCCGGAGAGCGCGAGCCCGGCCACGGGCTCGAGCGCCGCGCACAAGCTCGAGCAGAAGATGCTGCTCGACGCCATCTTCCGCGATCGCTGAGACGCCCCGGGGGGCGTCTCGGCGTCCCTCACGCGGCCTCGTCAGTGGCCGCGGAGGCGGCGTCTTCCGTCGGCAGGGCGGTCGCCCGTCACGCCGCCGACTTCACCTCTTCGGTCGAGTGGACGGCGATCTTCTTGGGCGTCGCGGCGGGGCGCTTGGGCAGGCGCACCGTGAGCACGCCGTGCTTCATCTCGGCCGCGATGGCGTCGGCGTCGACCGAGTCGGGCAGCGAGAACGAGCGGGTGAAGCGGCCGTAGACGCGCTCGACGCGCCGATAGGCCTTGCCCTCCTCTTCCTTCTCGCGGTGGCGCTCACCGGAGATGGTGAGGACGCCCTTGTCGACCTCGATCTCGACCTCGTCGGGGCCGAAGCCCGGGAGCTCGGCGCGGAGCTCGTAGGCCGAGGCCTCCTCCACGATGTCGACGGGCGGCTCGAAGACCCGCGCGACCGGACGCCCGGTCATGAGTTGGTCGGTGAGACGGTTCAGCTCGGCGAAAGGATCCCAGCGGTTCAACATGATGCACTCCTCCTGTCACGCTGCGTCTCCGAGGACGCGCGCGGAAATCTCACGCCGAGGTAGGCGGCCCGTTCCTCCCTTGGGCGGCGACCGAACCCGGCGTATGTCCACACGCTAACCACCCCCAGGGCGTCGTCAACGGGTGCGGCCCTCCGTTGCTTACGCCGTCGCGGCTGACTAGGAAGGAGATCGTGTTCCGCTTCCCGCCTCCCACCCGCCTCTTGAAGATCCTCGTCGGCGGCCTCGCGATCGCCTTCGTCGTCGAGGCCCTCGCCGACAACTGGCAGGGCATCGGGCTCGTGAGGCTCCTCGCGCTCCGGGTCGGCGACCTCCACCTCGGCGCGCTCTGGCAGGTCTTCACCTACCCGCTCGCGATCTTCACGCCGCAGATCTTCAGCGTGCTCATCCAGCTCTTCTTCTGCTGGTGGATCATCGGCGACTTCGAGCGGAACGTGGGCACCGAGACCACGGTGATGCTCCTCGTCTTCACGAGCGTCGGGACGGGTCTCGTCGTCTTCGCGCTGGGGCTCTTCCTCCCCATGCGCTCCTATCTCACGGGGCCCTGGCCCATGGTGCTCGGCGCGATCTCCGCGATGGCGTGGAGGCTCCGTGGGCGCGGGACGATGAACCTCTACGGCGTGGTGCCCATGAAGGCGGAGCACCTCCTCATCGCGCTCGGCGTCTTCTCCCTCGTGGTCTTCATCGTGAGCAAGGACCTCATCGACCTCGTGGGTCCCCTCGTCGCGCTCGGGCTCGGCATCGCCTTCACCGAGTGGACGCGACGCGGCGGAGGCTCGGGCATCCGCAAGCAGATGCGCCGCGGCTTCCGCGTGATCGAGGGCGGTCGCAAAGACAAGCGATGGATGAATTGAGGCACGCGCTCCTCGCCCTCCTCTTCGTCCTCTCGGCCTGCACGGTGCGGGAGCGCGTCGCCTACGAGGACTGCGTCCGCTCGCGGTGCAGCCCGGGCCACGGCTCGTGTCGCCAGATCGGTGAAGATCCCGACGCGGGCCTCGTCGGCGCGCGCGTCTGCACGCGCCCGTGCACCTCCGACGACGAGTGCCCGAGCGACGAGCGCACGGGCCGCCCCGGGCGCTGCGTGAGCCTCGCCGACGGAGACCACTGCCTCCCCACCTGCGAGAGCCCCTACGAGTGTTCCGCGCCGCTCGCGTGCGACGCGTCGCTCGGGGCCTGCGTGCCCGAGCTCTGAGCCCCCGCCTCGTCCCCGCGCCGAAGGAACGTCGCCGTCCGAGGCCACGTACGAGAGGCCATGACGGTGGGGACGGTCCGGACGTGCGGGTTCATCGCGCTCCTCGCGTGCGCGACGTCGTGCGCGGTGGGTGAGGCCGACGACGTCGACGCGATCGCCGCCGTGGCCATGGAGGTGGTCTACGGCGAGGACGATCGCCGTGACGTCTACGAGGTGGAAGGCCTCTTCCACACGCGCGCCGTCGAGAGCTCGGCGGCCCTCATGAGCTGGGGCAACCTGCGCTCCTTCCCCGATGGGATGCGCGTCGTCGGGCAATCGCTCCGAGAGGCCGAGCGCCTCTGCGCCGATCAGCGCTTCCTGGATCAGCCCGTCGCCGCGTCCTGCTCGGCCACGCTCGTCGCGCCGGATCTCGTGCTCACGGCCGGGCACTGCGTGACGACCTTCGAGGCATGCCAGCACTCCGCCATCGTCTTCAACTACCGCATGGGAGGTCCGGATTGGGTCCGCAGCCTGAGCGAGGACGACGTCTATGGCTGCGTGGAGATCGTCGCCCGGAGCCTCCCCGACTCGAGCAGCCTCGACTTCGCCTTCCTCCGGCTCGACCGGCCCGTCGCGCCGCACCTCCTCCCGGCGCCCGTGCGCGCCTCTCGCGAGCCGCTCGAGCGCGGCTCCTCGGTGACGATGATCGGCCATCCCACCGGCCTCCCCACGAAGATCACGGGCGGCGGCGTCGTCCGCGACGAGAGCCTCCGAAGCGGGAACCTCTTCCTCACCAACCTCGACGCCTTCGCCGGCAACTCGGGCTCCGGCGTCTACGACGCGGCGGGACGGCTCGCAGGGATCCTCGTGTGGGGCGATCGCGATTACACCGAGCGCTCCGACGAGCAATGCCGCGAGGTGCACCGGCTCCCACAGAGCGCGGCGGGCGAGGGCGTCGTCTACGCCATCCGCGCCGTAGAGCTCCTCTGCACGGGCTCCCCGCACGTCTCCAGCCTCTGCGAGAGCTTCTGCTTCGACGAAGATTGCGCTCAGGGCCGCACGGACGGCCTCTGCGGCCTCGGCGGGTGCACGCCGCCCATCTCGTGGCGCTGCGAGCCGGAGGCGTACGGCTCCGGCGGCCCCTGCGACTGCGAGTGTGGCGCGGTCGATCCGGATTGCTCGCTGCCGAGCCGCCCGGTCGTCGGCTGCCAGTCGGGCATGATCTGCGGGGCGGACGCCCGGTGCGAGGAGGACGACCGAAAGTCCCGCTCGGCGTTCATGCGCGGATGCCAGGCCGGCGCGGGCGCGGAGAGCGGGTTCGGCCTCGCCCTGGTCATCGCGATCCTTTCCCGGTTCCGCCGATCGCGTCGCCGCGATTTGCACCCCGAGATGTGATAAGTCGGGGGGCATGAACGCGCATTGGCTGGGTCTCGTCGCCTGCCTCCTCCTCGTCCTCGGGAGCGGCTGTGACGGATGCAATCGACCGCCCGAGCCCGTCCCCTTCGGCAAGGGGCGAACCGACGAGCCCGATCCCCAGAGCGAACCCGAGACCAAGGCCGAGTTCACGCCCAAGCGCGGGACCGTGCTCGATCCCGGCACGCGCGATCTCGTGGTCGCCGGAGGCCGCTACACGGCGCCGCGCGGGGCGATCCACCTCGCGCTCCGCCTCGATCTCGACGGTGACGAAGACGAAGACGCGCTCCTGGTCGTGAGCCACGAGACCGCGCTCACGCTCGTGGCCGTGAAGAACGATCGCGGCGTGCTCAGCACCTCCAACGTGGGCAGCTTCCAGATGCAGGAGGGCTGCCTCTACCACGAGGGCTCCATCGAACAGGTCGCGCCCGACAACGTCGTGCTCGGGCTCCAGGCCAAGTGCCCCTTCGGGGACGCGAGCGCCACGGCGATGATCACGCTCGTCCCGTCGCCGCGCATCCGCAAGAAGCTCTGGCTCGAAGCGCCGAGTGAGGGTTCCGAGCCTCCGCTCCAGCTCGTCGCGTCGAGCGTGGATCGCGACGAGGACGGCCACCTCGACCTCGTCGTCGCCGTGCTCGGCGAGCTCACGCCGCCGGTGGAGCTCGTCTGGCTCAACCGGCCGGGCGGCTTCTCGCTCGTCGACGACGAGCCCAAGACCACGCTCGAGGGCCTCTTCGAGACGGGACGTTCGGCCAAGGAGGCGGATCTCCTCCTCGACTCCGCGGCGCGGCTCCGCGCGCTCAGCAGCGCGCTCTGCCGCGAGGCGAGCTCGCCCCGGCTCCGCGTCGACGAAGCCCCCGGCATCCCGTGCGGGCGCGACTACGTCGGCCTCGCCGAGACGCTGCGCGTGGCCGCGCTCCTCGAGGCGCGTCGCTTCGACGAGGCGATCCAGCTCGATCGCGAGCTCCGCGATCGCGGCGACCGCGCCATCGTCGCCGAGCTCGATCGCGCCTGGGGCGCGGTCCGTTCGGCGCGCATCCCGCTCAAGCGCATCGCGGACGCGCCCCGCGACGCCGCCCTCGACGAGTGGACGGCCGGCCTCGGCTTCGACGACGAAGGCGGCCTCATCCTCCGCGGCCTGCTCACGCAGCGCTTCACCTTCCAGGGCGGCGAGGCCAAGAGCGAGATCATCCTCGATCGCGGCCTCCCCATCACCGACCTCGAGGGCCGCTTCGCGGTCGAGAGCGTCGTGCGGGACTGCGCCTCCGTCCGCGCACGCATCATCCCCCTCGATCCATCGACGGGCGCGCCGCGCCAGGGCGGCCTCCGCCGCGAGGTCGAGATCGCCCCGCCCGACGAAGAGTGCGAGCGCGGCGCCTCGGCCCCCCGCACGTGGGAAGTCCTCGGGTGGACGCCGCAGGGCCTCGTCGCGCGGAACGGCGCGCGGCGCCGTGTGATCCCGCTCAGCATCGACGCCGAGCCCTCGGGCGAGCCCTTCGAGCTCGGGGACGACGAGCCGCTGCCGAGCCCGATCGTGGGGCCGCACGTCACGCGCGACGGCAGCACCGTGCTCGACTCGGTGCCGGGCGCCGTCCTCCTCCTCCGCGAGGGCGCCGCGCCCGCGGTGCTCCGCGACGAGAGCTGGGGCGACTCGCCGACGATCCGCACGGCCGCGATCTCGCCGGACGGAAAGCGCATCGCCATCGTCGTCGACGCCGGCCTCTACGTGGGCTCGCTCTGAATCACGTCGAAATCGTCGACCGGCGGGGTTACACTAGGCACCGATGTCCTTTTCGCGCGTAAGCGCCGCGCTGCTCCTCTCCGCACCCCTCCTCGTTTCGGGATGCGGCCAAGCGAGCACCCACTCCACGCCCTGCCTCTCCGATACCGAATGCCAGGGCGCGCGCATCTGTCACGAGGGGCGATGCCGCTACGAGGCCGAGGTCCTCGCCGAGCTCGGCCTCGCGCCAGATGGCGGAGGCGATGGCTCCGTCGCCATCGTCGACGGCGAGACGTCCCGCGAGGGCCCCTACGTCCTCCCCAGCCCCACCGAGCAGGGCTTCATGGGCGGGCCCATGCACACGGGAAGGAGCCCGCACCGCGGCCCGGAGACCACGCCGAGCGTCCGCTTTCGCGTCCAGACCGGCGGCCGCATCGCGGCCTCGCCCGTGCTCGGGCCGGACGGCACCGTCTACGTCGGCAGCCTCGACCGCACCTTCCTCGCCGTCTCGCCCGATGGAAAGCTCCGCTTCCGCCACCGCGCGAGCGGCCGCATCTACGGGGCCGCCGCCGTCTCCGAGAGCGGCACGATCTTCTTCGGGGCCGACGACGGCTTCGTCACCGCGCTCAACCCGCTCGGGCAGATCCTCTGGCGGAAGCGCGTGAAGGGCTCGATCGACGCGGCCCTCACCCTCGATCACGACGGCCGCCTCTACGTCGCCGCCGACGGCCTCTTCGCGCTCGACGAGCGCGGCAACGAGATCTTCGCCTACGAGACCGCCTCGCACATCCGCAGCACGCCGGCGCTGCACCCCGAAGGGCTCGTCCTCTTCGGCACGCCCGAGGGCACGGTCGTCGCGCTCGACCTCCGCGGCAAGCTCGTCTGGGAGACCGCGGTGGGCTCATCCGTCGTCGGAAGCGTGAGCGTCACGCCCGAAGGGACCATCGTCGTCGGCACCTCGCTCGGGCACGTGGTGGCGCTCGACGCGCTCGGCCGCGAGATCTTCCGCGTGTCGACGCGCGGGGAGATCCGCGCCACCCCCGCCGTAGCCTTGGACGGAAAGATCCTCGTCGGCTCGTACGACCAACGGATCCATGGCATGAATGAGCGGGGCGAGGTTCTCTTCACCACCGAAGTCACGGGACGAGTTCGATCTTCCATCCGCATCGACGCGGAGGGGCGCGGTTATTTCGGCGCACAGGACGGACTCCTCTACGGCCTATCCCCCGATGGCTCCATCCTCTTTCGCGTCAACGTCGGCGCCGACGTCGACTCGACGCCGGCCATCGGCGCGGACGGCACCCTTTACGTGGGAGCCGATGACGGCGCGCTCCACGCGCTCCGCTGATCGCCCCAACCCATCCTGAAAGCAACGAAACACTCCATGACACGAATCCAGAAGGAGCGCGTAATCGACGTGCTCCGAGAGCGGGCCCCCCGAGCGATGCACGTGGGCGAGGTCTGCCAACGGCTCGGCCTCTCCAAGTCCAAGACGGAGCAGGTCGTCCACGCCCTCGACGATCTCCGTCACGACGGCCTCGTCCGTGAAATGCCCGGGCGCCGATATCGCCTCGTCGACCGACCTCCCCTCCCGCAGAAGCCCCGCGACCTCGATCGGCGCCCCGCCGAGCGCAAGCGCGACTTCGACCGACGCCCGCGTGGCGACAAGCCCCGCGACGATCGCCGCGCCCCCTCGCCCGTCCTCCCGCGCGAGCTCGAGCGCCGCGCCGTGCCCCGTGACGTCGAGCGCCGCCCCATGCCGGGTCCGCGCCTCACCGGCCGCCTCTCGATGACCACGCGGGGCTTCGGCTTCGTCACGGCCACCGACGGCGGCCCCGACGTCTTCATCCCGCATCCGGGCATCGGCCCCGCGCTCCACGGCGACAAGGTCGAGGTCGAATACCGCACCTCCGAGAAGGGGCGCGAGGGTGAGATCGTCTCCGTCCTCGAACGCCGCCCCACCCGCATCACGGGCGAGATCGTCTTCTACGGACGTCAGGCCGTCTTCGAGCCCGACGACATCCGCCTCCGCTCCCCGATGCGGATCGAGGGGCCGCTCCCCAAGAGCCTCGGCAAGGACGAGACGGTGATCGCCGAGCTCGTGCGCTTCCCGCAGCACCGAGATGACGACGCGTCCGTGCGCATCGTCGACGTCCTCGGCATCCGCGGCATCACCGAGGTCGAGACCAAGAAGATCGAGATCCGCGAGAACGTCGTCGAAGAATTCTCCGAGGAGGCCCTCGCCGAGGCCCGCGCCTACGGCGAGAGCGTCACGGCGGCCGAGAAGCGCGGCCGCGTCGACCTCCGCGACCTCGATCTCGTCACGATCGACCCGCCCGACGCGCGCGACCACGACGACGCGCTCTACGCCGAGCCCGCGGAGAAGGGCGGCGTGCGCATCGTCGTCGCCATCGCCGACGTCTCGCACTACGTCCGGCCTGGCACCGCGCTCGAGGCCGAGGCCATGGCGCGCGCGACCAGCATCTACCTGCCCACGCGCGCGATCCCGATGCTCCCTCCCGAGCTGAGCTCCGGCCTCGCGAGCCTCCTGCCCAAGAAGGATCGGCTCTGCCTCGCGCTCGACGTCGAGCTGGGCCCCAAGGGCAACATCCGCGATTACCGCATCGTCGAGGGCGTGATGCGCTCCCGCGCCAAGCTCACCTACGAGGGCGTGGCGCGCGCGCTCGGGCTCACCCAAGAAGGCAAGCGCGATCGCGCCGCCGAGTCGCGCCTCCCGATGCTCGAGCTCATGCACGAGGCGGCCAAGACACTTCGCCAGAAGCGCATCCGCCGCGGCGCGCTCGACTTCGATCTCCCCGAGCCCAAGGTCGTCCTCGACGAGGCCGGTGTCGAGCCCATCGACGTCGTCCGCGCGCGACGCGATCCGGGCGTGCGCGAGGCCTACCGCATCGTCGAGGAGATGATGCTCCTCGCCAACGAGGTGATCGCCGCCGACCTCACCGAGCGCGGCGTGCCCGCCATCTACCGCGTGCACGGCGTGCCCGATCCCCACAAGGTCGAGCTCTTCTGCCGGCTCGCGACCTCGCTCGGCTACGACCTCGAGCCGCAGGACGCGGAAGACCCGCGCAAGCTCGGCCGCTTCCTCGAGAAGATCGAGGGCACGCCCCAGGCGCCGACGCTCCGTTACCTCCTGCTCCGCTCGATGCAGCAGGCGGTCTACCAGACCACGCCCCGCGCGGGTCATTTCGGCCTCGCGGCGCGCGACTACCTCCACTTCACCTCGCCGATCCGCCGCTATCCCGACCTCGCCGTCCACCGCGTGGTGCGCAGCGTGATCCGGCGCGAGCCGATCGACGCCGCCGTGCTCCTGCCCAAGCTCCGCATGATGGCGGCCGAGTCGAGCCACCTCGAGCGGCGCGCGATGAGCGTCGAGCGCGACGTCGTCGACCTCTACCGCACGCTCCTCATGCGCGATCGCGTGGGCGAGCGCTTCCAAGGTCGCGTCTCCTCGGTCGACACGGCCGGCTTCTACGTGGAGTGCGACGCGCCCTTCGTGGAGATCTTCGTGCCGATCGAGACGCTCGGGCAGGATCACTTCGAGCTCGACCACCTCGGCATCCGCCTCGTCTCCGCGCGCTCCGGTCGTGTGATCACCCTCGGCGACCGCACGGAGGTCGAGCTCAAGGAGGTCTCGATCAAGGATCGGAAGCTCCGCGGGGCGCTCGTGGTCACCGAGGTCGAAGAGCCGAAGGGGCGGAAGCGTCGCCGCGCACGATCGCGCGCCGAACACTGACGAGCTCGGCCGAGTCGTCGAGCTCGAGCGATCCGCCCCGTGCCTCGAGGCCCAGCGTGGCGTAGACGGCGGAAAGATCCGGGACGCCGGTCCCGCTCCGCACCTCCCGCGCGCGCTCGGCGAGATCGGCATGGCCGCTCGCTTCGAGGCGGGCGACGTAGTCGGAGAACTCGATCCAGCGATCGAAGGGCTCGCCTTCGAAGACGCGCGCGAGCGCCTCTTCGAGGCGTGATCCCCGCAGGCGGAGCGCGACGTCGTCCTCGAGCGCCGTCGCGGCGCCGGCCCAGTACACGCGCTTGAACGCGTAGGTCTCGTACATCGCGAGCGCCTCTTCGTGGAGCGGCCTGCCCGTTCCGTCGTGCTGACTCTTCGCGAAGCCGCGGTGGAGGCGGAGCCACGCGTCTTCGGGTGAGATGAGCCCGCCGCGCGCGCGGAGCACCTCTTGGAAATAAGTCGCCCAGCCCTCGGTGAGCCAGGCTTCGCTCCGCGGCATGGCCGGGAAGGCGAAGTGGGCGAGCTCGTGCACGCTCACCCAATCCTCGCGCGCGAGCGCCTCTTCGTCGGCGTCCTCGTCGAGCACGAAGAGCACCGAGGCGCCACCGCCGCGCCGCGCGAGGCCAAAGGCGATGGGCGGGTTCCCCGCGGAGACCGGGCTCGGCGCGACGGCCACGAGCACCCGCTCCGGGTAGCGCGCCGGCGCGAGCGAACGCGCGAGCTCGAGCGAGCGGACGAGGTGCGCCTCGAGGACCTCGTCCGGGATGCGCTTCTGCCCCGGCAGGATCACGAGCCGGAGCTCTACGCCGTCGACGTCGCGCAAGAGGAGCCGCGCGCCCTCGCCGTAGACCCAGGTCGTCGAGCGTTCGAGGAACGAGGGCCGCGGCACGTACGCGCCTTCGTCCACCTCGAAGGGCGTGACGACGGGGCCCGCGCTCTCGCGGACGTGGATGCGCACCGCCGTCGAGGCCGGGGCGTCGAGCGGGCGCGCGAGGAGCGTCGCGTCGTGGACGAAGCCCGGACGCACGCTCGGCGTGAGGCGCACGCGATAGCGCACGCACGTGGGGGTGACGTCGGCGTCGAGCGCGAACCCCTTCCCTTTCTCCACGACGAGCGGCTGCCCCTCGCGCGTCGCCGAGACGATCCCGTCTCCTTCGAGGAGGACGAAGCGGCGCGTGGTGAACCCTTGGAAGCAGACCTCGACGTCGCGGAGGTGCTCGTCGTCCGCGCCGCGGATCTCGTAGCGAAGCGCGGGCGGCGGCGGAGACGACGGCGCGGCCGGCAGCTCCGCCTCGAGGGCCCCTCCGCATGCGGTGAGGGCGAAGAAGATCACCCCGAGCGGCGCCTTCCGGCGTCCGAGGCGGGTGCGGGTATTGAGTTCGTCGACGAGGTTCATTAGCGTTTCGAGCACTCGAACGGATCGGGTTCCACACCGCGTGGCCCGCTCCGGGCGCCACGCCATGCGATGCTCGGCGCGTGCGCTCGACGTGAACCCACTCTCGGAAGGTACTCAACGATGAACGCACCCCTCAAGCACACCATCCTCGCCATGGCCACCGCCGCGCTCGGCTTCACCGCGGCCTGCGGCGGGAAGAGCTCCGACGACGCGAACGACCCGTCCGTCGAGCAGTCGACCGGCGGCGAGCTCACCGAGGCCGAGGGCGAAGGCTCCTGCGGCGAAGGCTCCTGCGGCGAAGGCTCCTGCGGC
>JAAYBZ010000034.1 GCA_012744445.1 Myxococcales bacterium | reverse complement strand
GCGTTCGCATTTCCGGGACAGTGCGAGCGGAGAGAATCTGTCCCGCCGAGAGCGTTGCGAATGGGTTGGTGAACGGCTACAAATGCGGAGCCATTCATGCGGCCCCACCAACCGGTGGGGCCGCGCCTTTAACTCTCGCGCTCGAGCGTCTGCCGATCGCGCTCGCGCGATTCTTCGCCAGGTATCGCCAGTCTTTGCGCATCGTGATCCGCGGTGCGCGCTCTCGCCGAGCCGCGGGCAGAGAGCACGCGCGCCGTCATCGGTGGTCCGTCTCGGGCCCGATCGTGCTCTCCAGAGCAGAGAACGGGGAGAGAGCACGGGGCCGTATTTAACGACTGCGCCCTCGCCCTCCTCGGAACGGCCGCTCTATTTAGCGGCGACATCGCGCGGCCGCAATCGCGCCGCCGGGATCCGTGCACGTCGTCATTGCCTTTGGTCCCAACTTGGTCCCGCACGGGGCTGCAACTCTGCTCGTCCGTCTTGTAAACGTCGTTGATCTGGCGTATGAAGGCGCCCCGCAGAGATCACGCCGTGAGGAAGGAACGCCCCCGATGAGCGATGTCCCCGAGAGGTCGTCCGACGAGCTGTTCGAACGCATCGCCGCCATCGTCGAGGCGGCGCGCGGGCACGTCGCCCGGTCCGTGAACACCGCGATGGTGCACGCCTACTGGCACATCGGCCGCGAGATCGTCGAGGTCGAGCAGCACGGGCAGGACCGCGCGAGGTACGGGGACGAGCTGGTCAAGCAGCTCTCCGCCCGGCTCACGCGCCAGTTCGGCAAGGGCTTCAACATCACCAGCCTCAAGCGCATGAGGCAGTTCTACCGGGCCTTCCCGAACGGCTCGGCCATCCCGACCGAGCTGGGCGGCCCCGAGAAAGGTGCCGCGGTGAGGCACCTTTCTCTCGAGGCGCCCGCTGCGCCGAAAGGTGCCGCGCTGCGGCACCCATCGCCGGTCGCGGCCGCCGTGCTCTTCCCGCCCATCCTGTCCTGGACCCACTACCGACTCCTGCTGACCATCGAGAGCGCCGAGGCGCGTGCTTTCTACGAGATCGAGGCCGCCCGCGAGGGCTGGTCCGTCCGACAGCTCGAGCGCCAGATCGCCTCGCTCCTCTTCGAGCGGCTCTCGATGAACAAGAACCAGGACGAGATCCTGGCGCTCGCCCGGCGCGGCCAGGAGGTCGCCGTCCCCGCCGACGTCATCAAGGACCCCTTCGTCCTCGAATTCCTCGACCTGAAGGAGAGGCCGACCGCGCTCGAGCGCGACCTCGAGCGGGCGATCATCGACAGGCTCGAGGAGTTCCTGCTCGAGATCGGCAAGGGCTTCTGCTTCGTCGCCCGCCAGAAGCGGCTCACGCTGGACGGCGACCACTTCTACGTGGACCTCGTCTTCTACAACCGGCTGCTCCGCGCCTTCGTCCTGGTGGACCTCAAGCTCGGCAAGCTCACCCACCAGGACCTCGGCCAGATGCAGATGTACGTGAACTACTTCGACCGCTACCAGCGCGCCGAGCACGAGGAGCGGACGATCGGCATCGTGCTCTGCTCGGCCAAGAACGACGCGATGGTCAAGATCACCCTACCCGAAGACAACGAGCAGATCCTCGCTGCGCGCTACCAGATGTACCTGCCGACGGAGGAAGAGCTCAAGGCCGAGCTCACGCGCGAGCGCGAGGAGGCCGAGCGGGTGCTGCGGCTCTCGGGGAGCAACGAGGAGTCATGAGCGAGTACCAGTGCTACGAGTTCGTCGCCCTGGATCGCCGGCTCACCTCCAAGGAGATGGCGGAGCTGCGCGCGATCTCCACGCGCGCGGAGATCTCGCCGACCCGGTTCTGGAACGAGTACCACTTCGGTGATCTCAAGGCGGATCCGGCGACGCTCCTGGCGCGATACTTCGACGCGCACCTCTACTTCGCGAACTGGGGCACGCGACGTTTCATGCTGCGCTTGCCCGCACGGAGCGTCGACACCGCCGCCCTGAAGCCCTACTTCACGACCCCGCGAGCCAAGCTCTCGAAGACCGGCGCCTTCGTCGTCCTCGATTTCTGGAGCGACGACGAGGAGCGCGGGGACGACGAGGAATGGTTCGAGGGTGGGCGGCTCGCAGCGCTCACGCCCCTCCGATCGCAGATCCTCCAAGGCGATCTCAGCGCCGCTTACGTGGCGTGGCTCGGCAGCGTCCAGAGCGGCGAGGTGGACGAACGGCGCAAGGAGCCGCCCGTGCCGCCCGGTCTTGGGGACCTCGCCGCTCCGGTTGCCAGCCTCGCGGAGCTCCTGCGGGTCGACCCGGATCTGATCGCGGCCGCCTCGGAGGCGAGCGCCGCACGATCCAATGACACGCGGGCGCTCCGCGCGTGGGTCAAGGCTCTCGGGGCTGCGGAGAAGGAACGGTGGCTCTTGCGCGCCATCGAGAGCCCGGACCTCGCGCTGGGACTCGAGCTGCGCGCGGCCTTCCGGAAGGGCCGCAGGAACGGAGCATCGATCGCGCGGCGCACGGCGGGCGACCTCCTCGCGCGGGCCGAGGTGCTTCGCGAAGCGCGCCTGAAACGAGAGGCCGCGGCGAAGGAGCGGGCTCGCGCTTCCGCGGCCCGCGCTCGGGCGAAGGCCCTCGATCGCCTCGCCAAGAGGGAGCAGGCCGCGTGGTCCGATCTGGAGAAGCTCATCGACGCCCGCTCCTACGACAAGGCCGTGGCGCTCGCTGTGGACCTCAGGGATCTGGCGCGCCGAGACGGCTCACTGCCCCGGTTTGACGAGCGGCTCGCGGCGCTCAGGAAGGCGCACGCGAGGCGTCGCGGGTTTTTCGATGCGTACAAGCGGAGGGTGTCCTCGCCATGATGCCGTTCGACACGGTCTTTCCCGACCTCGCGAAGAACGAGGTGCGGGTCATCCATGCGCTCGATCACCACCAGCTTCCGAAGGGCGCGTACCTGTTCCGCGAGTTCTACTGTCATGAGCCGAGGTGCGACTGTCGCCGCGTGCTCCTGCAGGTGTACTGGGCGGAGGGCCGGCGTGTCGCGGCCACGATCAACTACGCGTTCGAGCCGCCAAGGGCTCCCTTCGATGACGAGCCGCAGATGTTCCTGGATCCCATCAACCCACAGAGCGACGTGTCGGACGTCCTCTTCGACATGTTCGAGAAGATGATCGCCACCGACCGCGCGTATCACGACCGGCTCGTCCGCCACTACGAGATGTGGAAGCGGGTCGTCGACGATCCAGCGCACCCCGACCACGCCAAGGTCCGCAGCGAAGAGCACGACGATCCGTCGTTACGTCCTGCGTTTCCGAAGGAGGAGCCGTTTCGCCGGGCACAGCCGAAGGTCGGGCCGAACGAGCCCTGCCCGTGCGGCAGCGGCAAGAAGCACAAGAGGTGCTGCCGTCCATGACCGCCACGCGCAAAAGATCGCGATCCGGCAGCGGCGCCTCACGAAGCGGTGCAACGTCATCGGGCTCCCCCCACAAATGGGAGCTTAAGACCCGCTTCCGCCGCCACGCCTTCGGCTGGAAGTCGCAGCCTGCCATCCAGCGCATCAAGCAGGCGGTGAGCGAGATCAAGAAGGTCGCCCGCCACGATCCGGTGCTCGCCGCCGAGGGCGCCGTGCTCTTCCTCGAGCGGGTGTCTCCGGCGATCGAGCACGTCGACGGCTCGTCGGGCGCCATCGGCACCGCCGTGAACCGCGCCATCGAGGATCTGGTCCCGATCCTCGCCGAGGCGCCGGCAGACGCGGGAACGCGCGAGGCGTGGCTCGAGCGGCTCTGGGAGGCGCACGCCGAAGACCAGATCCCGTACATCGAGCGGCTCGCGGACCACTGGGGCGAGCTGTGCGGCTCGAAGGAGGTCGCCTCGGCGTGGGCCGACCGGCTCCTGGGCATCACCCGGATGGCGCTGAGCCCCGACAAGGACCTGCGCGGCCACTTCCACGGCACGACCGCATGCCTCGCCGCGCTTTACCGTGCCGAGCGCTACGCCGACATCCTCGATGTGCTCGCGCACGAGCCCTTCTGGCCCTACAAGCGGTGGTCCGTGAAGGCGCTCGGTGCGATGGGCAAGAAGTCCGAGGCGATCCGGATGGCCGAGTCCTCGCGGGGCCCGTGGACGAGCGACGCCGACGTCGACGCGCTCTGCGAAGAGATGCTCCTCTCGTCCGGGCTCGTCGACGAGGCGTACACGCGCTACGGCCTGCGCGCGAACCGCGGCGGGACGTACCTCGCCACGTTTCGCGCGGTCGCGAAGAAGTACCCTCACAAGCGCCCCGAGCAGATCCTGGCGGATCTCGTCGCCGCGACTCCGGGCGAGGAGGGCAAGTGGTTCACGGCCGCCAAGGAGCTCGGCCTCTACGACGCCGCGATCGAGCTCGCCCGCGCCTCGCCCTGCGATCCCAAGACCCTCGCACGGGCCGCGCGCGACCACGTGACCAAGGAGCCCGCGTTCGCCGTCGAAGCCGGCTACGCCGCGCTCGACTGGCTGGCGCAGGGCTTCGGCTACGAGATCACCGGCACCGACGTCTGGATGGCCTACTCGTCTGCGATGAAGGCCGCCGAAGCGCTCGGCCGCGGGCCGGAGACGAAGGAGCGGATCCGCAAGCTCGCCGAAAGCGGACACAGCTTCGTCGCGCAGGTTCTCGGCCGCGAGCTCGGGCTGCCCCGTTGACCATGCCGCGCCGCCCGCCCGTCATCATCGAACGTCCCACCGAGATTCCCCTCGGGGACCTGCGCTACTCGGTGACGCCGACGCTCGTGCGCTCGGTCGCCTGGGCTGCGCGCAGCGCCGGTGCGATCGAGGGGATGCGCCTGTCCCACTTCGGCCGAAAGCGCCTCGAAGCCGAGGCGAAGAAGCTCCGCATCGCGCAGCTCGTCGCCCGCGCGGGGCACACCGTCCGGCTGGAGGAGATCGAGGCGGTGCTCGCCGGCGCCGTGCTCCCTCCGCGCAAGCACATCCTCGCGATGCGCATCCGGCAGGCAGCGATCCTCTGCGAGGCGGCACGCTACTACGCCGAGCGCGGCGACCCGACGACTCCAGAGACCTTCGCGACCTACCTCGACTTCGCTCGGCACGGCCACGAGCGCGCGGCCACGTTGTGGTCGCAGTTCGCCGGCCGCCCGCGCGAGCGCCTTCTCGAGCTCCACCGCGGCTCGGTGCAGGTCCCCGAGCCGGTGCGCCGCCTGTACGCCTGGATGGACGCCGACGATCTCGTCTCCGACAATGGACTCTTGCGTGCGGCCGTCCTCCACTGGGGCCTCTCGATCCTCTTTCCCCACAGCTACGAGCGCCCGGCGATCGACACCGCCATCAACCACGAGCTTCGCGCGGGCCGGTTCGATCCGTACGGCCTGCTCGTCCTCGCCGAGAACCCGCGCGGGCAGGAAGCGCTCTCCCTGCGGCGCGACGTCGTCCGCGCCGCCGACGACACCGGCGAGCTCACGGATCTCTTCAATCACTTCGTCCACCAGGTCGCCCTGGCCATCGGTGACCTTCGCGGGAGGCTCGACCGCTACCACGACCGCGAGGAGCGCTTGCCGTGGCTCATGGTGCGCCCTCCCGACGAGCTCGACCGCCACATCTTCGAGGCGATCGAGCGAAGCGGCAGCCTCACCAGCCCCAAGATCCTGGCCGCGCTCCCCGAGCCCCGCCCGCCGCTCCGCACCCTCCAGCGCCGCCTCCAGCGCCTCGTCCACGACGGCCTGCTCGTGAAGCACGGCGCGCGCAAGGATGCGTACTACCGGGTGGCGGAGCGGTTCTGAAGTGGGGCGTCTATCCGCCAGTACGTCGTCATACCGCCACATCATGACGCTAAGGATGACCGTGACCTTGGCATGTACCCAGTGGAAATCGTTGTGGTTCCTGGCGCCCGTAGTTAACAGCCGGGTCAGTTAACCGAGCCCAAGAATGAGAGCCATTCACCCCGTCCGACCAACCCGGTCGGGCGGTTGTTCAACAGCGAGCCCCGGCGGGCAACCGCCGGGGCCTTCGCGCTTCTGGGCCAGGTTTCGCGGGGGTTTGCGCGTCGTGGTCGGCGCGCGCCGCTCTCGGCGACGCGGCGGCAGAGAGCACGGGTGACCTCGCCGGCACCCCGTCTTGGGGCCGACCGTGCTCTCCAGAGCGGAGAGCGGGGAGAGAGCACGGGGCCGTATTTAACGGCCGAGCGTCTTCGACCGAGAAGCCGAGAGTCCTATTTAACGTGGCGCGGTCGTCGATGCTCAGGACGAGCCGCGCTGGCCCCGGCCTACGTCGACAGCTACAAGCGCCCCCACGCTCGTCGAAGCGTCGGCCCGCGCGTGGCCTCGAACATCGTCAACGCCGACCTCACGACATCGAAGATCTCTCCGAAGCCTCGGCCCTGCGAGAGGACACCGCGGCTGGAAAGCAACGTGACCAGTTGCTCGCCCGAGTCCAGAAGCTGCCGGTGATGGGCGAGGGTCTCGTCGAAGGTCGCGCGCCTCGCCTGTCGGGCCTGGTGCCGCAAGCAGTGCAGGTAGTGTCGGAACGCTTCGCGCTCGCCGAACCCCGTCGAGCTGGGCTGCACGCCAGCGAAGAGAGGGGCCGCGTACGGGCTGCTGTACTCAGTCGGCGCCTCCAGATTCGCCAGCAAGCCTTGCTGCCATGCCGCGTCGAGGAAGACGGCCTTGAACTCCGACAAGGCCGTGGGACTGTAGTACCAGGTCGCTCGACGACGGGTTTCCTCCTCCTGCGTAGCCTGAAACCGATCGGGGG
>JAAYBZ010000221.1 GCA_012744445.1 Myxococcales bacterium | reverse complement strand
GGCGACGACGCCACCTGCGGGCCGGGCGGGCTCTGCCGCACCCTCCTCGGCGCCGGGGCGCGGTGCACGATCCCGTGCGGGGTCGCGGAAGAATGCCCGACCGGCGGCGCCGCGAGCGGCTGCTCCGGCGCGGGCTATTGCGGCACGCCGGGCTGATCCGCGTCGCGCTCGTTCAGAGGAGCTCGCGCGCCCAACGCCCGCGTCCCATCCACGTCTCGCTGCCCGCGCGGACGCCGGGGCGACGAGGGACGGCGGCGACCATCGTGCGCGGGTCGGTCCACGCGCCGAGGAGCACGTAGGCACCGGGCATGCAGAGGTCGAGCTCGCGCACGCCCACACCGGCGACGAGGCTGGTGTTGGTGCCGAATCCGAGCCCGCTCACGCGCCGGAGCGAGGGATCCTTGCGGAGCGCCTCGTTCACCTCGTCGGCGTTCGAGCCCGTGACGTTCTCGACGAAGCCGGAGGCGACGTGGAGCTTGGTGGACGAGCCGCGCCCGAGCACCGCGCCGCCCTCGAGCCAGATCCCGCCGTCCACCGAGAGGGTGCCGTCGGCGCCGAGGCATTCGAAGACGAGCTGTCCGGCCGGGAGGCGGAGGGGCTTGCCCGCGGCCGGCTCACCGCCGTGGTGGACCGGCGCGCGGCCCTCGTGGAGCTCGACCGTGAGCACCGCGTCGAGGCCGGAGAGGAACTCGACGGCGGAGGTCGAGGACGCGCGCCGCACGAGGTTCACGCCGAGGCGGTGGAGCTCTTCGAGATCGGCGCGGAGCGCCTGGCGCGCCACCGCGTCGCTCGGGACCTCGAGGAAGACGGCCGAGGCGTGCGCGGCGAGGCATTCGACGAGCGCCGGCGCGAAGGGCGTCGCCGCCTGGATCGCGATGCACGCCGCGACCTCTTCGACCTGGAGCGACAGCCGCTTGAGGAAGGCGGCGTTGAGGGGCTCGCGCGGATCGACGAGGTAGACGAGCGGGTGGATCTGGAGCTCGTTCGCGGCCGAGAGGATGGCGGCGCCGAGGCCGGTTTCTTCTTCGGTGGAGACGACGAGCAAGATGGAGGCGCGCGCCGGCACGTGGAGCGAACGCTCGAGGAGCTGGGCGGCGCCGCGCACGTCGGCGGGCGCGGCGAGCTTCGAGCTCAGGAGCGCGGCCGCCTCGAGGCTGACCGTGACGCTCCCACGTCGCTCGCGGACCGGCGCGCTCCCCACCGGCTGGATCCCGCTCGTGTATTCGCTTGCCGGGGGCACGAACGACGAAGAGGAAGAACGCCGCGGCGGGATCCCCTGCGCGGGGGTCCACGCCGTGCTCCTCTCCGAGCCACTTCCCTTGGAGTACGGATCGTCACAACTCGCTGCCATCTCCGAACCCGCTTCCCCTGCTTGTCTGCCCGACACCCCTAGTAAGCCTCAAGTCCAGGTGAATTCCTATATCCAAGTTGTAAATTGGAGAGGAAATCACTCTCGGGGCCCCTTCTTAGCATGGACCTCCGTCTATGGAAGAAGGCGCGCGAGGGCCGCGGCGAGCACGTCCGGGACCTCTTCTTGGAGGAAATGCCCTGCGCTCGTCTCGGTGACGCGCGCGTGCGGGAGGGCCCGTGCGTGACGGCCGAGCGCCTTGCCCAAGATGGGATCCTTCGTGCCCCAGACGAGCTCGATCGGGCCCTCGTAGGACTCGACCCAGGCGCCGATCCGATCGAGCACGGGCGTCGAGGGGTGCGACTCGGCGTTCGGGACCATCCGCGCGAGCCCGAGTGGGGCGGCGCGATCGACCACCCTTCGGAGTGGGTATCGGTAGGCTCGTCGCTCGAGCTCGCCGATGCTCGCGGGATCGCCCTGCACCTTGTGGAGCACCGGGAGGGGGAAGCTGCCCACCCGGAACGCCAGATCGCTCACGACCGGGACGTGGGAGAATTTGTGGAACGGCTTGGGCCGGAAGGGGCGGGCGGGCCGGAGGACCGCGGTGTTGGAGATGAGCAGGCCGGCCACGGTGCCGTGGAAGCGCGAGGCCACGCCCATCCCCACCGGGCCGCCCCAGTCCTGCCCGGCCACCACGATCGACTCCACGCCGAGCGCTTCGACGAGGGCGTGCATCGTCTCGACGTGCGCCTCGAGCGTATGCGCCGAGGGACGCCGTGGCTTGCTGCTCAGCCCGAGGCCGAAGAGATCGGGGGCGATGATGCGCGCCTCTCCGGCGAGCGCGTGGATCACCTTTCTCCAGAGGAAG
The DNA here is from genome assembly GCA_012744445.1 of Myxococcales bacterium. Taxonomy (GTDB): domain Bacteria; phylum Myxococcota_A; class Polyangia; order Polyangiales; family Houyiibacteriaceae; genus JAAYBZ01. The sequence goes on along the minus strand of JAAYBZ010000221.1, from coordinate 474 downwards.
CTCCAGGTGGGGTTGCCGTGGAAGAGCAAGATGGCGGGGCCGCCTTCGCCCTCGTCCACGAAGTGGATCGCATGCTCCCCCACGCGGGCCATGCGCCGCCGGAACGGGAATTGCGGCTCGAGCCAGCGCGGGAGCGCGGGCGCCTCGATGAACCGGACCTCCATCGCCCGCAGTCTCGCCCCGGGGCACGACTCAGGACAAGCCCCGGGCCCCGAGGGGGCGGCGGCGCGTCGATGGCGGCCGGTCTCGGCGGTATGGTGCGCGGACATGAGGACCCCCCGGCACGCCTACGTGGACCCGCTCGATGCGATCTGGCTCGCCGTCGCGCGCGCGTTCGGGCTGCGCGTCGAGCGGAGCGACGAGGTCTACGCCTCCACCGACGGAGAGGGCACGCTCACGCTCGGCACGCGCGAGACGCTCGATCCCGACGATTGCCTCGCGCAGATGATCTTCCACGAGCTCTGTCACGCGCTC
>JAAYBZ010000220.1 GCA_012744445.1 Myxococcales bacterium | reverse complement strand
TGCGCGACGGTGCTCTGGCTCCCCTCGCTCTACAAATCGAAGCTCCTTTCGCGCGTCGAGCCCGTCGAGGGCTCTACGTGAGCCGACGCGGCTCTAGGTTTCCTGCGAGAGGAGGAGGAGGCCATGCCGCAAGTCGAAGCCGTTCCGCACGAATACGGGAGCATCACTCCCTACCTGGTCGTCTCCGACGGGGACGCCGCCATCCGCTTCTACGAGAAGGCCTTCGGCGCGCAGACGCGTCTGCGCGTCGAGGACGAGCGCGGGGTGATCCGCCACGCCGAGCTCGACGTGGGCGACTCGGTGGTGATGCTCTCGGAGGCGACCGACGAGTGGAAACCCACGAGCTCGATGATCTGCCTCTACGTGGAGGACTGCGACACGACCTTCCAGCGCGCGGTCGACGCCGGGGCGGAGGTGATCCGTGGCCTCGAAGATCACTTCTATGGCGACCGGGCGGGGATGATCCGCGACCCCTTCGGGCAGTACTGGTCGATCATGACCCACAAGCGCGACGTCTCGCCCGAGGAGATGCAGGCTCACATGAGCGAGCACTGAGCTCGTGAGCTGAGAGTCGGAGGCTTGCCTCCGCCCGCGGGCGGACCATCCTCCGGCGTGCTCTCGAGGAAGACCTCCGTACGGCGCGCGCTCCGGCTCGGGGCGCTCGGCGCGATCTTGGCCGCGTGCGGCGGGAGCGGGCCGCACGTCGACGCGCCGCGAGCCACGGAGGCGTCGGCGCAGGCGACGAGGCGCGTCCGCTTCCATCTCGTCGCGCCCGAGAGCGGGCACGAGCACGAGATCGACGTCTTCGTCCCCTCGGGGACGCCGCCCCGCGAGGGCTATCCGGTCGTCCTCGCCCTCGACGGAAACCGCGTGAGCGCGCTCCTCGAGGAGGCGCTCGGGGCAGGAGCGCGGCTCGACGTCGCCGTCGTCGCGCTCGGCTATCGGGGGACGCGCGACTTCGCCGTCCGCGAGCGGGCCTTCGACTACACGCCCACGACGCGCGAGGGGCTGCGCGCGCCCGATCCGCTCTCGAGCGAGCGCGAGAACGGCGGCGCGGAGGCCTTCCTCCGCTTCGTCGAGGAGGTGGTGAAGCCCGAGGTGGCCCGGCGCGCGCCGATCGACTGGCGGCGGAGCACCCTCTTCGGGCATTCGTACGGCGGCCTCTTCGTGCTCTACGCGATGCTCGAGCGGCCGCGCGCCTTCGCCCGCTACGTCGCCGTGGACCCCTCGCTCTGGTGGCGCGACGCGCAGCTCTTCGAGCGGCTGATGCGCGAGGCGCCGCCCGAGGGCGTCGAGCTCGAGCTCGTCCAGGCCAACCCCGATCTCCCGCACGAGACGGCCGGTCGCACGCCCGAGCGCGTCGAGCTCCGGCAAAGGCTCCACGCGGCGCTCCCCGCGGACGCGTACGCGCAGCTCACGGCGCGTTACGGCGCCAGGTATCGCTACGAGGCGGCGCACCACCACGGCAGCCTCTTCGCCGCGAGCCTCCGGGCGCTCCTCGGCTTCGATCCCCCGGTCGAGGCGCGCTGAGGCTCACTCGACGAAGTCGAGCGAGCGCCCGTGGGTCTCTTCGAGGCCGCGGAGCGCGAGCGCGGCGACGGCGACGAGGCCGAGGCCGAGCACGAAGGCGCTCTCCACGAGGGAGAGCCCGGACGAGACGAGCCCGTCGTAGAGGATGGTGATGGGCACGAGCGCGCCGCGGACCCAGTTGGGCACGGTCGTGGTGGCGGTGGCGCGGATGTTGGTGCCGAACTGCTCGGACGCGACCGTCACGAAGACCGCCCAATAGCCGAGCGAGAAGCCGAGGAAGCCGCAGGCCGCGTAGAAGAGCCAGCCCGGCGCGCCGTGCATCGAGCAGTAGAAGACGATCGAGAGCGTGGTGAGCGCGAGGAAGGTGCCGATGGCCTTCTTGCGACTCCCGAGGATCTGGCTCAGCACGCCCGAGGCGAAGTCACCCACGGTGAGGCCCGCGTAGCAGACGGCGACGGCCGTCGCGGGCTTGATGACGTCGGTCACGCCGAGCTCTCTGGCGAGGTGGAGCGATTGGGTGACGAGGATGCCCACGCCGAACCAGAGCGGGAGGCCGATGGCGATGCAGGAGAGGTAGCGGAGGAGCCGCTTGGGCGGCCAGAGGAGCACGAGGAAGTTCCCGCGGGAGACCTCGCCCTCTTGCTTCACGGTGGCGAAGATCTTGCTCTCGCTGAAGCCGATCCGGAGGAGCAGGAGCGCGATGCCGAGCGCGCCGCCGATGAAATAGGCCGTACGCCAGTGGACGAAGTTGCCGACGATGCCGCCGAAGACGGCGCCGCTCACGCCCACGCCGGCGACGATCGCCGTGCCGTAGCCGCGGACCTCCTTGGGGAGCGTCTCGCTCACGAGGGTGATGGCGGCGCCGAGCTCACCTGCGAGGCCGAAGCCCGCGACGAAGCGGATGTAGCGGTAGACCTCGACGTCGTGGACGAGCCCGTTCGCGATGTTGGCGAGGGAGTAGAGCGTGATCGACCCGAAGAGGACGCTCCGGCGGCCGAGCTTGTCGCCGAGGACACCCCAGAAGATGCCGCCGAGCAGCATCCCGATCATCTGCCAGTTGAGGATCCGCTCGACGACGAGCCGGAGCTCGCCCGTCGGGACGCCGAGCTCGGTGAGGCTCGGCACGCTCGTGACCGGGAAGATCAAGAGATCGAAGATGTCGACGAAATAACCGAGCGCGCCGACGAGC
>JAAYBZ010000219.1 GCA_012744445.1 Myxococcales bacterium | reverse complement strand
GCGGCGTTCCTGCTGTTCAAGCTGCAGGCGCACGCCAGGCGCCGGCGCCATCATGAGGGCTACCCGCGTTATCGGGCGGCGATCGAGCGCGCCAAGGCCACGCGGGATCGCGCCGAGAAGGCCGCGGCCTATCGCGAAGCGGCCGAGATCGCGCTCCGATCGCTCGAGCGGCCCAACCTCGCCGCCTCGCTCGCCCGCCGAGCGGATCGGCTCTCGCCCGAGACCCACGAGGGCCTCGGCGTCCTCGTGGAGGCGATGGGCCAGGCGCAACGCCTCCGCGGCCTCGAGCGCTTGCTCTGGCGGAAGCTCCGGGAGGTCGAGCCGGGCAGCCCGCGCCACCGGAAGATCTTCGGCGAGCTCCTCGCGCTCTACGGCGGGCCGCTCAAGGATCCCGATCGCGCCGAGGCGCTCCGGCGGCTCTACCCGATCGAGTAGCGGCCGCCGGGCCTCGCGATCAGGCGGCCTTCTTGCTGCGCTTCACGTAGGGCGTGGGCGGGGGCGGCTCGCCGCTCTCGGGGTTCCAGCGGATGGACTCGGGGATCTCCTGGGCCGGCTCGGTGAGCACCTTGCGGAGGGCCCACACGCCGAGGATGAGGAAGAAGATCGACGCGTACTGGCCGGGCGTGAGGCCGAAGTAGCGGGCGTCGCCGCCCTCGGCCTTCTCCACGCGGAGGTAGTCGAGGAAGAAGCGGATGGGCGCGTAGAGCGTCGGCAGGAGCGCGACGTAGAGGCCAGGCTTCCGATCCTTCTTGAGGAGGAAGACGAAGAGCGCGGCCATGCCGGCCGACCAGAAGACCTCGTAGAGGCCGAGGTCGTGGCGCGTGACGTAGGGCGGGTGGCCGATCTCGTAATTGGCGACGCCGAGGAAGAAGTCGGTCTCACGCCCCGGGTGGTCGTGGACGACGAAGCAGCCCATGCGCCCGAAGAACCAGCCGAAGGGGAAGCAGAAGGCCGCGGCGTCCGCGATGGGCAGGAGCGGGAGCTGCGTGCGCAGCTTCCACACGAAGATGCCGGTCGTGGCGCCGATGAACCCGCCGTAGGACGAAAGACCCGTGAACGGGAGGACCCTCCAGTCGCCGTTCGGGAAATCCGAGAGGAACGTGGGGAGGTTCTCGAAGAAGTAGGTGATCCGCTCGGGGTAGTAGAAGACGGTGTTGAGGACGATGCCGCCGATGAAGCCGAAGACCACCGCGTGCATGGCCAGCGAGGCCGCGACCTGGGGGGACCATCGGTGCATCCGGGCATATCGCTCCGCGAGGAAGACGCCGACCAGGACGCCCGTGGCCACGAGCAGGCCGAAGGGCTGGATGGCGAGGAACTCCATGCCGGGGATCTCGAACTTCTCGGCGCGGAACCAGGGGATGTAGAGGAGGTGTGCCACGTTGCGGGGGATGCTAGCGCATGCCCCGAGCCACCTCCACGGCGGATTCGCAAATCGGGGAGGGCGCCGTTCCGCATTGGAAATGCCGGGCGCGGTGGATTATGAAGCGCGCGCCGTGCTTCGATGAGCAGGCTGAGAGGGAAGACGACATGATGACGGAAATCATCGACATCCGGGCTCGAGAGATCCTCGACTCGCGCGGAAACCCGACCGTCGAGGTCGAAGTCGAGCTCGAATGTGGAGCGCTCGGCCGGGCCGCCGTTCCGTCTGGCGCGTCGACGGGCGAACACGAGGCCCTCGAGCTCCGCGACGGGGACAAGTCGCGCTACCTGGGCAAGGGCGTCACCATGGCCTGCGAGAACGTCGAGACCAAGATCGGTCCCGCGCTCGAGGGCATGGACGCGCTCCATCAGGCCGAGATCGATCAGGAGATGCTCGAGCTCGACGGAACCGACGACAAGTCGAAGCTCGGCGCCAACGCCATCCTCGGCGTCTCGCTCGCCACGGCGCGCGCGGCGGCGGAGGCCGTGGGGCTCCCCCTCTACCGCTACCTCGGCGGTGTCGGCGCGCGCATCCTGCCCACGCCGCTCATGAACATCGTCAACGGCGGCGCCCACGCGGACAACGGCCTCGACATCCAGGAGTTCATGATCGTCCCGCACGGCTTCGACAGCTTCCGCGAGGCGCTCCGGGCCGGCACCGAGACCTTCCACCAGCTCAAGAAGCTCCTCTCGCAGGCCGGCTACGCGACCAACGTCGGCGACGAGGGCGGCTTCGCGCCCGCGCTCGAGTCCAACGAGCAGGCGCTCTCCTTCGTGGCCAAGGCCATCGAGGCGGCGGGCTATCGCCTCGGCGACGAGATCGCCATCGCGCTCGACTGCGCCTCGAGCGAGATGTTCCGCGAGGGCAAGTACACGATCGACGGCAAGAGCGTCGACGCGGCCGGCATGGTCGACATCCTCGCCGACTACTGCAAGCGCTACCCCATCGTCTCCATCGAGGACGGCCTCGCGGAGGACGACTGGGACGGCTGGCGGCACCTCACCGACGTCCTCGGTGACACCGTGCAGCTCGTGGGCGACGACCTC
>JAAYBZ010000001.1 GCA_012744445.1 Myxococcales bacterium | reverse complement strand
CGAAGAGCCGCACCTCGCGCGAGCAGAGGGTGTCGCGGCGGAAGCGCGTGACCCAGCTCTGGCCGCGCAGGCGCACGCCGAAGCGCGTCTCGCGGTGGTGCACCACGATCTGGCTCCGCACCACGAAGGCCGCGCCGTAGTCGCGGAAGCGGTGCGGAGGCCAGCCGGCCCGCGCGGCGGCCCCGACGGCCACGTCTTGGAAGGCGCGCCAGATGTCGCCCGCGCGCGCCGCATCGCGGGCGTTGAAGGCGTTCCGCGGCAGCTCGTACGGGAATTCCCAGATGGTCTCGCTCGGCACTTGGCTTGGATTAGCAGGGAACCGCCCTCCTGACGATAGGTGGAGCGCAAGTGTAACGAGACACTTGACACGAAAGCAGGGCTCGGCGAGACTGCCGTAAAGTGTATAGCAACGGTATACACTTGGAGCCGAGCCGCATGTCGAACCCCCTCGATTCCCGCCGCGTCGATCAGCTTCTGGCCATCGCCACCGGTGCGAGGCGCGTGAGCCTCCAGGCGTTGGGCGGTCAGCTCGGGCGCGACGCCCGCGCCCTCTTCCGCCGCGTGATCCTCGGCAAGAGCCTCGAGCCCGTCGTCGATCGCCCGAAGAACCTCCGCAACCTCGCGCCCTCGGCGAGCCCGCTCGCCACGCGCCACGTGCGCGTCACCCGCGTGGTGCAGGAGACGGCGGACGCCACCTCCTTCTACTTCGAGGAGCTCGACGGCCGTGAGATGGCCTTCCTCGCCGGGCAGTTCATGACGGTCGAGACCTACGTCGGCCGCGAGCGCCTCCGTCGCGCGTATTCGCTCGCGGGCCCCGCCATCCCCGGCGCGCCGCGTCTCGTCACGGTGAAGCGCATCCAAGACGGCCGCGTGTCCAACCATCTCCACGACACGGTGCGCGAGGGGCAGCTCCTCCCGGTGCTCGGCCCCTCCGGCCACTTCACGCTCGAGGACGCCGAGCGCGAGCTCGCCGAGGCCGGGCTCGAGAAGCCCGCCCACCTCGTGCTCGTCGCCGCCGGCAGCGGGATCACCCCCGTGATGAGCCTCCTCGAGACGGCCCTCGCGACGCGCCCCGAGCTCCGGCTCACGCTCCTCTACGGCAACCGGAGCGAGGCCGACGTGATCTTCCGCGCGCGCCTCGTCGAGCTCGCCGCGGCGCACCCCGATCGGCTCCGCGTGATCCACGTGCTCGAGCGCGCCGAAGAGAACACGCTCGGCGCCGTCGAGGGCCTCCTCGGCCGCGAGACCCTCGACGCGCAGCTCGCGCCCATCGACGCGAGCGACGCGATCTTCTTCGTCTGCGGGCCCGCGCCCGTGATGGACGCCGCCCGCGAGGCGCTCCTCGCCCGCGGCGTCGCCGAGGCGCGCATCCGCGAGGAGCGCTTCCAAAACCCCGAGCGCCGCACCTCCGCGCCGCTCCCCGCCGACGCCCAGCGCGTCGTCGTCCGCACGCGCCGAGGCGAGCGCGAGGTGGTGGTGGAGCCGGGGCGCACCCTGCTCGAGGCCGGGCTCAAGTCCGGCGCCGACCTCCCGTTCAGCTGCGCGATGGGCGGCTGCGGCGCGTGCCGCGTGCGACTCGTCGAGGGCGAGCTGACCATGGACGAACCCAACTGCCTCTCCGCGCGCGAGAAGGAAGAGGGCTACGTGCTCACCTGCATCGGACGCCCCGTCACGTCCTGCGTCGTCGAGGTCGCATGAACAGCGTGCACGCCACGACCGAGACCGTCGATCGATCCCTCTATCCCTATCGGATGAAGGATCTCTGCGAGGCCACCGGCCTCCCGCGGCAGGCGATCCACTTCTACATCCAAGAGGGGCTCCTGCCGCCGGGTGTGAAGACCGGCCGCAACATGGCCTTCTACGGCGAGGCGCACCTCGAGCGGCTCAAGACGATCAAGCGCCTCCAGCACGAGCGCTTCCTCCCGCTCAAGGCGATCAAGGCCCTCCTCGACGACAAATCGCACCACTTCGATCCGGTGCAGTGGCGCTTCCTCGCCGACGTGAAGAAGAGCCTCAAGGCCGAGCTCGGCGATCGCGACGTCGCCGTCGAGACCGTCGACGTCGGAGCGCTCGCCGAGCGCCTGGGCGTCGACCTCCTCGACGTCGAGGAAGCCATCGAGCAGGGGATCGTCGGCGTGCGCGAGGAGCCCGACGGGAGGCGCGTCATCGCCGCGTCCGACGTCTGGTACTTCGAGCTCTGGGCCGAGATGCGCGCCATCGGCTTCACCCGCGAGCTCGGCTTCACCGTCGCCGACGTCGCCTTCTACGAGGAGATCGTCGAGAGGCTCGTCGCGCGCGAGCTCGAGCTCGTCTCCACGCGCCTCGCCTCGAAGCTCCCGCCCGACAAGGTCGCCGAGATGATCGAACGGGGTCTCCCCGTGATCCACCGCGTCCTCATGAAGAGCCACCTCGCCAAGATCCAGAACTTCTTCGCCTCGCTCGGTTGAGCCCCGCCCGCGATTTCCTCGAAAGAGCCCTCAAGGAGAGCAGCCATGGACACCCAGAAGATCCTCTCGATCCTCCCCGAAAAAGTCCGCAACCGCGTCGATCCCTTCTTCGAGGCCATCGAAGTCATGGGCTCGGTGCGCGATCCCAAGGTCGCCGCCTCGCTCGGCCCCGCCGGCGTCCGCGGCATGCTCCTCCAGCGGGGCAAGCAGAGCCCCGTCACCAAGATCCGCGCGTCGCACGAGGCGTACTTCGACTGGACCTACCCCTCCGATCAGCCCGAGATGCTCGACCTCTACCGCCGCGCGAAGTCGTCGCAGTGGGACGGGGAGAAGCAGCTCGACTGGTCGATCTCGGTCGATCCGCTCAACCCCGAGGTCGCCGTCATCCCGCACACCTTCATCAACTTCCCCAAGCTCGAGGAGTTCGGCGTGCGCCTCGCGCCGCGTGAGCGCGCCGAGTTCGTGGCGAACACGCTCTCGTGGATGCTCAGCCAGTTCCTCCACGGCGAGCAGGGCGCGCTCTTCGCCGCGGCGCAGGTCACCGAGGCCGTGCAGTTCTTCGACGGGAAGCTCTACGGCGCCACGCAGGTCGTCGACGAGGCGCGCCACGTGGAGGTCTTCCACCGCTACCTCGATACCAAGCTCGAGAAGCTCTATCAGATCAACGACAACCTCTTCACGATCATCGACGCGCTGATGAGCGACTCCCGCTGGGACATGAAGTTCCTCGGGATGCAGATCATGGTCGAAGGCCTCGCGCTCGGCGCGTTCAGCACGCTCTACACGCTCACGCGCGAGCCGCTCCTCAAGGAGCTGCTCAAGTACGTCATCCAGGACGAGGCGCGCCACGTCCACTACGGCGTCCTCGCGCTCCGCGAGCACTTCCTCCACCACATCTCCGAGAAGGAGCGCCGCGAGCGGGAGGACTGGGCCTTCGAGGTCGCGCTCCTCATGCGCAACCGCTTCATGGCCTACGAGCTCTACGAGGAGGGCTTCGAGCACCGGCTCACGCGCGCGCAATGGCGCGAGGTCATGCTCACCTCGCCCGGCCTCGAGGCCTTCCGCCACGTGATGTTCCGCCGCCTCGTCCCCAACCTCCGCGAGATCGGCCTCCTCAGCGACCGCATCCGCCCGGCCTACGCGCAGGTCGGCCTCACCAAGTACTTCGGCGAGAAGGCCGCCGACGAGCTCTCCGGCGAGGAGCTCATCGCGCAGCTCGATCGGGACGCGGCGCGCATCGCGCAGGCGCCCACGATGGACGTCGCGACGGCTTACGGCGCCTGATCCCTCGCGACCGCTCGGACGGAGGCCGCCCCTCGAGGCGGCCTTCGCCGTCTCAGACGAGGCCGAGCTCGGCGTCGGTGGCCTTGGGCCCGTACTTCCCGCGGGGCGGCATCGGGCGCGATCGGTGATCCGGCGTGAGGACGAAGCTCGACCTGGTGCGCCCCGGGAGGAGCCCGCCGTTCCCCGCGCCGTGGGCGTAGTCGTAGTAGAGCTTCACGATCTCCTCGTAGGTGACCTGCTGCGCGGCGGGATGCGCGATGCAGGCCTCCCTCCACCGCCGGACGCGCGCGTACTCGGGCGTATCGGGGATGTCGAGCCCTTCGTAGTATTCGAGGAACCAGAAGCGCATGAAGAAGGGCGTGTAGACCGCCTCCGCGAGGCCGAAGCGATCGAAGAGGAAGTCGCGCCCCGGCGCGTGGAACGAGAGGAAGGCGTCGAGCTTGCGGAATTGCGCGAAGAGCTCCTCGACGAGGGCGTCGCGCTTCTCGGGATCCTGGTTGAGGATCAGCCGATAGCCGGCCGAGGTGAAGCCGCCCTCCATCGCGATCAGCATGTTCTCCACGGCGCGCTCGTAAGGCGTCGGCCGCGCGATCGGCGTCTCCGGGAAGATCTCGTCGATGTAGCGGAGGATGACGAGGCTCTCCTTGAGGATCCGGCCGTCCTCCGTCTCGAGCGCGGGGAGCGAGGTCGAATCGCGGAGCTTCTCCATCAACCACGCGGGGCGCGGGACGGTGATGTCGACCACGCCGAAGTCGACCGACGCCCTTTTCCCTTTGAGCTCGAGGAGGATCTCGACGCGCTGGCAGAAGGGGCAGACGGGGATGTGGTAGACGATCGGCTTCTCGGGCATCGCGCGGGAGACCTTACAACCCACCTCGCGCCGAGCGCAAAGTGAGACCGCTCACCGGATCGCCCGGAGCGGCCCTCGACGAGCCCGCCCGAGCGCGGAGAGGCCTCACTCGGCGGGCTCGACCACGAAGAGGACCGCGTCCGCGTCGACCTGCTGCCCCGCGGAGACGCGCACCTCCTTCACGACGCCGGCTTCCTTGGCCGTGACGCGGTGCTCCATCTTCATCGCCTCCATGATGGCGAGGACCTGACCCGCGGCCACGGTCTCGCCCTCGGCGACGCGCACCTCGACCACCTTGCCGGGCATCGGCGCGAGGCAGCCGCCCGCGACCACCTCGACAGAGCGATCGGGGAAGCGAGGCCGCTCGACGAGGCGCAGCGACGCGCCCTCCACGAGCACGTAGTGGTGCTCGCCCGACGCGACGACGCGCGCCGTTCGCCGGACCCCGCCTGCGCGGAAGCTCACGTCGTGGCCTTGGATGGAGAGGAGCTCGACCTCGTACCGCGCCTCCCCGACGGCGACGTCGTAGCGCCTCGTGCGTGGATCGAAGCGGTACTCGACGCGGACCACGTCCTCGCCGAGCTCGTACTCGCACCACGCCGGCGAGTGCGGGTTGTTGCGGAAGCCCTTGGGGACGCCGCGCGGCACGACCGTGTTGGCGGCGACGCGCTCCTCGCTCGCGCGGAGCGTCGCGGCGATGGCGGCGAGGTGGACCGACTCGGCCGAGGGCGAGCGCGAGAGATCCGTGCCGAGCTCACGCTCGATGAAGTGCGTGTCGAGCCGGCCGGCGAGGAAGGCTTCGTGATCGAGGATCTCGAGAAGGAGATCGCGGTTGGTCGCGATGCCCTGCGCCGAGAGGCGTCGCAGCGCGTTCCGCATCCGCCGCACGGCCTCGAGGCGATCCCCGCCGTGCGCGATGATCTTCGCGAGCATCGGATCGTAGTGGATGGAGACCTCGTCCCCGCTCTGGACGCCGCCGTCGACGCGCACGCCCTCGAGCTCCGGCAGGTGCCAGTCCACGAGCTTTCCGCTCTGCGGGAGGAAGCCGGCCGCCGGATCCTCGGCGTAGATGCGCACCTCGATCGCGGCCCCGTCGAGTCGCACGTCGGCCTGCGAGAAGGGCAGCGCGTGCCCCTCGGCGATGCGGATCTGGAGCTCCACGAGGTCGAGGCCCGTGATGCACTCGGTGACGGGGTGCTCGACCTGGAGGCGCGTGTTCACCTCGAGGAAGTAGAAGCTCCGGTCCGGGCCGAGGATGAATTCCACGGTGCCCGCGTTCCGATAGCCGATGGCCTTGCCGATCTTCACGGCGGCCTCGCCCATCTTCGCGCGGAGCTCGGGGTCGAGCGCCGGCGACGGGGCCTCCTCGATGATCTTCTGGTGCCGGCGCTGGATCGAGCACTCGCGCTCGTTGAGGTGCACCACGTTGCCGTGCGCGTCGCCGACGATCTGGATCTCCACGTGACGGGGGCTGGTGACGTACTTCTCGACGATGAGCGTGCCGTCGCCGAAGGCGCCCTCGGCCTCGCGGCGCGCCGAGGCGATGGCGTCGAGGAGGCCGTCTTCGCTCGTGACGAGCTTCATGCCCTTGCCGCCACCGCCCGCGCTCGCCTTGAGCAGCACGGGGAACCCGATCTCGCGGACCTTGGCCGCGATCACCTCGGGGCTCTGATCGGCGCCGTCGTAGCCGGGGACCACGGGCACGCCGGCCTTCTCCGCGAGGAGCTTGGCCTCGCGCTTGAGCCCCATCGCCTCGATGGCCTCGGGCGTGGGCCCGATGAAGACGACGCCGGCCTCGGCGCAGGCCCGCGCGAACGCGGCGTTCTCGGAGAGGAAGCCGTAGCCCGGGTGGATCGCGTCGGCGCCCGTGCGGCGCGCCGCCTCGAGGACGGCGTCGATGCGGAGGTAGCTCTCGGCGCTCGGCGCGGGCCCGATGCAGACCGCGAGATCGGCCTCACGGACGAAGCGCGCGTCGGCGTCGGCCTCGGAGTGGACGGCGACGGTCTCGATGCCGAGCCGCTTGCACGTCCGCATCACGCGGAGGGCGATCTCTCCGCGGTTCGCGACCAGGATTCGTCGGATGGTCTTCATGAGCTTCTTCGTCGTCGGTCAGTGGCGGAAGACGCCGAATTGCATGGTCCCCTCGACGCGGCGGTTGTACGCGGCCGAGAGCGCGAGGGCGATGACGGTGCGGGTGTCGCGCGGATCGATGATCCCGTCCTCCCAGAGCCGCGCCGTGGCGAAGAGCGCGTGGCTCTGATCGTCGATGGACTTCTCGGTCATCATCTTGATGACCATGAGCTTCTGCTCGTCGACGGTCTCACCGCGCTTCGCGGCCGCTTCGCGCTGGATGATGTCGAGCACGCCGGCGAGCTGCTTGCCGCCCATGACGGCGATCTTGTGGTTGGGCCACGTGAAGAGGAAGCGCGGGTTGTACGAGCGCCCGTTCATCGCGTAGTTGCCGGCGCCGAAGCTCGCGCCCGTCATGATGGTGATGGAGGGCACCGTCGAGTTGGAGACGGCGTTGATGAGCTTCGCGCCGTTCTTGATGATCCCTTCCTGCTCGTACTTGGTGCCCACCATGAAGCCGGTGGTGTTCTGGAGGAAGAGCAGCGGCACGTCGATCTGGTTGCAGAGCTGGATGAACTGCGCGCCCTTGTTCGCCGACTCGCTGAAGAGCGTGCCGTTGTTCGCGAGGATGCCGACGGGGAAACCGTGGACGTGCGCCCAGCCGCAGATGAGCGTGCTGCCGTAGAGCGGCTTGAATTCGCTGAAGCGCGAGCCGTCGACGATGCGCGCGATCACCTCGCGCTGATCGAAGGGCACGCGGATGTCGGCCGACGCGATGCCGAGCAGCTCCTCGGGATCGTAGAGCGGCTCCTCGACGGGGCGCGGCGGCGGGAGGTTCGGCTTGGTCCGCTGGATGTGGGCGACGATCTCGCGGCCGAGGCGGATCGCGTCGAGCTCGTCCTCGGCGAGGTAGTCGGAGACGCCGCTCAGCGTGGAGTGCATCTCGGCGCCGCCGAGCGTCTCGTGATCGGTGTCCTCGCCGGTGGCCATCTTCACGAGCGGCGGGCCCGCCAGGTAGACCTGGGCCTGCTGCTTCACCATCACGACGTAGTCGCTCATGCCGGGCATGTAGGCGCCGCCCGCGGTCGAGCTGCCGAAGACGAGGCAGACGGTGGGCATGCGCTGGGCCGAGCGCTGCGTGAGGTCGCGGAACCCCGCGCCGCCGTGGACGAAGATCTTGTCCTGGTTCGGCAGATCGGCGCCCGCGCTCTCGATGCAGCTGATGCCGACGAGGTTGTTCTCGCGCGCGATCTCGGCGAGCCGCGCCGACTTCTTCATGCTCATCTCGGTCACGGCGCCGCCCTTCACCGTGGCCTCGCTCGCCGTGATGAGGCACTCGACGCCGGAGACGACGCCCACGCCGCCGATCACGCTCGTGCCAGGCGTCTCGCCCTTGAGGTCGTAGCCGGCGAGGGGCGCGATCTCGAGGAAGGGGCTGTCGCGGTCGAGGAGGAGCTCGATGCGCTGGCGCGGGAGGAGCTTCCCTCGTTCGACGTGGCGGCGGTTGTACTTCTCGCCGCCGCCCTGGTTGGCCTGGGCCTGGACCTTCGCGACCTTCTCGAGGACGGCCAGGTTCTTCTCACGGTTCTCGACAAAGGTGGCCGACGTGGCGTCGACACGGGATCGGAGCACGGGGTAGCGCTGCTCGATGGGCATGGCGGGCATCGTAGGCAGGCCCCCGGCGCCCTTCAACAGCAAAATGAATGCTCATTCATTCCGTCGCGGCGCCGGCGCCGTAGGCGTGGGGCGGCCGTTTGTCGAACCAGGGGCGGGCCTCCTCGAGCTGCCGGGCGAGGCGGAGCAGCGTGATCTCGTCGCCGAAGCGGCCCGTGAACATCACGCCGATGGGGAGCCCCTCGCGAGACCAGTGGAGCGGCACCGACATCGAGGGCTGCCCGGTGAAGTTCGCGACCGGGGTGAACGGGATGAACGCGAAGACCGACTCGAGCGCCACCGCGTAAGGGTCGACGATGGAGAGCGGCGCGCCCCAGTCGAGCCTCTGGAGGAGCGAGACCGCGATGCCCTCGAAGCCCTTGGGTTGGATGGTGCCGAGCGGGATCGGCGGCTGCCCGAGGGTGGGCGTGAGGATCACGTCGACGTCGGCGTAGTGCCGCGCGAGGCGCCGCGTCTCGGCGTCGAGCGCCTCGATGTCGGCGAGGAGGTCGGCGGCCGAGAGCTTCTCCCCGAGCTTGCGCGAGACCCACGTGGTCCCCTCGATGTCCTCCGGCGTCGCGGGCCGGCCGAGCTCGCGCTCGAAGGAACGGAGCTCGTTCGCGACGTGCGCGGAGACCACGCGCTGGAACGAGCGCACCGTCCCGGGGACGTGCGCGGGCGGCCGCTCGATCACCTCGTGGCCGAGCTCGGCGCAGAGCTTCGCCGCGTCCTCCACGGCGGCGACGCAGTCGGGGTGGACCTTCACCGGCGCGAAGGGCTCGGCGTGGAAGGCGATGCGGAGCTTCTCGGGTGGGGCGCCGAGCGCGGCGAGCGCCGAGCCCGGCAGATCGAAGACGGCGTCGGCCGCCCCCGGCTCGTAGCCCGCCGTCACGTCGAGGATGGCGGCCGTGTCGCGCACCGTGCGGCTGATGACGAGCTCCTGCACGTACCCCGACCACGCCTGGCTCGCGTAGGGACCGACGGGCATGCGCCCGCGGCTCGGCTTGAGCCCGAAGACGCCGCAGCACGACGCGGGAATGCGGATGGAGCCGCCGCCGTCGCCCGCGGAGGCGAGCGGCACCATGCGCGCCGCGACCGCCGCGCCCGAGCCCCCGCTCGAGCCGCCGGGCGATCGGGAGAGATCCCAAGGGTTGTGCGTGGGACCGTGCGCGGCCGTTTCGGTGGACGGGAGTAGACCGAACTCGCTGGTCGCCGACTTGCCCACGAAGACGAGCCCCGCCTCGCGGAATCGCCGGACGAGCGTCGTCTCCTCGGGACGCCGGAGGTCGCGGAGGAAGCGGCTCCCATGCGCGGTGGGCACCCCCTCGAGGAACTGGATCAGGTCCTTGAGCAAGAAGGGGACACCCGCGAAGAGCCCCTCTCTCGTGTGATTGCGCGCTTGTTCCTCGGCACGATCGAAGAGCGTGAGGACCACCGCGCGGATCGTGGGGTTGGTCGCCTCGATCCGCCGTACGCTCTCCTCGAGCAGTTCGAGCGGGCTGACCTCGCCCTTGCGGACGAGCTCGCCGAGGCCGAGCCCGTCGAAACGATCGAATTCCGGGAATCCTTTCATGAGGTGCGTTGTTACCAAGCTTTGAAATGCGCCACATCGAAATTACGGAAGCGACACCCCGAGGGGGCAAAAGAACCCCTACGACTCGCCGTATCACCGGATTGCCCGAGAAAGAGCTGCGTGATAGCGTCCGAGTCGAAATCAGCGCCCAGCAAGGGACTCTCGATTCCAAAGGGGGAGGTGATCGAAAGTCGGTGGGGGGCCGTCTCGAGAAGGCGAATGTGTCGGGGGGACGCGCTCGAGCGAAGACGTCGAAGAACGCGGGGGCTCGCGTGACGGCGAGCTCGGTCACGAGCAGCGGGGAGGGGATGCGCTTGAACCACGGGAAGAACGGGGACCTGAGCAAGCTTCGCGAAGCGGTCGAAGCGCTCGCGAAGTCGGCGAAGTCGAGGGGGGCGACGGCGGTGCACTACGACGACGCCGCGTCGCTGCTCGCCAAGTACGGGCCCAACGAGGCCACCATCAACGTGCTCCTGCGCACCCTCGAGGCGCACGGGCTCCGGCTCATCGACGAGCACGGTCAGACGACCCACCCCACCAAACGCGAGCGCAAGAAAGAGCTCCGCGCCGCGGGGGCCGAGCCGATCCAGACCTACCTCGACTGGATGGGCTCGGTGAGCTTGCTCACCCGCGAGGGTGAGATCGAATTCGCGCGCGAGATCGAGAACGGTCGCCGCGCCATCTTCGAAGCCGTCCGGAGCTCGCGCTACCGCGTCCCCGGCCTCGAGGCGCTCTTCGAGGAGGTCGCGCGCGGCGAGCTCCCGCCGCACGCCGCCGTCATCGAGCCGGCGTTCGAGACGGCCATCGAGCACCTCCGCGTCATCGCGGCGCGCGCGCGCGGCACGGCGCCGCCCTTCGACGACGAGGAGCATGGCCGGCCCGACCTCGGCGGCCTCGACGAGGCCGAGGCGCTCGCGCTCTACGAGCGCATCGAGGACGACGTCCTCCGCGTCGAGCGCGCCAAGGCCGAGATGATCGAGGCCAACCTCCGGCTCGTCGTCGCCATCGCCAAGAAGTTCCTCAAGCGCGGCCTGCCCTTCCTCGACCTCGTGCAGGAGGGGAACATGGGCCTGATGCGCGCCATCGACAAATTCGACTACACGCGCGGCTACAAGCTCTCCACGTACGCGTCGTGGTGGATCCGGCAGTCGATGGCCCGCGCGGCCACCGATCAGGCGCGCACCATCCGCATCCCGGTGCACGCCTGCGAGCTCCTCACCAAGCTCACCAACGCCACGCGGCGGCTCGTGCCCAAGCTCGGCCGCGAGCCCACCGCCGACGAGCTCGCCCGCTACATGAAGATCCCCGTCTCGCAGGTGGAGAGCCTCCTCGCCATCTCCAAGGACACGGTCTCGCTCGAGATGCCGGTCGGCAACGACGGCGCGAGCGAGCTCCGCGATCTCATCGCGGACGAGTCGAGCGAGAGCCCGATGGACTCCGTCACCACGGACGACCTCACGGCCAGCGTCGAGCGC
Source organism: Myxococcales bacterium (assembly GCA_012744445.1). Lineage (GTDB taxonomy): Bacteria > Myxococcota_A > Polyangia > Polyangiales > Houyiibacteriaceae > JAAYBZ01. The sequence continues at coordinate 13,873 of JAAYBZ010000001.1, read as the reverse complement.
GCGCTCGAATCGCTCAACACGCGCGAGCAACGGATCCTCCGCATGCGATTCGGCATCGGCGCCCCCGAGGCGAGCACGCTCGCCGAGATCGGCCGCGAGTTCGGCCTGAGCCGCGAGCGCATCCGGCAGCTCCAGGCGCTCGCCATCCGCAAGCTCCGCAACGCCGACGACTCCTTCGAGCTGCGCGCCTTCGTCGACGCCTGATCCTCAGGCGGCGTCGAGGGCGCTCGCCGCCGAGGCCGACGTCTCGAGCCCGAGCGTGCCCCACGCATCGAGATCGAGGGTGTCGGCCGGCCGGCCGCGGAGCTCGCGCTCGAGCACGGCGAAGAGCGCGTCCACGCTCTCGCTGCGGAGCGCTTCCTTCTCGTATTCCGCCCGCCGGGGATCGGCGCGGAGCAGGTAGCGCGTGAGCTCCTTGAGCGGGCCGAGCGCGCCGCTCCTCCGCTCGGCGAACGAGCGCTCGGTGAGGCCCCGGAGTCGCTCGAACCAATCGAGGACGTCGTCCCCCGAGGGGTGCACCGGGGCGCGCTCCGCCTCGAGCGCCTCGATCTGCTGGAAGATCCACGGGTTGCGGAGCGCCGGCCGCCCGATCATCACCGCGGCGCAGCCCGTCTCGCGGCGCAGCCGGAGCGCGTCCGCGGCGGTCCATAGATCGCCGTTGCCAACCACCGGGATCGAGAGCTCGGCGGCGAGGGCCTTCACGATCCGGAAATCGGCGACGCCTTCGTAGAAATCACAGCGTCGACGCGGGTGCACCGTGAGGAAGTCGATCCCCTCGGCCTCGAGGCGCTTCGCGAGGGAGACCACGCCGTCGGCGTCGTCGAAGCCGGCGCGGATCTTCACGGAGAGCAGCTTCGGCGTGGCGCGCCGCATCGCGCCCACGACGCGGCAGGCGAGGTCGGGGTCCTTGAGCATCGCGGCGCCGACGCCCTTCCGCACCACGCGCGGCATCGGACAGCCCATGTTCACGTCCACGACGTCGGCGCCCGCGTCGCACACGATGCGCGCCGCCTCGGCCATCTTCTCGGCCTCGTTCCCCATGACCTGCACGCTGAGGGGCGCGCGGGGGTCGCGGACGACCTCCCGCCGCACGGTCTCCACGGCGAGCGGCGCCCGGCTCACCCGCACGAACTCGGTGCAGACCAGGCCGAGCCCTCCCCCATCGAGGTAGAGGGCGCGGATCCCCGGGTGGGTGATGCCCTCCATGGGTGCGAAGGCCGTCTCGGGAGAAAAAGGCCAGCTCGGCATGGGCCAAACCTAGGAAAACGACGTCTCCATGTCACGCGCCCCCCATTCGCGGGTTGTGCGGCGGCGGTCTTTGCTTCAGTAAAGCGACCCCCTCCCCCGGAACCTCTATGGAAGCCACACCCCGCGACCGCCTCCGCAACATCGCGATCATCGCCCACGTCGACCACGGAAAGACCACCCTGGTCGACGCCATGCTCCAACAAACCGGGGTGTTCCGGGAGAACGAAGCCGTCACCGACCGCGTGCTCGACTCGAACGATCTCGAACGCGAGCGTGGCATCACCATCCTCGCGAAGCACGCCTCCATCCGGTGGAACGGCTACAAGGTCAACATCATCGACACGCCGGGCCACGCCGATTTCGGCGGTGAGGTCGAGCGCACGCTCCGCATGGCCGACGGCGCCATCCTGCTCGTCGACTCGGCCGAGGGCGCGCTCCCACAGACGCGCTTCGTGCTCGGCAAGGCGATCGAGCTCGGCATGACGATCATCGTCGTCGTCAACAAGATCGACCGCCCCGACGCGCGCCCCGACGAGGCGCTCAACGAGGTCTTCGACCTCTTCTGCGACCTCGGCGCGAGCGATACGCAGGCCGACTTCCCCACCATCTACGCGATCGGCAAGGAGGGCATCGCGAAGCGCTCCCTCGCCGAGGAGGGGCGTGACCTCACGCCGCTCTTCGAGACGATCGTCGAGCGCGTCCCGGCGCCGAGCGACGACGCCGAGGCTCCGCTCCAGATCCTCGTCCACAACACGATGCACGACGAGTACGTCGGCCGCGTGGCGATCGGGCGCGTCCGCGCCGGCCGCGTGAAGAAGCAGCAGCTCGTCCGCCTCATCGGCGAGAAGAACGCCTACGACGCCAAGATCGCGCAGCTCTTCGGCTTCGAGAAGCTCTCGCGCGTGCCCATCGACTCGGCGGAGGCCGGCGACATCGTCGCGCTCTCGGGCCTCGAGGACGTCGCGATCGGCGACACCATCGCGGATCCCGCGCGCCCCATCGCCCTCCCCCGCATCAAGGTCGAGGAGCCCACCATCAAGGTGCGCTTCACCATCAACGACTCGCCGATGGCGGGCCTCGCGGGCAAGTTCGTCACGAGCCGCCACCTCCGTGACCGCCTCTTCAAGGAGGCCGAGCGGAACATCGCGATGCGCGTCGAGGAGACGGACGAGACCGAGTCGTTCGACGTCTACGGCCGCGGCGAGCTCATGCTCTGCATCCTCGCCGAGACCATGCGCCGCGAGGGCTACGAGCTCGCGCTCGGCATGCCCGAGGTCGTCACGCGCGTGGTCGACGGAGTGCTCAGCGAGCCCGTCGAGCGCGTGGTCGCCGACATCCCCGACGAGTTCGTCGGCGCCGTGACCACCAAGCTCGGCGAGCGGCGTGGCCAGCTCGTCGCCATGAACCCGCTCGGCCCGGGCCGCACCCGCGCCGAGTTCCGCATCCCCTCGCGCGGGCTCATCGGCTTCCGCGGCATCTTCCTCACGGAGACGCGCGGCCAGGGCCTCCTCAACACGCTCTTCGACGGCTGGGAGCCCTACGCCGGCCCCATGCTCCGCCGCAAGAACGGCGCGCTCGTCTCCGACCGCAAGGGCGCGGCGACGCCCTACGCCCTCTTCAACCTCCAGCCGCGTGGCGAGCTCTTCATCGGCCCCGGCACGCAGGTCTACGAAGGCATGATCGTCGGCGAGCACAACCGCGCGAACGACCTCGACATCAACGTCGTCCGCGAGAAGAAGCTCACCAACATCCGCGCCGCCGGCCGCGACGAGAACATCATCCTCGCGCCGCCGCGCAAGCTCACCATCGAGGGCGCCCTCGACTGGATCGATCAGGACGAGCTCGTCGAGATCACTCCCGACGCGATCCGCCTCCGCAAGCGCATCCTCGAGTGCAACAGGCGGCCAAAGCGCGAAGTGGGCTGAGGCGCGACTCACTGGACACCCCGCGCCCCTTCGGGTCTAATCGCCTCCCGCGGAAGATGGAGTGAATCGATGCGACACGTCGTCAAACACGGCCTCGACAAGGACTTGGCGAAACGCGCGACCCTCAAGGCGTGGGAGTCCTACCAGACTCGCTTCGCCAAGTACTCGCCGCAGGCCACCTGGGTGACGAACGATCGTGCCGACGTGACCTTCAGCGTGAAGGGCGTGACGCTCAAGGGCGCTCTCGACATCGCCGACGACAGCATCGGCCTCGAGCTCGAGGTCCCCTTCCTCTTCCGGCCCTTCAAGAAGATCGCCGTCGAGAAGATCGAAGAAGAGATCCGCAAGTGGGTCGATCTGGCCGCGCGCGGCGAGCTCTGAGCTCAGCCCGCGTCGTCCATGCCGAGCTCGAGGAGGCCCGCCAGGGTCTCGAGGTCGCGTAGCTCACGCTCGAGCTCCGGGAGGATCCGCGCCGGAGGCGCCCCGGGGAGCCCCGCGACGAAGGTCCGCGCGAGCTCGAGGCGCGCCTCGTTCTCGTTGGCGAAGTAACGACGCGCCCAGCCCTCGTCGTCGGTGTGTCGCACGGGCGCCGAGGGCGCGTCCGGCTCGGCGACGTAGCTCTGGTTCAGGACGCAGAGATCGATCGCCACCTCGCGGGCCGCGAGCCCCTCGGCGAGCGCGCCGGCGTCGGCGAGCGCCGTCGGCGTCGCGGCCGCGACCAGCACGAAGGCCGTCGCCGGATCGCGGAGGCGTGCGGTCATCGCCTCCGCCCGCGCCTGGAAGCCCTCGCGGAGGTGCGCGAGCACCGAGAAGAACGAGAGGAGCTCCTCTACCGTCGAGTCGCCTGCGAGCTTGGAGAGCGTCCGCACGACGGCGGACGACGCGCGGAAGCCGCCGCGCCCGGCCGAGAGGAAGAGGCGCACGACGCGATCGTCGAGGAAGCGCGCGAGCCGCCCCGGCGCGTCGAGGATCTCGAGCGCGTTCCGCGTGGGCGGCGTGTCGAGCACCACGAGGTCGTGCTCGCCGCTCGCGAGGACGTGGTGGAGGCGCTCCATGGCCACGTAGGCGTGGCTCCGCGCGAGCGTGCGGCTGAAGGCGCGGTAGGCGACGTTCTCCAGGATCGCGCGCTCCTCCTCCGGCGTCCTCGTGATGCGGCGGATGAGCGCGTCGTAGCTCGATCGCGTCTCGAGCATCGCCGCCGCGAGCGGCGACCACCCGTCGGGGACCGCGACGGAGGCGAGCTCGTCGTCGAGTCCGTCGAGTCCGAGCGCGTCGGCGAGGCGCTTCGCCGGATCGATGGTGAGCACCGCGGCCTTCCGTCCAAGCTTCGCCGCGCGCGCGCCGAAGCCGGCGGAGAGCGTGGTCTTGCCGACGCCGCCGGGCCCGACGCAGACGACGAGCGATCGCCCGAGGAGGAGCTCGTCGACGATCATCGAGCGCCCTCCATGGACGCCGCGAGCACCTCGAGGCGCGTCTGCACGTCGTGCGTCGCGGGCACCTCGGGCAGGAGCACGAGGTCGAGGCCCGCGCGCTCGAGCCGCGCGATCTCGCGCGCCGCGCGCTCCCTCCGCGAGGAGAACCGCTCTCGGAGTCGACGCTCGGCGGGATCGGGGTGTTCGGTGTCGCCCGGCGGCGCGGGCGGCGTCCGGTTCACGACGACCTTCCCCACCGAGAGCTCCCCGCGTGGCCGGAGGTGCTCGCAGAGCTCGAGCGTCTCGTTCACCGGGAGCTCCATGGGGAGGGTGACCACGTGGAGCTTTGCCCTCCGTTCGTCGCGGAGGAGGGCCGAGAACGAGTCGAGGAGCGCGGCGAGCGGACCCGAGCGCGCGATCCCCGAGAAGACGCGCGGCAGCTCGAAGAACATCAGCGCGTGACCGGTCGCGTCGAGATCCACGAGGATCGGATCGTGCTTGGGTCTCCCGCCGCGCTGCTCGCGCTCGAGCCGATCGAGCTTGGCGAGCGTGACCACCTCGTTGACGGCGGGCGCCGCCTCGAAGAACCGACGGAGGGGCTCGCTCGCGAGCGCGAACCTCGCGAAGCCCGGGATCTTCACGCGGCTCGCGACGTATTCGCGGAGCGCCGCTTCGGGCTCGAGGTTCATCGAGCGCACGCCTGGCGCGACCTCGCGCGGTTCGTAGCCGATGGAGGGCGCGCCGAGGATCGCGCTCATCGTCGCGCGATGACCGAGCTCCACGATGAGCGGGCGTTTGCCCTGCGCGGCGAGCGCGATCGCGGCGGCGGCCACGACGGTGGACTTGCCGACGCCACCCTTCCCGGTGAAGAAGTGGATGCGGCTCCGGGCAAGCTCGTCGACCAGGCTCATCGGCTCGGAACATGACATCCTCGCCGCCGCGCGCCACCGGCGCGCGCGAACCCACCGTGCCCCACTCACGCCCTCGCGAGATCATCCGCACTGCCCTCGCCGCCTCGCGGCCGCTCGCGCACGCGAACATCGCGCCGGGGCTCCTCTTCGGACAGGCGCTCGCCTACCGCCTCGAAGGCGCGTTCTCGTGGCGCGCCTTCGTCGTGGTCCACCTCTTCGGGATCCTCGATCACCTCTTCATCGTCTTCGCCAACGACTACGCCGATCGCGAGACCGACTCCCCCGCGCGCACGCTCGTCTCTGGGGGCTCGGGCGTCATCGTCGAAGGGCGCGCCACGCCCCGCACGATCGGGTGCGCCGCCGTCGCCTCGGGCGTGGCCCTCCTCGGCCTCGGGCTCGCGCACGGGGCCGTGCTCTTCGGGCTCGCCGTCCTCGCGATCGCGTTGATGCTCGCGTACTCGTATCCGCCGCTCCGGCTCTCCCATCGCGGGCACGGGGAGTGGCTGCAGGGCGTCGGCGTGGGGCTCGTCCTCCCCTGGGTCGGCTATTACGTGCAGACCGGCGAAGTCGATGCGCCCTTCGCCGCCTTCCTCGGGCCCGTGCTCCTCGCCGCGGCGAGCCACGTCGTGACGGCGATGCCCGACCTCGAAGCCGATCGCCTCGCCGAGAAGCGCACGCTCCCGGTGCGCCTCGGCGCGACGAGGGCCGCGCGCGTCGCGATGGTCACCACCGCGATCGGCGTCGTGCTCACGCTCGCGTTCGCCCCGATCGGCGTGGTCGCGCGTGGCGTCGTCTTCGCCGGGTCGCTCCTCCCGCTCACCTTCGCCGCGACGATGCCGCCGACGCCCGCGCGCGTCATGCCCTGGGTGTTCGCGACCGCGTCGAGCCAGTCGACCGCGATCCTCGGCGTCGCGCTCGCCTCAGCCCTCGGCGTCTGACGTCGCCCTGAGCAGGCCGAGCTCCCGCGCCGCGGCCTCTCGCCGTTCGGTATAGGGCTCCTCCCAACGCGCCTCGGGCTCGATCTTCCACGCGCGGACGGGCACGCCGCCCTCTTTCGCGAGGAAGCGGAGGAGGCGGCTCTCCTCGGGCGGCTCGCGCCGGAACCCGAAGGGGTTCCTCGCCACGCGATCGTCGCCGAGCCGCGGGTACTTCTCGTCGCCGCCGCGCGCGATGATCGCGAGGAGCTCGCCTCCACGCGCGTGGGAGTAGCGGAGGAACTCGATGCCGAAGGGCGGCACGTCGCGGCGCTCTTCGGGCCGCCGCTTCACCCACCGCGCCCAGTCGAAGCCGTACATGAAGTCGTGCACGTAGCGGAACCGGATCGCGGAGCGCACGCCGAAGCGGCTCATGAGCTCCTTGGAGATGTGCACCGTCTCCGCGAGCTCGTCGCGATGGAGCGTCGCGAGGTGCGCCGCGAGCGCGTCGAAGTCCCAGAAGATGTTGCCGGGGAAGTGCTCCACCTGGCTCCCCGCCACCTGCACCATGCCGTCGACGAAGGCCTCGACGTCGCGCGCGCGCGGCGAGAGCGTCTCGGCGAGCTCCACGAGCCGCGTGGCCCGGCGCGGCCGCGGATCGAGCGAGAGCGGCCCCTCGAGGCTCCGCTCGATGCGTGCGTCGAGCGCTTCGAGGGCGCGGAGCGAAGCATTTCGTGTGGCGGTCATGGGCGGCTCGATTCGTAGAGTCGTTGCGCGACGAGGGCCACGCCGAGGAGCGCGGTCCCCCGCCAGATCACGCGGTGCAGCTCGTCCTTGAGCGCCGCTTGCGCTGCGAACGCATCCGTCACCGCGCCACGGGCGAGCTTCGGGAGGCGGGCGAGGTTCGGCGCGACGAGGGCGATCACCGCGAGCGCGAGGGCCGGGTGGAGCCCGGACGCGGGGGCGGCGGCGGCCCACGCCAAGGCCCCCGCGAAGGCGAGGGCGAGGATCGCGGCCCGTGCCCTCGCGTTCCCGAAGACCGTGACGACCGTTCGTTTTCCACCGCGGACGTCGCTCCGTTCGTCGGAGAGGCCGCTCGCCACCGCCGAGCTCGCCGCAAAGAAGACGGTCCCCACGTAGAGCGGGCTCCGGATCGCCTCCACCGTTCCCCCCTGGAGCAGCGCCTCGAACGCCGGGAGGAAATACCCCACGCCGAACGCCTCGAGGAGCTCCCCGCCGCCTCGGTAGTTGAGGCGAAGGGGCGGGAACGAATAGGCGAGGAAGATCGCGATCCCCCCGACGCCGAGCGCGAAGAGCCCCGGTCGGCCGAGGAGGCGTTCGGAGAAGAAGGCGACCGCACCGCACGCGGCCAACGCCGCGATCCCGAGGGCGAGGACCGCGCGCTCGCTCAGGATCCCGTCGGGGATCGTCTTCGGCGAGCCCTCGCGGGCGAACATCTCGCGCTTGATCGCGTCGACCTTCCGGTCCGCGTAGTCGTTGAGGAGCACCACCATGAGGAGGTGCGTCACCACGTAGAGCGCGCCCACGACGAGGCCGGGCCAGGAGAACGTACCGGTGGTGGCGAAGCCGAGCGCCTGACCGAAGAACGCAGGGACGAGGAGCTTCGGCCAGCTCAGGGGCTTCACCGCGTACGCGAGCCGAGCCGAGGTCGATCCCGTGGGCGTGCTCTTCACGACTCCACATCTTCGCGATCGGGATCGAATTGGCAAACCGACTTCGATCGCCCCCGGGGTTCGAGGCGATCGCTCGCCACGCGGGTTGCTATGATGATGGCGTGGTCGCCTCCTCACTCCTCCGCCTTCCTGCCGACGAGGCCATCCGAAGGCTGATCCTCGATCGATGCGAAACCTATCGTCGCGCGCGGGAGAGCGCCGACACCGCGCGTGAGCTCGAGCTCGCGCTCACCTGCCTCGCGCCGCGCTTCTGCGACGGCCCTCGCGTGCCCACGCTCGTCGACGGCGACGTGGCCCAGCTCGAGTCCTGGGCGCGCGTCCACCCCGTCGATCTCCGCGGCCGCGCGCACGTGCCTAGCTTCGGCGCCGTGCTCGCCGGGCTCCTGCGCGCCCACGGCGCCAAGGCGCTCGCCGACGCCGAGGAGGCGCGCGCGCTCACCTCGTCATGGCGAGAGCTCCTCGTCCTCGCCGGCTTCGCGGGCGAAGGCGCGCGAGCGCGGCTCGAGGCCGCGGCGCCCGCCGACCTCGACGGCGCCTCGCTCGAAGGGGTTCGCCGCGCGCTCGAGGATCTCGCGGGCCACCTCGAGCGCGAGACCGAGGTCGAGACCGAGCGGAAGTACCTCCTCCGCGAGCTGCCGCCTTTCGTCGCCGACCGGCCTGCGATGCACCTGCTCCAAGGATACGTCCCCGGCTCACGCATCCACGAGCGCCTCCGCCGCGTCCGCTTCGACGACCGCACCGAGTTCGTGCGGACCGTGAAGATCGGCAGCGGGCTCCAGCGCATGGAGATCGAGGAGGAGATCTCGGAGTCGCTCTTCTCGCAGATGTGGCCGCTCACGCTCGGGAAACGCCTCGAGAAGCTCCGCTACGAGATCGACGACGGCGGCTACGTCTGGGTCGTCGACCAGTTCCTCGACCGCGACCTCGTGCTCGCCGAGGTGGAGCTCCCGACGGTGGGGCTCGAGCCGGCCATTCCGGAATGGCTCGCGCCCCACCTCGTGCGTGACGTCACGGACGAGTCCGCGTACGTCAACGCCAACTTGGCGCGCTGAACGTCACTTCCCGCCGCGTCGCTTCTCGATCGCGAGCCAGCGCTTGCGCGCGAGCTCGCGGAGGTCCTGCACGGTGTCGGCCTCGTCGAGGATCTCCATGCCGAGGAGCGTCTCGAGGACGTCCTCCATCGTGACCACGCCGTCGACCCCGCCGTACTCGTCGACCACGATGGCGATCGGCTCGCGCCGCGAGAGGAAGCGCTCGAAGAGGACGGGCACCGGCAGCGAGGCCGGCACCACCATCATCTCGCGCGCGAGCTCGCGCACCTCGACGTCCATCTCGCCGCGCGCGGCGCGCAGGAGGATCTCGCCGCGCAACGCATAGCCGATGACGTGATCGAGGTCCTTCTCGTAGATCGGGATCCGCGAGAAGGTGCCGCTCCGGTGCTCCTGGATGGCCTCGCGGACGGTCGTCTGCGCGGGGAGCGCGTACACCACCGTGCGCGGGGTCATGATGTCGTAGGCGCTGAGCTCCGCCATCGCGAGGAGGTTCGCGAGCACGCGGAGCTCGTTCTCGCGGAGCGCGCCCTGGGCGCTCCCGAGCTTGGCCAGCGCGGCGACCTCCTCACGGCTCACGCTCGTCGGATGCGCCTCGTGCTTGCTGCGCAGCGCCCGCGTGAAGAGGTCGCTGAAGACGACGACGGGATAGGTCGTGCGCACCATCCACGGGAGGAGGAACGCCGCGACCCGGATGAAGCGATCGGCGTAGAGGGCGCCGAGCGTCTTCGGCACGATCTCGGAAGCGAAGAGGATCACCACGGTCATGACGATCGAGGTGGTGGTCACGATCGTGCTTCCCCAGAGACGCTGCGCTTCGGCGCCCACACCCGCCGCGCCGAGGGTGTGCGCCGCCGTGTTGTAGGTGAGGATCGCCGAGAGCGGCCGGTCGACGTTCTCGCGAAGATCGGCGATGACCTTTCCGGTCTTGGGTCGCTCCTCCATGAGGCGCCCGATCGTGGAGGTCTTGACGCTCAGGAGTGCCGCCTCGAGGAGCGAGCAGAGGAACGACACCCCGATCGCGATGGCGCCGTACGTTATCAGTGGGAGCATCGTGTGCGAACTGCAGGGTACTCGATCGACGTCGGGCTACAAGCCCGCGTCGCGTCGGTAGGGCCCGTGGGGCGTGAGCGCCTCCACCACGCGGCGCGTCTCCTCCGCCTCGTGGGCGAGGTAATCGGCCACCCCGGCGTCGAGCCCCGGGTGCGCGAAGGCGTGGGCGCTGTACACGACGGAGGGGAGGAAGCCGCGCTTGAGCTTGTGCGAGCCCTGCGCGCCGGCTTCCACGCGCGCATAGCCGCGTGAGATCGCGCGCTCGAGAAGGCGGTAGTAGCAGAGCTCGAAGTGGAGCGCGTCGTAGTCGTGGTCGGCCCCCCAATAGCGACCGTAGAGGTGGCGGCCCTTCTCGAAGCTCATCGACGCCGCGACCACGCGCGCGCCGTCTCGGGCCGTGACGAGGACCATGCGATCGCGGAGCCGCTCGGCGGCGATCTCGAAGAACGCCCGCGTCAGGTACGGATGGGAGCCCTTTCGATCGCAGGTGTCGACGTAGAGCTCGTACATGCGGTCGAGGTGTGAGGCCTGGATCTCCTCACCGGCGAGGACGTCGATGGAGAGCCCGCTCTCCGCGACGGCCCGACGCTCGCGCCGCACCTGCTTGCGCGCCGAGGAGCGGAATCGCTCGAGGAGCGCGTCGAAGCTCGAGACCCCGGGGTTGTCGAAGCGGAACTGGTGGGTCTCACGACGATGGAAGCGCGGGTGTGCGGTCAGCGCGTCGACCTCGTCGTCCGCGAGGAAGAGCGCGTGCACCGAGCTCACCCCCGCCTCCTCGCAGACCTTCGAGAGCGCCGGCGCGACGCGCGCCGCCGCCGCACGCGCATCGAGCGACGACGCGCGGAGGAGGCGTCGTCCCGTCGCCGGCGTGAACGGCACGGCCACGACGAGCTTCGGGTAATAGGGGATCCGCGCGCGGTGCGCCGCGTTCGCCCACGCGAAGTCGAAGATGTACTCCCCGTAGCTGTGGGTCTTCTCGTACAGCGGCACGGCGGCGACGAGTCGGTCACCCTCCTCGATCAACAGATGTGCCGGATGCCACCCCGTCCCCGCACCCACCGAGCCGCTCTCCTCGAGCGCGCACAAGAAGGCGTGCTCCACGAAGGGGTCGTCGTCTCCGACGAGCGCGTCCCACGCGTCGGCGCCTACGCGCGCGATCGACGACACGATGCGAACCGTGAACGATGCCTCGGTCACGCCGTGTAAGCTGCGGCACACGTCAGGCGCCCGCAACGCCGAGGCGTTCGTTTCGTGCGGGTCACGTCAACGTCTCGCGTCCCGTTCGACACGATTTTCGCGTGCGCAGCCGAGATTCTTTCGGATAATCAGCTGCATCGTGGGAGCGATACCGGAGGAGAAGGGGGCCGCCGCCGAGAAGGGGCGACGGGGGCTGAACCTCATCGATTGGCCCGAGCTCGATCGTGCGCTCTGGCTCTTGGGGTTCTGCATCTTCTACACCGTCGTGGCCGGCCTGATCCTGGCCATCCTCCCGCACACCACCGCCGCGCCTTACCTCGATCGCCGCGCCGTCGAGCTCTCTTTCTGGCTCAACCTGGGCGTGGGGATCCTCTGGTCCACGCTCCTCGGTTTCGGCCTCTACGCTCGCAAGCGCAGGCGCCCCTATCGCCCCATCGTCTGGGCGCTCTCGGTCAGCTACGCGATCTTCTTCTCCACCGTCGTGTACTTCCTCGGCCTCTACTCGACGCCGCTGTGGCTCATGCTCGCGGCCGGGTTGATGCTCGCGCTGCTCCTGCTCGATCGTGTGATCGTGCACACCGGCGCCCTCGTGGCGGCGTTCTCGCTGGCCGTCATCACGGCGGGAGAGAACTCCGGCATCCTGCCGCACGCTCCGCTCTTCACGAGGCCCCCCTACACGCCCGACGGCCGGCTCGATCCCACGTGGAACGGCGTGATGACCTTCGCCTCGTGGCTCCTCCTCCTCATCGTGTGGGTCATCGGCGATCGCCTCGTCACGCGTTGGAAGGAGCGCGAGGAGCGGCTCAAGCTGCTCTCGACGGTCGACCCGCTCACCGGCCTCGCCAACCGGCGGCACTTCATGGAAGCGATGCGCCGCGAGTGCGGACGCGCCGAGCGCACCGGTCGCCCCATCAGCCTCCTGATGTTCGACGCCGACGACTTCAAACAGATCAACGACGAGCACGGACACGCCGTCGGCGACGAGGTCCTCATCGGTCTCGCGGGGATCCTCCTCGACGGCGTACGCGCCCAGACCGATCTCGTGGGGCGGATCGGCGGCGAGGAGTTCGCCGTCCTCCTCCCGGAGGCCGACCTCGCCGCCGCGGTCATGGTGGCGCAGCGCATCTGCCGCGCGGCCGAGGCCCACGTCTTCGAGGTGGGCGACCTCCGGCTCCGCGTGACGTTCAGCGGAGGGGCCGCGTCGAGCACCAACGTGGGTCCGGATCCCACGGCGCTCCTCCACGCCGCCGACGCCATGCTGTACCGCTCCAAGCGCGCCGGCCGCAACCGCGTGAGCTTCGCCGAAGCCGGCTGAGGCTCATCGCGCGAGGGCGAGCCCCGCGACCACGTACTCCGCGTCGGCGAGGTAGCGGCCCTCGAAGCAATGCCCACGAAGGAAAGGCGGCGCGTCGATCTCCATCGTCGCCACGAACCGCCCCTCTTCGGCCGAGACACGCATGCCCGAGAAGCCGAAGTACTTCCGACTGATCGGGAACTGCGCCTTGTACGCGCACTCCTTGATGCAGAAGACGAGCTTCGCGAAGCGACCGCGCGCCTCGGGCTCGAGGTCACGGATCGCCGCGAGCTCCTCGGGGCGGAGGATCGTCTCGAAGAGCTTCTCGTCGAGCGGTGACGCTCCCTCCGCGTCGAGGCCGATGGCGCGATAGGCGGAGGCCCGTGCGACCGCCACCACGCAGAGCCCCCGCGTGTGTGTGATGCCGCCTACCGTTCCTTCGGGAAACCTCGGCACACGATCGAGGTCGTTGACGATGGCCATCGGCGGGATGCCGAGGCGCGCCAGGGCCTCCCGCGCGAGCGTGCGGGCGGCGCCGTATTCGAGCCGTCGCTTCTCGACGGCGCGCTCGACCTGGGCACGCTCCTCGGGATAGAGCGTGTCCATTTCGGCCGTCGTCGCACCGGCGACGACGACGACGTCTTCCGGGAAGAGACTCGCGATCTCGTGCGGCGTCACGGCCGCGAGTCTTGCACGGAATCGCGCGCGTTCACGCGCTTCCGCGACCACCATCGCGCCGCCTAAGCATCGCCCGCCGACGCGCGCCCGCCCTCTCCTTGGTCGCCGAGAGCGCCGACGCGTCGTCGCGGCTGCCCGAGAGATGCGCAGCGAGATCGCGCACCACGGGGAAGCGGAAGATGTCCGTCACGCCGATGTGCACCGCGAGCCTCTCCGAGAGCCTCCGGTGCGCCTGGACGGCGAGCAGCGAGTGCCCGCCGAGCGCGAAGAAGTCGTCCGAGATCCCGACCTTCGGGCGGCCGAAGAGCTCCGCGTAGACCTCCACGATCGCCGTCTCGATCTCGCTCCTCGGCGCCTCGTACTCGGCCGTGGGGCGCGCGACGTCCTCGGGCTTCGGGAGCGCCTTGCGATCCACCTTCGCGTTGGGCGTGAGCGGGAATCGCTCGATGGCGACGAAGTGGCTCGGCAGCATGTAGGGCGGCAGGCTGGCCTCGAGGT
>JAAYBZ010000218.1 GCA_012744445.1 Myxococcales bacterium | reverse complement strand
GCGCGAACTCCGCCCTCGTCGACGCCGCCGTGCTCGTCCAGGAGCTTTCGCGCGCGCCCGACGTGCCGACGGGCCTCGCCGCCTACGACGCGCGCCGCCGACCCAAGGTGAAGGCCGTGGCCAAGACCTCGGCGCGCCTCGGCCGTCTCGCCGAGCTCACGAACCCGGTCCTGCGCTTCGTCCGCGACCGCGTCCTCATGCCGCTCGCGGGCCGCGCCGACGGGACCGCCGCCGCGCGCCTCGCGCTCCAGGAGCCCGTCGAGATCCTCCGCGGCGCGCTCCCCGCGGGCGCGGGCTGAGGCGCCGTCGACCAGGCGTCGGCGCGCGCCATCGCCCGGCGGGCCGTCCCAAAGAGGTGACATTTCGATCCGGATGGGAGATCGTTGGCGCGATGTCGCCTCACCGCTCGTTCGACACCGACGAGCTCGTCATGGGCCTCCGCACCGCGCGCATCGGACTCTGGGCCGTGGACCTCACGACCCACGAGGTGCGCTGGACGTCGGAGATGGAGGAGCTCTTCGGGTTCGAGACCGGATCCTTCCCAGGCACCCTCGACGCGGTCATGGACGTCGTCCATCCCGACGACCGCGCGCGCGTCCTCGAGGAGGTCCGGCGTCACATCCGCGATCGCAGCGTGGAGTTCGCGGTGGAGTACCGCATCCGCCTCGCGAGCGGCGAGACGCACTGGGTGAGCAGCCGCGGACGCGTGCTCCAATCGGACGGCGTGCCCACCAAGATGATGGGCGCCGCGATGGACGTGAGCGCCCGGCGCAAGGCCGAGCAAGAGGCGGCGCGCACGGCCGAGCTCTTCCGCCTCTACAGCAAGCTCGCCTCCGACTACGTCTACGAATACGACCTCCGCGCGGACTACCCGACGATCATCGCGGGGAGCTTCGAGCGCGTGACCGGGCACACGCCGGAGTCGTTCCAGGCGAGCGGCGGCTGGCAGCAGATCATCCACCCCGACGACCGCGCCGACACCTTCACCGAGGTGATGGCCGCCGGGGACAACCCCTTCGTGGTCGAATACCGGATCGTGCGCCCCGACGGAAGCGTGCGCTGGCTGCGCGACTGCGGCTGCGCCGAGGCCGATCCCGAGACGGGCGCGCTGTTCCGCTACGTCGGCGGCGTGCAGGACATCACCGAGCTCAAGGAGCTCGAGAACCGGCTCCTCCAGGCCCAGCGCATGGAGGCGCTCGCCGAGCTCGCGGGCCGCGTCGCGCACGACTTCAACAACCTGCTCACGATCGTGCTCGGCGCGCTCGGGTTGGTCGAGAAGCGCGTCGGCGAGCTCGGCGGCGAGACGCGCGCCTATTTCGAGGCGGCGCACGAGGCGCTCGATCGCGCGACCGAGCTCACGCGCTCGCTCCTCACCTTCGGCCGGCACGGGCTCTCGAGCGCCGAGGTGGTGGACCTGCGCGCCGAGCTCGAGTCGGTGCGCCCGCTCCTCGAGAGCGCGGTGGGCGAGGGGGTGAGCCTCTCCATCCACGTGGCGCCCGAGGTCGAGGGCCCCGTGCCCGTGCTCGTCGATCGCGGCGAGCTCCGCCTCGCGCTCATGAACCTCGTCATCAACGCGCGCGACGCCATGGAGGGCAAGGGCCCCGTGCAGATCGTGCTCGACGCGCGCGAGGTGCGGCGCGAGTGCCCGGAGCGTCCGGCCGATCTCCCCCCGGGTCCGGCGGCGGCGCTCGCGGTGATCGACCGCGGACCAGGCATCCCGCCCGAGCTCCTCGCGCGCATCTTCGAGCCCTATTTCACCACCAAGGGCCCGGGGCGCGGGACCGGCCTCGGCCTCGCCATCGCCTACGGCGTCGCCCACAAGCACGGCGGCACGATCTCCGTGAAGAGCGAGCTCGGCGTGGGCACGGGCTTCACGCTCTGGTTCCCGCTCAGCGAGGCGCCGCTCGCCACGCGCGCGGAGCCGAGACCGCGCGCCTCGCTCGGCGGGCGCGATCAGCTCCTCCTCGTCGAGGACGACCCCGGCGTGCGCGTGATGGTGGCCGAGATGCTCGAGAGCCACGGCTACTTCGTCCGCGCGCTCGGGTCGGCCGAGGAGGCGCTCGCGCTCTCCACCGAGGCGCTCGACGAGATCGATCTCCTCGTCTCGGACGTGCGCCTCGGCGGCATGGACGGGATCGCGGTCGCGGGGCAGCTCCGCGAGCGCCGAGCTCGCCTCCCGGTGTTGCTCATCTCCGGCTACACCGACGCCACGCGCCACGACGAGATCCGCGAGAACGGCTATCGCTTCGTGCCCAAGCCATTCACGCCCACGGCGCTCGCGACGGCCATCCGCGAGGTGCTCGACGAGGCGGCGCTCGCGTAGGGGCACATCGCGGACGGCGTGCGGTGTATGCTCGGCGCCATGCCCCACGGTGCCAAAGCGGTCTTCCTCGCCCTGGTCCTCGGCCTATCGGGCTGCGGCGACGATGCGTCCGGTTCCTTCCCGAGCCATCCGCCGCCCGATACGCCGGGGCCCGGCGCCGATCCCGGCGTGCTCATGGCGGCGTGGGGCACGTCCGGATCGTCGCGCGAGGAGGGCGTCTCGCCGGGCGGGCACGCGCGCTGCAACCTCGAAGACGTGCGCACCGACGACCTCGACCTCGCCGCCTTCGACCTCGAGGTGCCCAAGCGCCCCTACCCCGACGAGGTGGTGCACGACGCACAGGCCCACTGCGGGGCCGATCCCGACACGCTCCTCTTCCGACTCGTGAACTGCGAGCGCCTGAGCCGGGGGCTCTCGCCCTATCGCTGTGACCTCCGCGCGCAATGGGCGGCGCGGCGGCAAACGGCCGACCAGGTGAAGAAGGACTTCATGGGCCACGAGGGCAGCGACGGGAGCTCCCTCGCCGATCGCGCGAACGACGCGAACCTCGCCTGGTCTGCGCTCGGTGAGAACGTGGCCTACGCCGGGAGCGTCCTCCAGATGCACCTGAGCTGGATGGACTCGGAGGGGCACCGCGCGAACATCCTCAGCACCACCTTCGAGTACATGGGCGCGAGCGCCGGCGCGAAGAAGGGCGGCGGCGTGCGCGGCACGGAGTTCTTCGCCGCGCTTTGGTGAGGGCCCACCGCTGGTCGAGGGTATGATGGCCCGCATGCTGCGCGCGCGATCCCTTCTGCTCCTCCTCGCCCTGCTCCTCGCGCTCCCGGCGTGCGGCGACGATGGCGACGCTCCGCCCGCGCCGGGCATCCCGGGGGACGCAGGCGCCGACGCCTCGACGAGCACGGACGGCTCGACCGCGCCCGACGCCGGGACGGAATCCGACGGCTCGACCGCCCCCGACGGCTCGACGGAACCCGACGGCTCGACTTCGCCCGATGGCTCGGCCGACGGCGGAGGCGAAGACGACGCGCTCTGGGCGGCCTGGGGCACGGCCGGCTCCACGCGCGAGACCGGCGTTTCGACCGGGGGCCATGCGCTCTGCAACCTCGACGACGTGCGCGCCGACGACCTCGATCTCGCGGCGTTCGATCTCGAGGTGCCGCCCTTCCCCTACGCCGCGAGCATCGTCCCCGACGCGACCTCGCGCTGCGGCGCCGATCCCGACACGCTCCTCTACCGCCTCGTGAACTGCGAGCGCCTGAGCCGCGGGCTCTCGCCCTACCTCTGCGATCGCCGCATGGTCTGGGCGGCGCGGCGGCACACGCTCGATCAGCTCGAGAACGACTTCATGAGCCACGCCGGGAGCGACGGGAGCTCCTTCGGCGATCGCCTCGGCGACGCGAACGTGGCCTATTGGGGCGCCGCGGAGAACGTCGCCTACGCCTTCTCGCTCCTGGGCCTCCACTTCGGCTGGATGGATTCGTCCGGTCACCGGAGCGCGATCCTGTCGGTGTCGTACGACCACTTCGGCGCGAGCGCGGGCCGGTCGGGCTCGACCTACCGCGGCACCCAGCTCTTCGTGACGGCGCGGTGAGCGCCTCAGGGCCCGAAGACGAGCGTGCCCTCGGCGGGCGTGCGGAAGCGGTGCGACCGCTGCCGGGGCTCGGCGTGGGCGCCGCGCAGCGAGAGCTCCACCTCCACGTCCCCACGGGGGAGGGTGACAGTGTGGTCGAAGGTGGCGGGCACACCGCCAGGAAAGGAAAGACGCGCGCCGGCCACCTCGCTCCCCTCGTGAAGGTAACGGAGCTCGAGCTCGTCGAAACGATCGTGATCGGGCCCGATGCGGTATCGTAGGGAGGTCTCGGCGGTGAACCCCTGGGCGAGCTGGACCAGCACGAAGGCGAGGCCGGCGACGAAGAGGAGCCGGCCGAGGATTCGACGACGGGACGAGGGCTCCGTAGAGATCGATCGGTAGCGCGACATGTCGCGATCTTGGCAGCTCATGAAGCCGGTGTTAATTTCGAAAAGCGCGTCGCAAGAAGGGGACTTTCCACCGAGCGGCGCCCCACGAATGGCGAGCCTCCCGGAAATCATCGACAAGGTCACGGGTTATCATCCGGGCGCAGACGTCAACCTGATCCAGCGCGCTTACGAGTTCGCCGAGAAGCAGCACGACGGGCAGGTCCGGAAGTCCGGCGATCCCTACTTCGTGCACCCGGTCAACGTCGCGAACATCATCGCGGACATGCGGCTCGACGCCAAGAGCGTCTGCGCCGCGCTCCTCCACGACGTGGTCGAGGACTGTGACGTCGAGAGCGAGGAGCTCGCCGAGCTCTTCGGCGAAGAGGTGGCTTTCCTCGTCGACGGGGTGACCAAGCTCGGCAAGGTCAACTTCGCCAGCAAGGAAGACCGGCAGGCCGAGAGCTTCCGCAAGATGATCGTGGCGATGGCGCGCGACATCCGCGTGCTCCTCGTCAAGCTCGCCGACCGGCTCGACAACATGCGCTCGCTCGAGTTCATGTCGCCGAGCAGCCAGGAGCGCATCGCCCGCGAGAGCCTCGAGATCTACGCCCCCCTCGCGGGCCGCCTCGGCATCCACTGGATGCTCGCCGAGCTCGAGGACCTCAGCTTCAAATACCTCTACCCGGCCGAGTACGAGAAGCTCGCCGAGCAGGTGGAGAAGGCCGGCCGCGAGGCCGACAAATACGTCCAGGAGACGTGCAAGCGCATCCGCAAGCTCCTCCTCGCGCGGGGCTTCGCGGCCGAGGTGAGCGGGCGCAAGAAGCACCTCTACTCGAACTACAAGAAGATGAAGCGCACCCAGCGCGAGTTCGAGCAGATCCATGACTTCATCGCGTTCCGCATCCTCACGGAGAACGTCTCCGACTGCTACGCGGTGCTCGGCGTCGTCCACTCGGAGTGGACGCCCATCCCCGGCCGCTTCAAGGACTACGTCGCGCTCCCCAAGCCCAACATGTACCAGTCGCTCCACACGACGGTCATCGGGCCGGAGAACCGCCGCATCGAGGTGCAGATCCGCACCTTCGAGATGCACCGCACGGCCGAGAACGGCATCGCGGCGCACTGGCAGTACAAGTCGGGCTCGGGCGGCATCGACCCCAAGGACGCGGCGCGCTTCGCGTGGCTCCGGCAGCTCATGGAGTTCCAGAAGGAGTTCCACGACCCGGAGGAGTTCTACGCGAGCGTCAAGGACGACCTCTTCCCCGAGGAGATCTTCGTCTTCACCCCCAAGGGTGAGGTGCGGACCTTCCCGCGCAACGCCACGCCCATCGACTTCGCCTACGCCATCCACTCGGAGGTCGGCGAGCACTGCGCGGGCGCCAAGGTCAACGGCGCGCTCGTCCCGCTGCGCTACAAGATGCGCAACGGCGACGTCGTCGAGATCATCACCAAGCCCAACCAGCACCCCAGCAAGGACTGGCTCGACTTCGTCGTCACGGGGCGTGCCCGCTCGCGCATCCGCAGCTACCTCCGCCAGCGCGGGCGTCAGCAGAGCGTCAAGCTCGGCCGCGACCTCCTCGAGCGCGAGTTCCGCAAGCACGACCTCTCCTTCAGCCGCTTCCTCAAGAGCCCCGAGCTGCCGAAGATGATCGAGGCGATGCACGTGGCGCAGCTCGAGGATCTCTTCGCGCAGATCGGCTACGGCAAGGTCAACGCGAGCGAGGTGATCGCCGTCATCGCGCCGCCGAGCGATCAGCAGCCCGACTCGCTCCGCCCGAGCTTCATCGAGCGCACGGTCCGCAAGGTCCGGCCCAAGGACGAAGGGGGCGTCCTCATCGAAGGGATGGAGGACATCCTCATCCGCTTCGCCAAGTGTTGTACGCCGGTGGTCGGCGATCCGATCACCGGCTGGATCACCCGGGGCCGCGGCGTGACGATCCATCGCAGGGGCTGTGACAGGGCGATGGAGCTCGATCCCGACCGACGCGTCGAAGTGAGCTGGGCCCCCCACTCCAAGGTCGATCTCCCCGTCGTGCTGCGCGTCGTGACCGACGACCGCCCGGGCGTCCTCTCCGCCATCACGCGCGTGCTCAGCGACAACGGGCTGAACATCACCGAGGCGACGTGCCGCACGGAGGACGCCGGCCGCGCCGTCAACGTGCTCCGCATCCGGGTCAGCGATCTCGACGATCTCCGCACGGCGATCCGCGGCGTGGCCAAGATCCCCGGCGTCGGCGACGTCGCGCGCATCTGAGGTGCACCGTCCGGGGTCCTTTTCGCCCGGGATTTCGGATACGCTGATCGGCCGATGGCAGACCGCCCGCGAGACCCGTCCATCACGCCCTCGGCCAGCTTCGTGCCGGGGACGGTCTTCGCCGGACGTTTCCGGCTCGAGGCCGAGATCGGCATGGGCGGCATGTCGCTCGTCTACGCGGCGCACGATCTCGAGCGCGATCGGGCCGTGGCGCTCAAGGTCCTGCGCTTCCCCGAGAAGAAGCGCGAGGTGGGGCTCGAGCGCTTCCGGCGTGAGACGGAGACCCTGCGGCGGGTGAACCACCCGGCCATCGTGGGCATCGAAGACTGCGGCGTGGTCGACGCGCGCACGGCGTGGATCGCGATGGAGCTCCTCGACGGGGAGACGCTGCGCGAGCGCGTGGAGCGGAAGGGCCCGCTCTCGCTCGACGAGCTGCTCGACGTGATCGACGCCGCGGCCGAGGCGCTCACCTACGCGCACTCCTTCGGCGTGGTCCACCGCGACCTCAAGCCCGACAACCTCTTCCTCCCGCGCGACCCCCGCGTCTCGCCGGTGAAGATCATCGACTTCGGCCTCTCGCACGTGGCCGACGCGAAGAAGCTCACGCAGACGGGCTCGGTGGTGGGCACGCCGCGCTACATGGCGCCCGAGCAGATCGCGTCGGCGCACACGGCCGATCCGCGCGTCGACGTCTACGCGCTCGGCGTCATCGTCTACGAGGCGCTCACCGGCGCGAGCCCGTTCGTGGCCTCCGACCACGGTCAGCTGCTCGGGGCGATCATCAGCGGGCGCATCGAGCCGCTCGGTCGCTTCCGCCCCGATCTCTCGCCCGACGTGGGCCGCGTGATCGAGCGCGCGACGGCGCCCTCTCCCGACGACCGCTACGCGAGCGCGGTGGCCTTCGCCAAGGCGCTCCGCAAGGCCGCCGAGGGCAAGCCCGTCACGCACCGCGAGATCCGCCGCCCGGACGCGAGCAGCCGGCCCTCGTTCCCCTCGTGGGCGGGCGTGGAGTCGCCCGTCGGGAATGTCGGCGTGCTCGGGCGCGTTGGGAAGGTGGTCGCCTGGGCCGTGCTCCTCGGCGGGTTCGGGGCGAGCGTCACCTACATCGTCATCCACGCGCTGGGCGGGCTCTAGCGGCCGCTTGACGCAGCGCGTAAACTCCGTGTTAGGGTCCCGCCGATGTCCACCACCGAGCGTTTGAGTCGAGACGAATTCGTCGCGACGCTCGACCTCAGCCAGCTCCGTGGGGAGGAGGACGGGGACGCGACGATGAAGCCCACGATGGCGCCGCGCCTCCGCGCGCCCGCGCGCCTCGGGCTCCGTCAGAGGCTCTCGCGGGCCCTCGGGGTGAGCCAGCCCGCTCCGCTCGAGCTCCTCGGGCCGCTCGCCGAGGGCGGCATGGGCGTGATCTACCGCGCCGAGCAGCGCCCGCTGAAGCGCGAGGTCGCGGTCAAGACCCTCAAGGACGAGTTCCTCGACGAGGACTTCAAGCACCGCCTCCTCCGCGAGGCGCGCATCACCGGTCTCGTCGAGCACCCCAACATCGTCCCGCTCTACGCGCTCGAGCACGACGAGCGCGGCGCGCCGCTCCTCGTGATGAAGCGCATCGAGGGCGAGTCGTGGCGGAAGTTCATCCGCGGCGAGGCCGATCCGCCGGGGCTCACCGAAGGCGACGATCGCCTCGCCTGGCACCTCTCGGTGCTTCTCGAGGTCTGCGACGCCGTCCACTACGCGCACAGCCGCGGCATCCTCCACCTCGACCTCAAGCCCGACAACGTGATGATCGGCGGCTTCCGC
This sequence comes from Myxococcales bacterium, assembly GCA_012744445.1. Classification (GTDB taxonomy): domain Bacteria; phylum Myxococcota_A; class Polyangia; order Polyangiales; family Houyiibacteriaceae; genus JAAYBZ01. Next base: position 11,306 of record JAAYBZ010000218.1, on the reverse strand, counting down.
GACGTCTACCTCGTGGACTGGGGCGTGGCGTGCAGCTTCCGCGAGGAGCACCGCGGCTGGCTCCCCATGGCCGACGAGGTCACGGAGGTGCTCGGGACGCCGGCCTACATGCCGCCCGAGATGGTCGATCCCTCCCGCTACGACCTCGGGATCCACTCCGACGTCTACCTCCTCGGCGGGCTCCTCTTCGAGATCCTCGCCAAGCGCCCGCCGCACGAGGGCGCCTCCATCAAAGATCTCCTCTTCGCCGCCTACCGCGCCAACATCGGCGAGATCCCGGCCGACGCGCCGCCCGAGCTCACGGCGATCGTGCGGCGCGCGATGGCGCCCGAGCCCACCAAGCGGTACGGCTCGGCCGAGGCGTTCCGGCGCGCCATCTCCGACTTCCTCCAGCACCGCTCGAGCGCCGAGCTCGCCGACCGCAGCCAGCGGGAGCTCGAGGCGATCCGACAGCGCCTCGCCTGCCCCGATCGCACGGGCGAGGCGGCGTCGCACCTGCTCCGGCAGTTCTCCGAGTGCCGCTTCGGCTTCGCGCAGGCGCTCCGGGAGTGGCCGGCCAACGAACGCGCCAAGGAAGGCTTCATCGAGGCCACGCTCCTCATGGCGGGCTACCACATCGACAACGGCGAGGCGGCCTCGGCCGAGTCCCTCCTCGACGAGCTCGCCGACGTGCCCGAGGCCTCGATCGAGCGCGTGACGCTCCTGCGTCAGGGCATCGAGCTCCTCCGCCAGGAGGCCGCGCGGCTCTCCCGCATGCAGGAGGAGCAGGACGACATCTCCACGCGAAGGATCCGCGCCTTCTACATCCTCATCGCGGCGGGCGCGTTCAACGTCCCGCTCCTCGGCGGGTGGATCCTCGGCCTCCAGGGCCTCTACCACTACGAGGCGTGGCACTCGCTCGCCTTCACCTCGCTGCTCTCGGGGATGCTCGCGGGCGGGGCGCTCGTGATGCGCAAGCACCTCATGCCCAACCGCGCCAGCCGGCGGATGGTGGTGGCCATCTGTGTGATCAGCCTGCTCATGTTCCTCCGGCGCGGGCTGGCCCTCGCGATGGGGCAGGAGGGGCTGCGCGACATGGCGACGGACGTCTTCCTCTTCGGGAGCGGGCTCGCCGTGCTCGCGACCGTGACCGATCGGCGCCTGCTCCTGCCCGCGATCGCCTTCGTGCTCGCCGCGCCCTTCATCGTGTGGCTGCCGGCGCACACGCTGCTCATCGTCGCCGCGGCCACGATGGGAGGCGTGGGGAGCACGGCGTGGATGTGGATCGCCTCCGATCGGAAGATGCGGCTCGAGAAGCAGCGCGAGCGCGCGCTCCGGAGCCGCATCAGCCTCCCGCCGCCGCCCTGATCAACGCGCGCGCGCGAAGTTGCCGTGGAAGCCGAGCGGCAGCGCGATGTCGATGCTCAGCGTGGCGATCGGCTCGAGGCGCTCGGCGTCGAGGACGCGGAGGATCGACTCGTCGCGCCCTTCGCGCGTGCCGACGGTGAGGATCACGCCTTCTTCGGGCGCTCCGTCGGGGTGGCCCACGAAGACCGGCTCGCCGAAGACGACGCCCGGCTCGTCGTGCATGGCCACGTCGCCGTGCTCGAGGTCGATCCGAAGGATCGCGGAGTCCTTCCCGTCGCGGTGCCCGATCGCGGTGCCCCACGCGCGCGCGTAGCGGCGACCGTGGCGCCGCGCGTAGTCCACCTGCGGGAACTCCATCCGGACGTCGGCGAGCGGCTCGAGCTCCGCGCGGGCGTGGCCCTTGCGGAGGCGGGCGCGGAGCGGCCGCGCGGTCGCGGGCGGGAACTGGCGATCGAGCTCGGGAAGGTAGAGCTGGTCGACGATCGTCGCGTCGTCGAAGCCCACGAAGTCGAGGACCACGTCGTCGCCGTCGTCGAATTGGTTGATGACGTGGAAGCAGAAGAAGGGCGGGCAGTCGTAGGGCGTGACCTCGCCCGTCTCGCGGTCGACGCGGAGGAGGCGCGCGCCCTTCTCGGGCTCCCACCGGAAGTGCTTGGCGAAGGCCCGGTTGCTGAAGAGCATCGACGCGGGGTTCACGCGGAAGGGGTGATCCATGATCACCGCGTACTTCGGCGAGAGCCCGAACGAGTGCACGTAGGGCACGCGCTTGAACGGGATCCTGGCCTCGACGACGCGCGCGCGTGAGCCGAGCGCCTGGCGGTAGAGGACGATGGCGCTCTTCGGCCCGAGCGTGGTGCCGAGGTTCACCACGGCGCTCCGCGTGTGATCGAGCTGCGGATGCGCCGTCATGCCCATCGTCGCGGGGAGGCGATCGTCGAAGCGTTCGCGCTCGCGGAGCTCGAGCGTCTCGGGATCGACGAGGTAGTGGTGCGGGCTCTCCGTCATGGCGAGCCAGGCGCCATCGCGCCAGGGCACGACGTTGACGTTGACGTTGTCCGTGATCTCGGGGACCGGCTTGAAGATGCGGGCGAAGAGGCTGCGTTTCGTGTCGGAGGCGAAGGTGGCGACGTTGCGTTTGCCGCGCTCGGCGGCCTCGAGCGCGCGCGTGCGGGGGAGGCGCTGCTTGAAGCGGAGCCGATCGCCGAGCTCGAAGGCGTAGAGGATGCCGTAGCCGTCGAACCAATGCTCGACCTCGACGTCACCCACGCGGAAGAGGCCGGGGCCCGTGCGGATCAAGCGGCCGCGGAGCCATTCGGGCAGCGCGCCCTCGAGCCTCACCTCGGCCTCGAAGCGTTTTGGATCCGACCACCGGAACGGATGGCCGAGCGATACACCCCCTTGCGACATACCTTCAGCTTAATCCCGCGCGCCGAGGCGTGCGAGCGCATCGGATGGGACCACCCGCGTTCCTCCGGCGCTCTCTTCGAGCGCGAGGCGGACGAGCGCGCGCGCGACGGTCGTGCCCTCGATGCCGGCGAGGCGCTTGGGGAGGAGCTTGGAGAAGGGCGCCGCGAGGCGCTCTCCGAGCCGGAAATCGTCGCGGTCGCCCAAGAGCAGGGAGGGGCGCGCGAGGGTCACCGCCGGAAAGCCCATCGCCGCGAGCGCGTCTTCGACCTCGCCCTTGACGCGGCTGTAGAAGACGAGCGAGCGCGCGTTCGCGCCCATCGAGCTCACCGTGAGGAAGCGGCGCGCACCCGCCGCTCTCGCCGCGCGCGCGAAGGCGAGGACGTAGTCGTGGTCGACGCGGCGAAAGCGCTCGCGCGTGCCGGCCTGCTTGATGGTGGTCCCGAGGCAGGAGATGGCGACGTCGGGGCGCTCGGCATCGTCGAAAGCCGCGTCGAGGGCTTCGAAGTCGACGAGGCGCTCCTCGAGCTTTGCGTGTCGCGTCCCCGTGGGGCGACGCACGAAGGCGGTGACGCGCGCGACCTCGTCTCGGTCGAGGAGCGCCTCGAGCGTGGCCCTGCCGACGAGGCCGGTGGCGCCGACGAGCCAGACGTGGAGACGGCTCACGACGCACCTCGCGCTTTCCGGCGCGCCTCGATGGCGCGCCTCAGGGTCGACTCGGGATCGGCGAGGAGCCGACGCGCGGCGGTGTAGCCCTCCTTGAGGATCAAGCGGCGCGTGGCGAAGTCCATCGAGGGGCGCATGAACATGAGGGCGTCGCGCCGATCGGGCTCGACGAGGTGGACGTCGACCTTGCCCTCGGCGCGGAGGCGCGCGACGACCGAGTGGAGGATCGCCTCGGTGGCGATGCGCTCGTGTTGGTTGAGCACCCAGAGGAGCCCCTTGTCGCGGACGCGATCGCCGGGGCCGTGGCCCGTGGGCACCGAGCTCCGCCGCTCGGCGTGCACGGGCACGAGGGCGTTGATGAGGAGGACGGTGGTGCATCCCTCGGCGACGGCGAGCTCCACGTGGCGCGCCTCGCTCGGGGCGCTCGCCACCACGTCGCGCTCGCCGACCCGCACGGGCGCGTAGAGGCCCGGCGAGGCGCAAGCGGCGACGACGGCGCGGGTGACGGGGACGTCTTCTTCGTGGCCCACGCCGAAGATGGTGGGCTCGCCGCGATCGAGGTCGTTCGCGACGAGGAGGACGCGGCCCTCGAGGTCGGCGAAGCGCTCGGGGATCCCGCGGCGCTTCCAGAGCTGCCGGAGGAGCTTCTCGAAAGGCTCGAGCGAGCAGAGGCCCGCGGGCATCGAGTCGTAGAAGCGGTCGATCTCGCCCCAGAGATCGGTCCGCACGTGGCGCGAGGCGACCGAGCCGAGCATCCGGCGGGAGGCCGCGAGCGCGCTCTTCGCCATGCGCCGGAGCTCGGGCGAGTCGATCTGCAAGAGGTGCGCCCGCGAGAGCGGGAAGAAGTCGTCGGCGGGATCGAGGAGGGCGCGGTAGATGCGGAGGGCGGAGACGCCGCCGGCGAGCGCGCAGGCCACGGGCGCGCTCGAGCCGACGCCGACGAAGAGGTCGAAGTCGGCCGCGCGGAAGTCCTCGATGGCGTCTTCGACCGCCGCGAGCACGCCCACCTCGTACATCACGCCCGTGAGGCCGCCGCCGCCGAGGCAGAGGCCGACCTTTTCGTGTTCGTGGGAGGGAGCCTTCATGAGCGGAACCCTACCCCAGCCGGAGAGCGGAAGAAGAGCGCCGCGAGGACGAGCGCCGCGATGGAGGCCGCGACGAGCTGCGGCGGGAGGTGGTGGACTCGATCGTCGAGGACGTTGAGGCCCTCCACGCGGAGCTCGCTCGGGTGGAGGAGCGCGACGGCGTTGTGCGTGGCGTGGATGAGGATCGCCGGCGTGATGGATCCCGACGCGAGCGCGATCGCGCCGAGGTAGAAGCCGGCCGCGCCCGTGACCACGAAGGTGGGCCAGTCGAGGTCGGCGCCGAAGCTCACGTGCGCGAGCCCGAAGAGCACCGAGGTGACGACGAGCGCGCGCGTGGGGCCGCGCGTGCTCGTGAGCCCGCCGAGGATGAGGCCTCGGAAGAGCGCCTCCTCCGTGAGCGGCGCCACGACGGCGATGGCGATCGCGAGGCCGATGCGGTGCGTGACCGACGGGTCGCCGAGGAGACGGACGCGGCCCTCGAGCTCGAGCTCCGTCAGCGGGCGGAATTCACGGAGGACGTTGTCGAGCTCGGAGAGGGCGAGCGCGAGCGCCACGCCGGTGACGACGGCCGCGAGCACGTGCCCCACGCGCGGCCGCCGCAGGCGCAGCGCCTGACGCACGGGCATGTCGCGCGCCACGAGCAGGAGCCCGAAGAGGAGCACGCCGCCGAAGGCCACGCCCTGCACGGCGGCGAGCGTGTAGGGGTCGCTCGTCACCGCCTCGGCCGCGCGCTCGAGGTCGCCGCCGCGGCCCGCGCGGAGGTTCACGAGCGTCACCAAGAGGAAGAAGAGCCCCAGCTTGGCGGCGAAGACGAGGAGACAGGCGAAGCCCGTGCCCATCTCGACTCGCTTCGAAGGTTCGATCACGGGCGTTCGGTTAGCAAAGGGGAGGTCGCCGCTCAATCGCCGCGATGGAGCTCGCTCAAGAGCTTCATCGCCATCTCGTACTCGAAGAAGGCGACCATCCGCGTCTCGAGCACCGCCTCGAGGTGCTTGCGGTAGCGCTCGAGGTCGCCGTCGCGGAGCGCCTGCACGGCGGCGTAGAAATGCGCCTCGGTGCGCTCGCCCTTGTTCTTGGCCGAGGCGACGAGCTCGGCCGAGGTCGAGCGACCGAGCGCGAAGCGCGAGAGCCGCGCCGACCAGCTCGGCCCCTCGGAGAGCGGCTCGAGCACGTAGCGGACGACATTCGGGCGGGGCTGGCCGCTCCGCGCCGAGACGAGATCGACCCAGAGCGCGAAGTAGACCTTCCACTCGGGCTCGAGCGTGAGGTGGTGGAGCGCCCGACGGAAGGTCGCGTCGGCGAGCTCGAGATCGGGCGTGCCCGTCGCGAGGTGGCTGAGGAGCGAGGCGTAGGTGCTGCGGTTGGCGCCCGCGAGCGTGAGCGCCTTGTCGAAGGCGCCCTTGGCCTCTTCGTGGCGCCCGAGGTGGTCGAGGAGGATGCCGCGGTGCAGGGCCACGAGCCCCGCGCGATCGCCCATGAAGGCCGGCTCCGCCTCGGTCCAGGTGTCGAGGGCCTCGCGGTTCATGCGCGCGGCCTGGTCGCTCCGGCCCATCACGGCGTGCGCGTTGCCGAGGTGCGCGAGGATCTCGGCGCGGCCCGCGAGCGCCGCGGGGTGCGCGGCCGGCGTGAGCTCGAGCGCGCGGTGGAAGCGCTCGATGGCTTCTTCGGGGCGCGCGAGGCGGAGGAGGAGGAGGCCGAGCTGCACGAGCGCCGCCGGGGTCTCGTTCACCGCGATGCTCGCCTCGAAGCGGCGGATCGCCTCCTCGGGGTTGCCGGCGTTCGACTCGAGCATGCCGACGAGGAACTGGAAGCGGTCCTCGGGCACGGGCGAGGGATCCCGCGGGAAGTGCTCTTGTCGAGCCTCGACGATGCGCTCGGCGTGGGCGACGAGCTGACGGGCCGCCGCGGGATCGGGCTCGAAGAGGCCGCGCTCGATGAAGAGGTTGAGCTGCGAGATGGCCTCGTCGTAGATGGCGCGGACGTTCGGCGCCACGCGGATCGCGTCGGCGTAGTGCGCGGTGGCCTCGAGGTAGTCGCCGCGATCGGCGGCCGCGCGGGCGAGGCAGGTGGGGAAGCGCGCGTCGTTCGGGATCTCGGCGAGGCCGCGACGGCAGACGCCGAGGGTCACCTCGGGGCGCGCCGAGCGGTAGAACTCGCCGAGCTCGGCGAGGGCGTCGGCGGCCGCGGCGTCCTTGCCCTCGGCGCGGGCGAGGGCGTCGACGAAGGGCTGCGTGGAGGCGCTCGTATGCCCCATGGCGAGGATCCGATCGCGCGCGCGCTTCACGTCGCCGGTGCGGAGGTAGACGCCGGCGACCTCGAGCGGCGCGAGCCCCACGATGCGGGCGGGGAAGGGGCCGCCCTGGAGCTGCGGCTCGGTGAGGACCGCGTCGCGGCGGGCGACGTGGAGGTCGGCGAGCGTGTCGAGGACGGTCGGCGCCGGGGTGACGTTGGCGTGGACTTCCCAGACCTCGATGAGCTGGGTGAGGCGCTCGAAGGCGCTCGGCACGCCGCTCCGCGCCTCGCGTCCCCAGCGGGCGACGCGGTCGTAGATCGCGCGGTAGCGCGCGGGCTCGGCGGAGGTGCGCTCGAGGATGTAGGCCGCCGCGAGGACGAGCCCTTCGTCACCCCGGCGCTCGGCGATCTCGAGGAGGCCGAGGGCGGCGGGCTCGAGGACCTTGGGGAGCGTCTTCGCCGCGAGCTCCTCGGGCGTGAAGAGCTCCGACATCTGCTGGAGGTGCGCGCCGATGGCCGCGGGGTCCCGGCTCGCCACGACCTCGGTGGTGCGGAGCGAGAGGGTCTTGAGGATCCGGGCCTGGAGGGCTGCTCGATCGGGATCGTTCGCCCGGAGCGAGAAGTAATGGCGCCGCGCCGCCGCGAGCTCGCTCGTCGAGAGCGCGGCCTCGGGCTCCGGGGTCCGAGACGAAGGCGCCCTGCCGCCGCAGGCCGAGAGCAGGCCGAGGCAGAGCAGGGCGAGAGGAGTTACGGCGCGAGCTAGGGTACGAATGGCGGGCCTCGTCTGGGCCTCACCTTATCAATACATCGCGGGATGGGCACACCGCGCGCGCGGGGCGCACCCCCGGGGGTGAAACGCGCCGAGGGGGCGCCGGCGAGGGCGCGAGGCCGCTCAGGAGATGCGGCTGCGGACGTCGTCGACGGCCTCCGCGGCCTTCCGGAGCGACTCGGAGGCGAGCTCGAGGACGCGCTTGCCGAGCTCGGTGCCTTCCTTCTTCCAGAGCTCGCCGAGCTCGCGGACGTGGCCGACGGCCTGTTCGAGGTGGGCTTGGGCGCGCTCGAGCTCTCGCTTGGTGTCGGTGTTCTCCATGACTTCTTCCCTCCAGAGCCGGGTTCTTCGGCTCACTCAAACAAATGTAACACAACAGATCACGAGATCAAGGATCTGTGTATCACAAAATGCTTCATCTCGGATCTTCGGGAGTTGGCAAGGGCGCGGGCGTCCGATAGAACGCGTTCTATTCCCATGAGCGAGCCCCCGATCCTCCGTGAAGAGACCTTCGACCTCGTGATCGCCGGTACCGGCGCGGCCGGCATGGCCGCGGCGCTCCGCGCAAAGCTCAACGGCGCCGAGGTGGCGCTCCTGGAGAAGGCCGAGACCGTCGGCGGCACCACCGCGATCAGCGGCGGGGTGGTCTGGGCGCCTGGCAACGCGCACGCCAAGGCGGCCGGCGTGGAGGAAGACCTCGACGCCCTGCTCGGCTACATGCAGCGATCCTCGCAGGGACGCGGCGACGAAGCCCTCCACCGCGTCTACGCGAGCGAGCTCCCGCGCGTGATCCAATTCGTGGAGGACGCGCTCGGCTTCGCCTTCGAGCCGCTGCTCGACTACCCGGACTACCAGCCCGAGCTCCCCGGCGGGCGCGCGGGCGGGCGCAGCCTCGACAACCCGCTCTACGACACGACGCGCCTCGGCGAGGATCGGCCGCTGCTCCGGCGGAACCTCGTCAATGGCGGGGCACCGATCACCATCGGCGAGGCGATGCGCTGGCGCGTCTTCTCCAACCCCTTCGGGCTCCCGTACAAGGAGGTGGCGGCGCGCGCGAAGGCCGGCATCGTCCACGGCGGCGCGGCGCTCGTCGGGCGCTTCCTCGAGGCGCTCCTCGCGCAGGGGCTCCGTCCGCGCACGCGCCACGCGGCCGAGCGCCTCGTCGTCGAGGACGGTCGCGTCGTCGGCCTCGTCGCGAGCACGCCGGAGGGGCGCGTCCTCTTCCGCGCGACGAAGGGCGTGGTCCTCGCCTGCGGCGGCTTCGAGTGGAACGCATCGCTCCGCGCGCGCTTCCTGCCGATCGAGCTCACGCATCCGCTGAGCCCGCCGCACAACACGGGCGACGCGCTCCGCATGGCGCAGAGCGTTCGCGCCGATCTCACGTGCATGAACGAGGCGTGGTGGACGCCGGCCGTCGTCGTGCCCGGCGAGACGATCGACGGCGCGCCGCTCCACCGCGGCGAGTTCAGCGTCCGCTGCCTCCCGCACGCGATCATCGTCAACGCACGCGGGCGGCGCTTCACCAACGAGGCGCGCAACTACAACGACATGACGAAGCCCTTCTTCGATCAGGACTCGTCGCGTCACGAGCCGCGCAACGTGCCGGCCTTCCTCGTCGTCGATCAGCAGTACATGGAGCGCTACGTGCTCGTGACGGCCGTGAAGGGGAGGCCGCTCCCCGACTACGTCCTCGAGGGCGCCACGCTCCGCGAGCTCGCCGAGAAGGCGGGCATCGACGCGGCGGGCCTCGAGGCCGAGGTCGCGCGCTGGAACGCGTACTGCAAGACGGGCGTCGATCCCGACTTCGAGCGAGGCACGAGCGCCTTCGATCGCTTCTATGGCGACCCCACCGCGCCGGTGCATCCCAACTTCGGCTCCATCGAGAAGGGGCCGTTCTACGCGGTGCCCATCCACCCGGGCGCGATGGGCACCAAGGGCGGCCCGCGCGTGGATGCGCACGCGCGCGTGATCTCGATCGAGGGCGAGCCCATCGAAGGCCTCTACGCGGCGGGCAACGCGCAGGGCTCGATCTTCGGCGCGGGCTATCCGGGTGCGGGCGCCACCATCGGCCAGGCGCTGCTCTTCGGCACGCTCGCGGCCGAGCATGCCACGCGCTGATCCGCGCTCGAACGAGGCGGTAGGGCTGCGCGCATCCTCGTGTTATGCTCGAGGCGACGCCATGCTCCTCGAGGGATCCTCATGCGCGCATCCGACGTCTCCCGCCTCGTCCTCGTCCTGCTCCTCCTCTTCGCCGCCTGCGACTGCGGCGATCCGAACGAGGCCGGCGACGACGGAGCGCTCCCCGACGTGACCGATCCCGACGGCCACGCGAGCGATCCCGATGGCGACGTGCCCATCCCCCTCACGTGCGGCGACGGCGTGGTCGACGAGGACGAGGGCGAGGAGTGCGACGACGGAGGCCGCGAAGACGGCGACGGCTGCAGCCGCGCGTGCCGGATCGAGCGAGGCTGGGACTGCTTCGCCGATGTGTGCACGCCCTCGGCCTGCGGCGACGGCATCCGCGTGGGCCCCGAGCAGTGCGACGACGGGAACCGCGTCTCCGGCGACGGCTGCTCGATCCGCTGCACCGTCGAGCCCGGTTGGGTCTGCGTGACCGAGAACTTCCCCTGCCGTCGCGCCAAGTGCGGCGACGGCGCCGTCGAGGCCGAGGAGCAGTGCGACGACGGCAACACCACACCGGAGGACGGTTGCTCGCCGAGCTGCCGGATCGAGCCGGGCTACCACTGCCCGACGCCGGGTCAGGCGTGCGAGCCCGCGGAGTGCGGCAACGGCAAGCGCGAGGGGCTCGAGCAGTGCGACGACGGGAACACCACGCCGGACGACGGTTGCTCGCCGAGCTGCGAGCTCGAGCCGGGCTACCACTGCCCGACGCCGGGCGTGGCGTGCGAGCCTTCGGTGTGCGGAAACGGAAAGCGCGAGGGGCTCGAGCAGTGCGACGACGGGAACACCACGCCGGGCGACGGCTGCGACGCGCACTGCGCGGTCGAGCCTTTCTACGTGTGCACGGGTGAGCCGAAGAGCGTCTGCAAGAAGCCCGTCGAGTTCGTGCGCATCGCCAAGTTCGAGGCGCCGATGCAGCAGCCGCAGGCGGTCCACTACGACCCGAAGACGCGCTCCTTCGTGGCCTACGACTTCACGACGTCGACGGACGAAGACGACGCGCAGGAGTTCTGCCTCGACGGCCAGAAGACCGACCTCCGCGACGCGCACCTCGAGGAGCGGCGCGAGTTCGTCGGCAACGCGCTCGATGGCGCCGCCTACGATCCGTTCCGGGATCGCTTCCTCTTCGTCCGACAGAACGGGTGGATCTACGAGATCGATCGCGACAACCAGGTCACGAGCACCATCGACGGGTTCCCGCTGAGCGGCCTCGTCACCGCGGGGGGTGTGCAGGTCGGCGACGACGGCCGCATCTACGTCACGAGCCACTACAACGACGGGTGGACCCATCCGACCGGCGGCGAGGGCTATGTGCGGGTCTTCCAACGGAACGCGGACGGCTCGTTGAGCTGGAACTCGGTCGCTCGCTTCTACCCGAACAATCACGGGACGAGCGGCGACGGCGTCTACCTCGACAACATCTTCAACATCCCTGGCGTGGGCTGGCTCGGCTTCTACAACCGCCCGTCTCCGCCGCTCGAGGATCCCTCGCACGAGGCCTTCATCTTCCACGACTACGACGGCAACTTCGTCGGCGTCTCGTCGATTCCGGGGCCGCTCTTCCGCAACGGCGAGCGCTTCCCGGGCCACGCCGACGGCGGCGAGGCGGCGGCCGACGGCGG
>JAAYBZ010000005.1 GCA_012744445.1 Myxococcales bacterium | reverse complement strand
CGTGAGCAGGGCATCACGATCGACGTCGCCTACCGCTACTTCGCGACCGAGAAGCGGAAGTTCATCATCGCGGACACGCCCGGTCACATCCAGTACACGCGGAACATGGTGACGGGCGCCTCCACGGCGAACGTCGCGCTGATCCTCATCGACGCGCGCCTCGGCGTGCTCGAGCAGAGCCGCCGCCACGCCTACCTCGCGTCGCTCCTCGGCATCCCGCACCTCGCGGTCTGCGTGAACAAGATGGACCTCGTGGGCTACGACCGTGAGGTCTTCGAGCGCATCCGCAACGACTTCCGCGAATTCACCGCGGGCCTCTCGATCGCCGACGTGAGCTTCTTCCCGATCAGCGCGCTCAAGGGCGTGAACGTCGCGGCGAAGAGCCCCGAGACCGCGTGGTACGACGGCCCGACCGTGCTCGAGTACCTCGAGACCGTGCCCATCGCGGACGACGACGACTTCGAGCACCTCCGCTTCCCCGTCCAGTACGTCATCCGCCCCAACCTCGACTACCGCGGCTTCGCCGGACAGATCGCGAGCGGCGTCGTGAAGCGCGGGGACGAGATCGTCGTGCTTCCGTCGGGTCTCAAGAGCCGCGTCCGCGCGATCGACACCTACGACGGCGAGCTCGAGGAGGCGTTCGCGCCGCAGAGCGTGGTGATCCGCCTCGAGGACGAGATCGACATCTCCCGCGGCGACATGCTCGTCCACCCGAGCGCGCTCCCCAAGGTCGACCGCGTGGTCGACGCGCACCTCGTGTGGATGCACGAGCGGCCGCTCGACACGCAGAAGTCGTACATCCTCAAGCACACCACGCAGATGGTGCGAGCGCAGGTCGCGCGGATCGACGCGCGCATCGACATGAAGACGCTGGGAGACGAGAACGCCGAGACGCTCTCGCTCAACGACGTGGCCCGCGTCCGGCTCCAGCTCCACCGCGCCATCTACTTCGACGACTACGCGAAGAACCGCCACACCGGCTCGTTCATCCTCATCGACTCGCTCACGAACGCGACCGTCGCCGCCGGCATGATCCGGGGGGGCACGCGCCGCGAGGGCGAGAGCCTCGACGCGACGCTCCGGGAGCTCCGCGCCGGTTCGGGCCTCGAGCCCAAGTCGGAGGTCAGCCCCACCGAGCGCCGCGAGCGGATGGGCCAGAAGGGCGCCACCATCTGGCTCGTGGGCCTTCCCGGCTCCGGCCGCTGGACCCTCGCCTACGCGCTCGAGCGTCGCCTCTTCGACCAGGAGCGGTCGGCGACGGTGCTCGATCCGACCGACGAGGATCTCCGCTCGATGGTGAGCGCGGCGAAGGCCTGCACCGACGCCGGGCTCGTCACGATCTGCGCCTTCCCGAGCCCGGCGAGCGCCTCGCGCGAGCAGCTCCGGGCCCGCATCGGCGAGGATCGCGTGCTCATCGTCTACGTGAACACCGATCCGGCCCTCTGCCGTGAGCGCCGCCCGGACGCCTCGTTCGACGACTTCGAGCCGCCCTCCGACCCCGACCTGACGATCGCCCTCGATCGGGTCCCGGTGGAGGACGCCGTCGAATTCATCATCGAGGCCCTCGAAAAGCGCGGCCAGTTCGGAGACGATTCCTCGCCCCGATGATCGTCACCGAACGAAAAGGTTCGATTCGGCTTCTCTTCACCATCTACGGCAGCACGCTTCCTCGCATCTGGCCACGGCTCCTCGGGATCGCCGTGGTCGCCGAGGTCGTGGTGCTCCTCAAGGAGCGCGCCGGGCTCTTCCACTCGGCGCTCTCCGTGCAGCCCTTCTCCATCATGGGGATCGCGCTCGGCATCTTCCTCGGCTTCAGGAACAACACCTGTTACGACCGATGGTGGGAGGGCCGGATGCTCTGGGGGCGCATCACGAACGACGCGCGCAACCTCGCGCGCCTCATCCTCTCCCTCAACCGCAAGGACGGGAAGACCGACGAACGCGCCGCGGAGGAGGTGCGCACCTTGATCGCCTGGGTGCACGCGCTCCGGATGCGGCTTCGCCGCAAGGCGCAGTACGAAGAGCTCAGACCCCTCTTGCCGGCCCACGTGCATGCGGCGCTCCCGAGCTCGACCAACCCGCCGCTCCGCATCCTCGCGCATCTCTCGGAGCGCCTCCGCGAGGACTACGACGCGAAGCGGTTCGCGCCGCATCATCACGTCGCGATGGAGGCGGCGATCTCGGAGCTCGTCCATCACCAGGGCGGATGCGAGCGGATCCTCTCGACCCCCATCCCCATCAGCTACAGCGTCCTCCTCCACCGCCTCGTCGCCCTCTACTGCTTCGCCCTCCCCTTCGCCCTCGTAGGCTCGCTCGGTCACGTGACGACCTTCGTCTCGGTCGCGATCGCCTACGCCTTCATCGGCATCGACGCGGTGGGTGACGAGCTCGAGGACCCCTTCGGGGAGGATCCGAACGACCTGCCGCTGCTCGCGATCTCGCAGACGATCGAGGCCAACCTCCGCGAGCTTCTCGGCGAGGGAGACGTGCCCCTGCCGACCCCCGACGATCGCGGTCGGCTCCGCTAGCCCTTCGGTCGCACGAAGAAGCGCACCTTCGTCCCACCGTGATCGGTGAGGAGCGCGGACTCGAGCCCCGAGCCGCCGAGGCGTGGGAGGCGCGGATCCGCGGAGACGAGCGCCGCGCGGAAGCCAGGCGGCAGCTGCGCGATGCGCACCCCGAGCGCGCGGTAGAGCGGCTCGAGCGATCCCTGCGCGCCCACGCGACGTCCGTACGGGGGATTGGTGACGAGCGCGCCCTCGTCGGGAAGATCGGCGAGCCCAGGAGCGGCGGAGAGCGGCGCACGATCGAAGCGGATCGGGTGCGGCAGGCCCGCGCGCCCCGCGTTCTCCGCCGCGTGGGTGACCGCGCCGGCGTCGCGATCGCTCGCGAAGATCGGCACCTCCTCCGTGCGCTCTCGCTCCTCGAAGCGGGCGCGTTCGAGCGCGAGGGGCGCGTCCTCGAAGACCGGAAAGCGTGTGAAGGCGAAGTCGCGGAACCGACCGGGCGCGAGGCCGTATGCGAGGAGCGCGGCCTCGATGACGATCGTGCCGGATCCCGCCATCGGATCGACCAGGCGCGAGCGCCGATCCCACCCCGAGACGAGGACGAGGGCGCGGGCGAGATCCTCGCGGAGGGGGGCCTTGCCGGTGTACTGGCGATACCCGCGCCGATGGAGGGGCTCGCCCGAGAGGTCGACCGAGATCGTGAACCGATCGCGGTCGACGCGGACGTAGACGGAATGGAGCGCGTCCCTCTCGAGGATGGCGCCCGCGCGCGCTTCGATGGCCTCGGACACACGCTCGGCGATCGCGCCGGTGTGGTAGAGGCGAGAGGAGCGCGCGTGGGCACGCACCTCGAAGCGATCCTCGCGGCGGAAGTAGGCCTGCCAGTCGATGGCGCGGGCCGCCCGCTCGAGGCGATCGAAGCGGGTGGCCGAGAACTCCGCGACGCGGAGGCGGATGGAGTGCGCGAGGCCGATGCCCAGGTGGGCCCGCGCGATCCCTCGGGCGTCCTTGGCGGTGAAGGCCACGCCGCCAGGTTCGGCCGCGGCGTCCGAGAAGCCGAGCGCGCGCACCTCGGCCTCGAGCAGGGGCTCGATGCCGGGCGCCGACGCGGCGAAGAGACGCAGGCCTTGGTCCACCATCCGCGCGGTATAGCAGCCCCGCCTCGCCTTATCGCCCCGCGGGCTCCAAACTGGAGCCGTGACCGATCTGGAGAGGATTGGCGGTGAGGCCGCCCTCGAATCCATCATGGACGACTTCGTCGATCGCTGTTTCGACGACGTCATGATCGGGTTCTTCTTCCGCCGCGCGAACCGCGAGCGCATCAAGCGCCTCGAGCGCGAGCTCGCCGCGGCGCACCTCGGCGGGCAGGGCATCTATACGGGGCGCCCCATGCGCGAGGCCCACGCACGCCATCCCATCCTCGGCGGGCACTTCAACCGGCGGATCCAGATCCTCCGCGAGACGCTCGCCGATCACGGGGTGCCGGAGGACGTGCGGGCGCGGTGGATCGCCCACGACGAGTCGCTCCGCGTCGACGTGACCTCGCGACCGGACACGAGCTGCAACGACCTCGAGGAGCGATGAGCCAGGGCGAGCTTCGTGGGCGCGTGCTTCGCGCGACGGCCGGCTTCGCCGACGTCGCCACCGATCGAGGGGTCCTCCGGTGCCGCCTGCGGGGGAGGCTCAAGAAGGAGGCCCTCTCGACGGACCTCATCGTCGTCGGTGATTTCGTCACCGTGTCGCCGGTGGAGGAGGGCGTGGGGCGCATCGAGTCGATCGAGCCACGCCGTACGGTCTTCTCGCGGCGTCATCCCGGGCGCGGCGGGCGACACCGCGAGGACGTCCTCATCGCGAACCTCGATCTCCTCGTCTGCGTCTTCGCCGTGAGCTTCCCGATCATGAAGCCGCGGCTCCTCGATCGCTTCCTCGTGATCGCCGAGTCGCAGGGCATCGTGCCCATCGTCGTGCTCAACAAGATCGACGAGGAAGGCGCCGAAGAGGTGCGAGAGCTCCTCGAGCCACATCGCGCGATCGGCTACGAGATCTTCGAGACGAGCACCGTGACGGGCGAAGGCATCGACGCCCTGCGCGAGCGGATGCGCGGCCAGGTCTCCGCCCTCGTGGGCCCGAGCGGCGTGGGCAAGAGCAGCCTCGTGAACGCCATCGAGCCGGGGCTCGACCTTCGCGTCGGCGAGACGCGCGAGGTCGACGGCAAGGGTCGCCACACGACGCGCGTGGCCTCTCTCCATCCGCTCACGGGCGGCGGCTACATCGCCGACACGCCGGGCATCCGCGAGCTCGCGGCCTTCGAGATCCCCGACGAAGAGCTGCCGAAGTGCTTCCCGGAGTTCCGTCCGCTGCTCGGAGGGTGCGCCTTCCGGAACTGCACGCACCTGAACGAGCCCGATTGCGCGATCGTCGCGGCCGTCGACGAGGGCGTGATCGACGAGGACCGCTACGAGAGCTACGCGAAGATGCGCCTCGACGAGGAGCGCCCCGAGCGCTTCGGTCACTGATCGGCGCCGCGAGGGGCGCATCGTCACCTCCCGGCGTGTTAGGGTCGCAGGCGATCGCCCCTTCGCAGTGTGGGGTGGGGAGCTCTCGCGATGCGCCAACACTTCCTCTTCACGTTCGTCCTCGCCTTGGTCGCCTTCGGTTGTTCCTCCTCGAGCGAGGATCCCGAGACCACGCCGGCGTGGGAGCGCCGCGAGGTGGTGCTCCTCCCGCCGTGGCAGGCGGGATGCACGAGCGATCACACCCCGATCGTGATGGTCCACGGCTTCCTCGCGTCGGGCGACACCTACGCGAATCACGTCATGCGCTTCGTCGCGAACGGCTACTGCGAGGACCGCATCTTCGTCTTCGACTGGGACACGATGGCCGGCGGACGAGACGTCGAGAAGCTCCACGCCTTCGTCGACGAGGTCCTCGCCGTCACGGGCGCGAGCCAGATCGATCTCATGGGTCACTCCGCGGGCGGAGGTTACGGCTACAGCTTCCTCTCCGACCCGGCGCGCGCCGCGAAGGTCCGCAAGTACGTCCACATCGCGAGCGGCCCGCAGGAAGGCCCTCCCGGCCCGGAGGACGCGCCGGTGCCTACGCTGAACCTCTTCTCGGCGAACGATCGCATCGTGCCGAACGAGGGCATCGAAGGCGTCGAGAACGTCGACCTCGAGGACGACGACCACTACCAGGTGGCCACGAGCGCCGAGTCCTTCGAGGCGATCTACGAGTTCCTCCACGGCGAGCCGCCCGCGGTCGTGGAGATCGCGCCCGACGGGGACGTCGTCTACATCGCGGGTCGCGCCGTGGCGCTCGGCAGCAACGTCCCGGCCGCCGGGAGCCGCGTCGAGATCTACGAGTTGGATCCCGAGACGGCCGAGCGCACCACGAAGAAGCCGCTCGCGTGGTTCACCGCCGACGCGCAGGGTTATTGGGGCCCTTACGAGGGCGCGCGCGGCGTTCATTACGAGCTCGTCGTGCGTCCCGACAACGGGCGCGCGATCCACTACTACCGAGAGCCCTTCGTGCGCACCAACACCAAGGTCTACCTGCGCACGATCCCGTCGCGTAGCGGCGGCCTCACCGACGTCCTGGTCTCCGCGCTCCGCTTCGACGACGGCCAGCCCACTTCCGTCGTGTTCCTCGCGAACCGTGGCCTCCAGCCCGGTGACGCGCTCGCCATCGACGAGGTGGATCTGAGCGGCGACGAATTCACGAACCCCGACAGCACCACGATCGCGCTCTTCTTCTACGACGCAAACCGCAACGATGAGACCGACGGGACGCCCATCGGCCTCTTCGCCTCGTTCCCCTTCCTCTCGGGCGTGGACTTCGCGCCCGGCGTGGGATCGGATCGTCCGGTCGTGGTGACCTGGAACGAAAAGCGCCTCGTGCTCCCTCGCCGCCCGGGCAGCGAGGGCGTCGGCATCGTCGTCTTCGAGTGAGCGCTCAGCGGATCTTCTCGACCCGCGCGAGGTCCCTCGTCATGTTCTTGTGGTGCGCCTCGACGGTGCCGCCGCCGATCTCGAGGAGCTTGGCGTCGCGGTAGAGGCGCTCGACCTTGTACTCGCCGGTGTAGCCATAACCGCCGAGCACCTGGATCGCGCGATCGGCCACGTTCTTGCCCATCGTGGAGCAGAAGAGCTTCACGCCGTCGGAGTCGAGGCGGTGGCCCGGCTCGTCGAGGCGCATCTCGGAGGCCGTGAGATAGGTGTACGCGCGCCCGGCCATGTACTCGGCGTAGCTCTCCGCGATGTGCCGCTGGATCTGGCCGAACTCGCGGAGCTTCTTGCCGAAGCTCTCTCGCTCGGAGGCGTAGGTGTTCATGATCTCGAGCGAGCGCCGCGCGATGCCGAGGCTCATCGCCGCGAGGCCGAGGCGCTCGATCTCGAGGTTGCGCATCATGCAGAGGGTCGCGCTGCCGATCTCGCCGACGACGTTGGCGGCCGGGACGACGCACTCCTCGAAGACGAGCTCGGCCGTGGTGGAGGCGCGCATGCCCATCTTGTCGCGGATCTTCTGGCCCAGCTTGAAGCCCGGGAAGCCCTTCTCGACGATGAACATGGTGATCGCATTGCGCGGCGATCCCTCGAGGCGCGCGTAGACGAGGAAGACGTCGCCGAGCTCGGTGTCGCTGATGGCACCGTTGGTGATCCACATCTTCGCGCCGTTGAGCACGAAGGTATCGCCCTCACGACGCGCGGTGGTGCGGAGCCCCATGACGTCGGTGCCGGCGCCCGGTTCGCTCATGCACATGCCGCCGATCTTCTCGCCGGAGCAGAGGGCCGGGAGGAGGCGCGCGCGCTGCTCGTCGTTGCCGTTGACGTAGAGGTTGTTCACGCAGAGAAGCGAGTGCGCGAGGTACGAGAGCGTGAAGGCGGGATCAGCCGCCGCCAGCTCCTCGTGCACGATGGTGACGGCCGTGGCGTCGAGGCCCGCGCCGCCGTACTCGGGCGGGACGGTCACGCCGAGGAGGCCCAGCTCGCCGAGCTTGCGGAAGAGCGGGAGGTTGAACCGCTCCTCACGGTCGTGCTCGAGCGCCTGGGGATCGACCTCCCGTTCGGCGAATTCGCGCACCATGGTGCGCAGTTGTTGGTGCTCGGAAGTGGGTTCGAAGAGCTCGTGCATCGCGCTCCGCTACCACTTCCCGAGCACTTTGAAAAGCCTACCCGGACGGGCGCGCTTTTCAGGCCGCCGCGGCCGCGCGCTTGTGGCTCCGCACCTGCGCGATGATCGAGTCGGCCAGGATGTCGACCGCGGCGTCGAGGTCGCTGACGCGGCGATCGACGATGGCCTCGATGAGGCCGAGCGTCATGCCGAAGATGAGATCGACGTGGATGTCGAGCTGCGGGAGCTCGCCCTCCGGGTAGATGCGGAGGAGCTCCTCGCGGAGGACCGCGCGCGCCATCTTCGTGAGCTCGCCGAAGCGCTTGCCGAGCGGCGTGTCGACGTCGCGACGGTGACGCAGGTAGAGATCGGCGAAGCGCGGATCCTCGACGAGGGCGCGCACGGACATCTCGCACGCCTCGCGCACGGTGCGGCGCGAGGGTTCGCTCATGACGGTCTCGCGCACCGGCTGCATGCGCGTGATGATCGTGGCGCTGATCTGCGAGGCCACTTCGTTGAGCAGCGCCTTCATGTCCTCGAAGTGCACGTAGAACGTGGGCTGCGCGACGCCCGCCTCGGAGGCGATCTTGCCCGTCGTGAGCGACGTCACGCCGCTCCGGTGGAGGAGACGGATCGCGCTCCTCACGAGCCTGTTCCTGGTGCGAATCTTCGAGGCCTGCCGCGTACCGCTCATGACGTCCTCACCTACCCTCGTCCGTCGCGAAACGAATTCGCCTGCGACGTTCGAAGAACCGTTTCGGCGACTCTCGTCTCTCCCACCGAATGAAAGATAGGAGAGCGATAACGACGGTGCCAGTGACGTTTTGATTGCTTGGATGGAGTATTCTTCGTTTCGTGTCCGTATCGAACACCCCACTCGTGACGAACGACCACGTGCCGCGTACGGCCTGGTACATCCTCGCGAAGAGTCGTGAGCTGAAGCACGCGCCCATCGCACGCACACTCTTCGGCACCCCGCTGGTTCTCTTTCGCGACGAGAACGGGCGCGCGGGAGCCCTCGTCGATCGATGTCCGCACCGCAACGCGCCGCTCTCGCAAGGCTGCGTCGAGCGTGGCGCCGTCGAATGCCCGTACCACGGGTGGCGCTTCGACACGCAGGGGCGTTGTGTGGAGGTCCCCGGCCTTCACCCATCACGGGCGTTACCGAAATTCCGTGTCGGTTCCCATGCAGTGATCGAGCGAGGTGGATGGATCTGGGTTTTCGGCACTCCGGGCACGGAGCCGGATACCGAACCGTTCGAGTTCCCTTTCGTCGACGATCCTCGGTACACGCGCGTCCCCGAGACGATCGAAGCCGAAGGCACGGTGCGCGACGTGGCGGAGAACGCCCTCGACGTTCCCCACACGGCCTTCCTCCATCGCGGCCTCTTCCGCACGGCCAAGGTGCGGAACGACATCGAGGTGGTCGTGCGGCGTGGCAAGGACCGCGTCGAGGCCGAGTACATCGGTGAGCCGCGTCCCTCCGGCATCATCGGTCGCCTCCTCGCGCCCCAGGGCGGCGAGGTGATCCACTTCGATCGCTTCATCGCGCCGGCGATCGCGCAGGTCGAGTACCGCCTCGGCGACGACGCGCACCTCGTCGCGACGACGGTGCTCACGCCGCTCGCCGCGACGAAGACGCTCATCGCCGCCGAGGTCGCGTTCCGGCTCCCCGTGAAGGTGCCCACCTCGGTCTTCGTGCCCATCCTGAAGCCGATCGCGCTCCAGATCCTCGGTCAGGATCTGCGGATGCTGAAGACCATCCGCGAACACGCCGAGGCTTTTGGTGGTCTACGATACGCATCCACCGAGCTCGATGTGCTCGGGCCGCACATCGACGCGCTCCTCTCTGGAAATGATGTCGATTCGGCTTCGCTCGGAGAGGTCGCGCGGATCAGGATGCACGTGTGATCGATCCCCCTCTTCGTTGCGGTCCATACCAGCTCCTCGACGAGCTCGGGCGTGGAGGCATGGCCACCGTCTACCGTGCGCGTCGTGAGGGGGCCGATGGCTTCAGCTGCATCCTCGCCCTGAAGCGTCTGCGCCTCGCCGATCCCACCGAGGACACCATCCTCATGTTGGTCGAGGAGGCGCGCGTGATGTCCTCGCTCAACCACCCCAACGTCGTCTCCCTGCTCGACTATGGTCGCGACGACATGGGGCGCCCCTACCTCGTCTTCGAGTGGATCGACGGAATGGATCTGCGCGGGCTCGTCGCGGCGCGCGCGCGGCGGGGCGAGCAGATGCCGTGGAGCGCCGCCGCCTGGGCCGTCGCCCTCGCCCTCCGCGGTCTGTCGGCCGCCCACGAACGCGTCGACGATCAGGGCATCCGACGGCCGATCGTCCACCGCGACATCAGCCCCGGGAACATCCTCGTCAGCGTCCACGGCACCGCGCTCCTCGCCGACTTCGGGTTCGCGCGCTCGAGCGATCGGAGCACCCTCACGCCGACGGGACAGCTCAAGGGCAAGGTGGCCTACGCCGCCCCAGAGCTCATCCACGGCGCGCGCGTGACGGAACGGAGCGATCTCTACGCCGCCGGCGTCGTCCTGTGGGAAGCCCTCGCAGGGGAAGCGCTCTTCCGCGACGGGGACGAGTTCAAGCTCATGGCGCGGATCCTCGACGGAGACGTGCCGCCGCTCGAGACGCGTCGCCCCGATCTGCCGCAGGCGATCTACGACATCGTGCGGAGCGCCATGTCGCTCGATCCTGCGCGGCGTCCGGCGAGCGCGCGCGCCATGGGCGAGTCCCTCGAGGGCGTGCTCCTCGAGCACGGCTTCGTGCGCCCGGAGCGCATCCTCGAGGACGAGGTGCGAAAGGCCCGCGGCTGAGCGGGCCTTCCGGCTTCACCCGCCCTGCGGCTCGAGCAGGTCGGCGACCTCCTGCGAGGTGAGGCCGAGCAAGTAGAGGATGTTGTCGAGGCCGCCGCGGCTCACCGACGTATCGGCCGCCTCGCGGAGCTTGGGCTTGGGGTGGAACGCGATGCCGAGGCCCGCCGCCTCGAGCATGGGGAGATCGTTCGCGCCGTCGCCGACCGCGATCGTCTGCTCCATCTCGATCTTCTCCTTTGCGGCGATCTCACGGAGGAGCTCGGCCTTGCGCTCGGGTCCGACGATGGTGCCGACGAGCCGACCGGTGAGCACGCCCTCCTTCACCTCGAGCTCGTTCGCGTAGGCGTAGTCGAGCTCGAGCTCCTCCTTGAGCCGTTGGGCCGCGAAGGTGAAGCCGCCGCTGATGACGCCGGTTCGATAGCCGAGCTTGCGGAGCACGGCGAGCATCTCGCGCGCGCCTTCGGTGATGGGGAGGTTCTCCGCGAGGGCGAACGCGCGTGACGCGTCGAGCCCCTTGAGGAGCCCCACGCGCTCGCGGAGGCTCGCCTCGAAGTCGAGCTCGCCGGCCATGGCGCGCGCGGTGATGCCTGCGACGCGGTCGACCACGCCGTGCATGCGCGCGAGCTCGTCGATGCACTCCATCTGGATGAGCGTGGAGTCCATGTCGAAGACGATGAGGCGCTTGCTCCGGCGGGTCACACGCTCGCGTTGCACGGCGACGTCGAAGTCGTTCTCCATCGCCGCCTTCACGAGCGCGCCACGGAGGCCGTGGACCTTCGCGGTCCCGCCGGGGAGACACGCCGTGATCTCGAGGCTCGTGAGCGACGCGCGGCTCAGGCGGCGGATCGCCTCGATGTTCGCGCCGTGATCCGCGATCGCTTGCGTGAGCACGTGGACGCCGTGGGCGTCGATGTGCTCGCCGATCGCGGTGACCGCGTAGCGGACGCCGTCGTTACCGCACGGCCCCGTGGGCGCGTCCGCGTCGAGGACGTCGAAGCGCAGGTCCATGCCGAGGCTCTTGGCCCGGAAGAGGAGATCCTTGAGGAGCGGCTCTCCCTTGGCCGTGGCGGAGTCGACCTCGACGAGCAAGCAGAGCGTGAGCTGGCCTTGCACCACGACTTGCTCGATGTCGACGAGCGTGGCCGCGTTGTCGGCGACGACCTTGGCGAGCGCGGCCGTGACACCGGGCGCGTCCTTTCCCGTCACCGTGACGACGACCCGCGTGCGCTTGGGTTCCTCGTTCATGGGGCGCTTTCTAGCAGCCGTTGGGGATCCCGCCCATCCAGATGCGCTTCGACCTGGAGCCGTAGATGGCGAATGGAGGGGTCACGTCGCGGGCGGGTCGGGAGGGCGGGCACGGGGCCGTTGCTCCGGCGAGCGCGGGATGCGCCGAACACGCCGCCGCAGGGCGCTCGCGCAACGGCCCCTCGCACGCGCGGCGAGCTCAGTGGCCGCGGCCCATGAGGAAGAGGAAGCCGAGGCCGACGGCGGCGGCGAAGGTGACCCAGCGCCCACCGGGAGCCTTGGGCGCCTTGGGGAGCCGGCGCACGAGGATCTTCTCGAGCACGTCGCGCTGCGCTTCGCTCAGCTCGCGGCGCGGCAGGATCCGGAAGGCCGTGCGCGAGGTGTAGAGGTAGTAGGCGGCGCCGGTCTTGGCCGCGCCTTCGAACGCCGAGAAGGGCAGACGCTCCCGTCGTCCCGCGGCCTCGACGCTCACCCCCTCTTCGTCGTCGACGACGTAGCTCGCGCGCGTCGTGGGGAGCGAGGCGAGCATCCGCCCCGAGAGGACGTGGAGCGCGACGGTGAAGACCGAGGTGATGACGAGGAAGGCGATCCCGAAGCCGAGGTGGTGGACCTCGAGCGGCCGCCCCGTGGAGAGGAGGTACGCCGCGTCGCCGGCCACCAGCGCGACGAGGACGACCACGATGGGAAGGAGCCGCGCGCCCGCGCCGTAGAGCGCGATCGTGCGGAGGAACCCTCGGAAGAGGTCGCCCCGGCGGAGATCGACCTCGAGCTCGACGCGCAGCTCGCTCATGGACCGAGGATCTCGGCGGCGAGGCGCGAGGCCAGCTTGCCGTCGATGGTGTCGCGGTGCTCGGCCATGATGGCCTGCATGAGCTTGCCCATGTCGCGCTTGCTGGTGAAGCCCTGCGCCGCCGCGATCTCGGCGATCACCTTGCGGGCCTCGGCCTCGTCCATGGACCTCGGGAGATAGGCCTCGAGGATCTCGATCTCGCGGCGCTCGGCGTCGGCGAGGTCCTTGCGCCCCGCCGCCTCGTATTGCTCGAGGCTCTCGCGGCGGGTCTTGACGGCGCGCTTGAGGACCGTGAGCGCGTCCGGCGCGTCGGGCTCGAGGATCTGCGCGCGGAGCATCCGCAGCGTATCGCGACGCGCGGTGTCGCCGCTACGCATCGCCTCGGTCACGTCGCGGGTGATTCGCTCGAGGAGGTCCATGTTCCCGATATAACGAAAAAAGCCCCCGTGGAGGAGGCTTTCGGCTCGAACGTGACGGGCGGTGAGCTCAGGCGCCGAACTCGGCCGCCTCGGCCGCCGCAGCCTTCGCGCGGTGCTCGGCCGCGCACGCGGGGCAAGCGACCGCCTCCTTGGCGATCTCGTAGCCCGCGCCGCCCGGATCGTCGGCGTACTTCATCTTGCGGCCCACGCGGTGATGCTGAGCCTTCGGGCGGCTGGGATACTCCGCGGCCCGCGTCTCGATGACGACGCGCTCGGCCGGGGTGCCCGGGGGGGCGACGACGTTGCAGATCTGGCAGCGATACATTCGAGCTCCTGAAACCCTTGGAGAGCGGAGGGCGGAATTATCTCACCCTCGTTACGGCGGCAAGCGCCGCAAGCGTTCCCGGCCGGGCGCCGGAAGACGCGAACATTGCGTCGAGCCCGAGGCTCAGACCTTCACGCCCTTGGCCCGGAGCTCGCGAAGCACGGCGTCGATGCCACGCTTGTCGATCTCACGGATCCCGGCCGTGCTCACGCGGAGCCGCACGTAGCGCTGCTCCTCCGGCGACCAGAACCGATGGACCTGGAGGTTCGGAAGAAGGCGAACCTTCGTCTTACGGTTGGAGTGGGAGACCCGATTGCCGACAATCGGGCGCTTTCCGGTAACCTGACAAACCTTGGACACGGCAAAACTCCGCGAGCGCTCGTCGAGCGCGGGGAGGCCCCTCTTAGCAGAGCCGAGGGAGCCTGTCACGCGGAAGCAAGCATCGTCCGGAGGTGGGGAGCGACGAATTCCTCACCGGAGGGCCCCGACACCCCCGCGCGAGCACCCTCAATCCATCGGATTTCCGAGGAAACCCGGGAGGAAGACGTTCAGGGCGATGAGGCCGAGGACGACGGCGAGCGTGAGGAGCGGGATCGCGAGGCCGCCCGGCCCCGATCGCTTCGCCTCGTGCACGAGGCGCTCCATCTTCGCCCTCTTCGACTCGATGTACGCGTGCTGGAACTTCATGGTGACCCCCTCGTCGGCGTTGGACGAACCTCCGTGGAAGTCTCGGGTCTCGCGGTGGGCGGCGGAAATCCCTAACCGCGGAGCATCTTAAGGGCGCGGAGGAAGTTCCCGCCGAGGATCTTCCGCACGCGTTCGGGCGACCAGCCTCGCCGGAGCATCTCCTCGACGAGGTTCGGCAGCATCTCGGGCGTCGCGAGATCGGCCGGCGGGGAGATCGCGCCGTCCCAATCGCTGCCCAGGGAGGCGTGATCCTCGCCGACCACCTTCACGATGTGCTCGAGGTGGTCGACGACCGTGCGCGAGGTGACCTCGCCGCGGCCGAGGAAGGACTTCTGGTACATCACGCCGATCGTCCCGCCCGTCTCGGCGATGGTGCGGAGCTGGTCGTCGGTGAGGTTCCGCCAATGCGGATGCACGCCCTCGACGCCGGTGTGCGTGACGATGAGGGGCTTGGTCCGGTCGTGGACCTCGACGGCGTCGAAGAACGCCTTCCGGCCGATGTGGGCGAGGTCGACGAAGATCTTCTTCTCGTCGAGCTTCCGCACGTACTCGCGGCCGAAATGGGTGAGGCCTTCACTCCGCCCGCCGAGCCGCGACGCGGGCGAGCTCGTGGGGCCGAGGCGCGAATTGGTGAGGTGCACGAGCGTGATGCGGAGGACGCCGAGGTCGGGGATGAGGTCGAGGTCGTCGATGGAGGTGTCGAGGCAATTGCCGCCCTGCACGCCGATGAAGGCGCCGTGCTTGCCCTGCGCGCGCGCGGCCCGGTACTCGGCCTCGGTGCGGACGATCGCCACCTCGGGATGCCGGGCGAGCGTCGCCTCGAGCCAGGGCAGGTTGCGGAGGAACTGCCGCTTCCGGAGCGGGGCCGGCAAGAAGGGGTTGGTGCTGATCACCCAGGTCGCTCCCGTGAGCCCGCCCGAGATCGCGCGGGGGAGATCCACCTGGCTGTAGAACGAGTCCCCGAAGATGCCCTTCCCGTGGCGCCGGTGGAGGTCGTAGCCGAAGATCCGCGTCCAGATGAACGAGTCGACGTGTAAATCGATCACGTCCGAGGCGAGGTAGAGGTCCACGGCCTCCTTGGAGATCCCGAGCCAGTTCGCCCAACCCGCCGGGTCCGTGCGGCGGTCCACCGTCTGTGCGCACATGCCCGCAGCCTACGCGCACGCGGTGTAAACCGCACGATCCTCCGCGAATTTCGGCCAACCCATCGGTAAACCACATGTAAATTGCCCCACCCCGCCGACTTGGGTTTGACGAGCCCGAGGCGTGAGGACAGGATCCCCCCGTTCCGCCGTAAATCTGTAAACGCTTCCGGGGCGGGCCAGCGATGGCGGCCCGACCTACGGGGCCAAGGTGGATCAAAAGGAGTCCTCATGTTCGTGAGCCAAAGCGCGCTCGGAGAGCTCAAGGCGGGCAAGGCCCGTCGGGCCCTCGCGGAATCGCGATCGATCAAGAAAGTGGTCGTCCTCGGTGCCAACGGCACCATGGGGTTCGGGAGCGGTGCGATCTTCGCGTCGGCCGTGCCCGAGGTGACCTTCCTCGCCCGGACCAAGGAGAAGGCCGAACAGGGCCTCGCCGCGGCGTGTAAGATGCTCCGCACCAACACGATCCAGGCGCGGGTCAAGTGCGGCTCCTACGACGCGGACCTCGAGCGCGCGGTCGCCGAGGCGGACCTCATCTTCGAGGCCGTCACCGAGATCCTCGACCTCAAGCGCGAGTTCTTCGCCCGCGTCGACGCGGCCCGTCGCCCGGACTCGCTCGTCTGCACCGTCACCTCTGGCCTCAGCATCAACTCGCTCGCCGAGGGGCGCAGCGACTCGTTCCGCAAGAACTTCTGCGGCCTCCACTTCTTCAACCCGCCGAACGTGATCGTCGGCACCGAGCTCATCCCGGGCAAGGAGACCGATCCGGCCGTCCTCGACTTCCTCGAGGCCTTCGCCATCGAGAAGCTCGGCCGCGTCATCATCCGCACCCACGACACCCCGGGCTTCGCGGGTAACCGCGTGGGCTTCAAGGTCCTCAACGAGGCCGCGCAGCTCGCCGAGGAGCACGGCCCGCTCCTCATCGACGCCCTCGTCGGTCCGTACACCGGCCGCGCGATGACGCCGCTCGCCACGATCGACCTCGTCGGCTGGGACATCCACCGCGCGATCGTCGACAACATCGTCGAGCTCACCAAGGACGAGGCCCACGAGACGCTCGAGCTCCCGGCCTACATGAAGGAGCTCATGGAGAAGCAGGGCTTCCTCGGCCGCAAGGCGAAGAACGGCTTCTTCACGCGCGACGAGGACGGCAGCAAGCTCGTGCTCGACCCGAAGACCGGCCGCTACGTGCCGGCGAAGTCGATCGCCCTCCCCGACCTCTCCTTCATCAAGGAGATCGCGGAGTGCCATCGCCGCGGTGAGTACGAGAAGGGCATGGCGCTCTTCGCGAAGGCCCCGGGCGACGCGGCCAAGCTCGCGCGCAAGGTCATCGCCGGCTACATCGCCTACTCGTTCGAGCGCGTCGGCGAGTGCACCGACACCATCACGGGCATCGACCTCATCATGGGCATGGGCTTCAACTGGGCGCCGCCCAGCGTGCTCGTCGACGTGCTCGGCAAGGACGCCGCCGTCGCCATGATCGAGGAGGCTGGCCTCCGCGTGCCCAAGCTCCTCGCCGACGCCAAGCCGGGCGAGAAGCTCTTCGACGTCCCCACCATCAACATCGGCAGGTTCTTCGTCGCTGGCTGATCGCCGCGAAAGCCGTAAGGAGACACTCAAATGGCAAACGTCTACATCATCGGCGGCCACCAGACGGACTTCGCGCGCAACTGGTCGAAGGAGCGCAAGCACTTCGTGGCCATGATGCGCGAGGCGATGCTCGGGACGCTCGAGAACGCGCAGCTCGATCCGAAGGACATCCAGGTCGCGCACGTCGGCAACTTCGCCGCGGAGCTCTACGCCAAGCAGGGCCACATCGGCGCGTTCTTCGTCGAGATCGACCCGGCGTTCAGCGGCATCCCCACCGGTCGCCACGAGGCGGCCTGCGCGTCGGGCTCGATCGCCCTCCTCGCGGCCTCGGCCGAGATCGAGGCCGGTCGCTACGACGTCGCGGCGGTCGTCGGCGTCGAGCAGATGAAGTCGGTCGACTCCAAGACGGGCGGCGACTTCCTCGGCACGGCGGCGTGGTACGAGCTCGAGGCCAAGGGCGTGGACTTCCCGTTCCCCAAGCTCTTCGGCAAGCTCGGTGACGAGTACGACAAGCGCTACGGCCTCAAGGACGAGCACCTCGCGGCGATCAGCGCGATCAACTACGCGAACGCCAAGCTCAACCCGAACGCCCAGACGCGCTCCTGGTTCATGAACTACGAGCACGCCATGAGCCGCGACGAGTACAACGGCGCGGTCGGCGGGCGTGTCCGCATCTCGGACTGCTCGCAGGTCACCGACGGCGCCGCCGCCGTCATCCTCGCGAGCGAGAAGTTCGCGGCCGAGTACGCGAAGAAGCGCGGCATCGCGCTCGAGTCGATCCCCCGCATCAAGGGCTGGGGGCACAACACGGCGCGCCTCCGCTTCGAGGACAAGGTCGCCGAGAGCAAGAACGCCGAGTACGTGCTCCCGCACGTCCGCACGACGATCACCGACGCCATGCGCCGCGCCGGCATCCCCGACGTGAGCGGCATCGACGCGATCGAGACGCACGACTGCTTCACCACGAGCGAGTACATGGCCATCGACCACTTCGGCCTCACCAAGCCCGGTGAGAGCTGGAAGGCCATCGAGGAAGGCGTGATCGCGCTCGGCGGCAAGTGCCCGATCAACCCGAGCGGCGGCCTCATCGGCGCCGGTCACCCGGTGGGCGCCACGGGCGTCCGCCAGGTGCTCGACGCGGCCAAGCAGGTCACCGACACCGCCGGCGACTACCAGGTCGAGGGCGCGAAGAACGTCCAGACGCTCAACATCGGCGGCAGCGGCACCACCTCGGTGAGCTTCGTCGTCGGCGTCTGACGCCTCGACCCACGCGCTTTCGCGCTACCCCACGAGATCCCCAGAGCCGATGATCAAGCGGCTCTGGGGATTCAGTGCATATGGGCTCGTGATGTACGTGCTGAGGTCGTCGACCTCGCGCCTCAAACAGTCGGTGACGCACTTGGTGAGGTCGCCGAGCGAGACGAGCCCCACCACGCGCCCGGTCGAGACCACGGGCACGTGACGGATCCGCCGCCGCGTCATGAGGCCGAGGACGTCGGTCACCCGATCGTCCGGCGACGCGGTGGAGATGGTCTTGGTCATCACCTCGCCGACGCGCGTCTCGCGCGGGTTGAGGTCCGCGGTGACGACGCGGATGAGCACGTCGCGGTCGGAGAGGATGCCGAGCAGCCGACGCTCGTCGTGCACGAGGAGCGAGCCGATCCGCATCCGGTTCATGCGCTCCACGGCGTGGTAGACGGTCAGGTCGGGAGGGACGCCCTGAACGTCCGTCCCCTTTTCACGCAGCACGTCGCGGATCAACGCATCCATCGGTCCCCCAATCCCTCATGAGGGATCATTCTACGGGGCCCGATCGCGTCAAGACAGTCTCCTCGACCGCGGGACGAGGAGTCCCGAGATGCGGCGCGATATGCGGCTCAGGCACCCTTCTTGGGGCCGACGAGCGTGCGGAGCGTGGAGGTGGCCACGACCTCACCGGAGAGGTTCTTGAGCTCGACGAAGACCTCGTACTCGCGGCGCTCCGACGACTCGACGGGCGGCACACGGCACTCGCCGAAGATCGTGCCGCGCGCCTTCTTGACGTAGTCGATGGACATGCCGGCCACGATGAAGCGCGCGTCGTCGGGGAGCGTATAGGAGAGCGCGAGGTTGCCCGTGAGCTCGGCCAGGTTGAGGAGCGCGATGGCGTGCACGCAGTCGAGGTGGTTCCGCACCGCCTTGCGATCGCGCATCGAGACCTTGGCGTAGCCTCGCTCGAGCACTTCGACGCGGCCGTCGATCGATCCGGTGTAGGGCGCGGCCCTGCCGACGAATTTGCTGAAGAGGATCTTCCCGCCCGGGAGCGGGCTCAGCCGGTCCCACGCCGCGCGGATGAAGTTGACCTTGCCTTCGACGAGCGCGTTCACCGGATTGGACAATGTGCTGGTCGCCATGGGACTCCCTCGTAGAATCCAATCCTGGCAGGTCGGGGACGACGAAGGCAATGCGACGGGTCAACACACGAGGTCGTGAGAAGCGCTCCGGATTCATCACGCCCGAGGGCGAGCGCGCCCTGCGCAAGGAGCTCGCCTACCTCTGGCACGAGGAGCGTCCGCGCGTGGTCAAGGGCGTGACGGAAGCCGCCGCCGAGGGCGATCGCTCCGAGAACGCCGAGTACATCTACGGCAAGAAGCGGCTCCGCGAGATCGACCGACGCATCAAGTACCTCTCCGAGCGGCTCGACGCGGTCACGGTCGTCGAGATCGACCCGAACAAGACGCCGGACCGCGTCGTCTTCGGCGCCTACGTCGACGTCGTCGACGAAGAAGATCGCGAGAAGACGCTCCGCATCGTCGGCCCCGACGAGTTCGACGGAGAGAAGAACTACATCAGCATGGACTCGCCGATCGGGCGCGCGCTCCTCGGCAAGCGCGTGGGCGACGTGATCCACGTCGAGCGCCCCATCGGCGACGTCGAGCTCGAGATCGTCGACATCCGCTTCACCCCGAAGTGAGCTCGTCGAGCTCGAGGATCACGCGATCGCAGTAGAGGGCGACGTGCCTCACGCCCTCGGCGTGCTCGAGCGAGCGCGCGAGCGGGCGGAGGAGCTCGAGCCCTCGCGCGTCGACCGCGAGGATCCGGAGGCCCGTGCCGGTGCGCTCGAAGCGTAGCGAGACGCCGTCGTGCGCGAGGAAGGGGTTGGGTCGTCGTTGCATCGTCCTGGTGGCTCCCGGAGCCGCCCTGGTGCGATCGCTCGACTCGTCCTCGATCCGGAAACGAGAGAGGCCGCCCGGGGCGGCCTCCAATCTCGGTCTACTTGCGCGCGTGACCGGGGTGGCCGCCTAAGAGGCGAACCACCAAAAGTAAAGTCCGGTGCGGCGCGTCGACATCTTCTCCAAGATGGGACCTGCGCGCCCCCGCGTCAAGCGCGGCGGGCTTCGCGCCAGTCGCCGCCGTGGATCACCGGGTACGGCGCTGGATCACCGAGGAAACGGTAGACCCAGGCGAGCTCGCGGCGCGCCTCGGCGTGGGCCTCGGCGATCACGCGACGGTAGAGGTTCTGCCGGGCGCCGTAGCCGCGGAAATCCTCGTATTCGTCCAGCTCCGAGAGGACGCCGTGGAGGCGCTCGAAGCGGTGGAGCTCGCCCTTCACCCACCCCTCGCCCTCGACGAGCCCGGGATAGCCACCCAGGTGGAGGAGCCGACCTCGGACGCGCGCCTCTTCCACTTCGCGGCTCGCCGAGAGCCGATGCGCCGCGACCTCGCCTCGCCGGAGCGTCCCGTACACGAAGACCGGGAGCGGCTCGACGGCTTCGTTGCGCGCGGCGCGTGCGTGCCACGTGTCGGGGAGACCGAAGCGGGCGAGACCACGCGCGACCACGCGCACGTAGCCCTCGATGGGCGGCATGTAGTCCGTCAGGCGCTCGCGGCACACGCGATAGGTGAAGGCGTGGTGCTCGCGCCCCTCGAGGTCGAGGACGGTGACGTCGACGCGCTCGTAGCAGCGCGAGGCGACGCCTTCTTTGTCGTCGAGCGCGTGCAGCGTGGCCTCGTCGATCTCGAAGAGCGCCCCGGGGGTCACGGCCCCGGGCTCGGGGCGCACGTCGAGCGCGCCTCCTTCGCGCGCGTCGGAGCGATAGCGATAGGCGGGCGCGTGATCCGGGAGGAACGCCGGGATGCCGCCTACGAGCGCGGCGCGCTCATGACCTCGTGCGCCGACGTAGGCGTGGAAATCGGCCTCGTCGAGGTTCGAGCCGTAACCGAAGTACAGCCGGCGCATCGCGGGAAAGGATAGCAGGCGGAGGGCGCTCGTCCGGGTCCGTGGTATCGATGCGACGTGCGTCGAACCCTGTGGATCGTCCTCTTGCTCGGAGCGCTCGGGGGAGCGCTCTACCTCACGATGCGGCCCGACGAGCCGATCGAAGACGAGCTCTCGCTCGACGACGACGAGGATCCCTCCCTCGACCTCCCCCGCGAGCTCACGGCCCTCCTCGTGGGCGCCGTCGCCGCGCCGGAGGACGCGCAGGTGCAGATCGAGCAAGATCTCGAGCTCGCGCGGCGGACCTTCGGCGGCCCCACGCTCACGCTCTTCGGCGGCGGACCGAGGATCGCCTTCGTCCAGGAGCGGGCCGAGCTCCCGTCGGGCGCCAAGATCCGCTACGCGCTCGCCGAGCTCTTCTCCGCTCATTCGCTGGCCCACGACTACCGCAGGCCCGCCCATCCGCTGGACGGTCCCGCCACCCTCGCCTCGCTCGACCTCGCCTTCATGGCAGCGCGCGAAGCCGAGCGTCCGCTCCCGCTCCTCTACGTCGCCGGGCACGGCGAAGGCGGCGAATCGGCCCCGGAGGCGAGCATCGCCCTCTGGGGTGGCGATCCCTTCACGCCCCGCGACCTCGCGCGCTGGCTCTCGGATCCGCGCGAGGCCGGGCCCGTCCGCGTCGTGATCACCACATGCTACTCGGGCGCGTTCGCCGAGATCATCTTCGACGAGGCCGACGAGTCGCTCGGGCTCGCGCGCGACGTCCACTGCGGCCTCTTCGCCACGACCGCCGAGGACGAGGCGAGCGGTTGCGACCCCGAGCCCGAGCGCGCGCGCCAGGAAGGCTTCGGGATCCACTTCCTGCACGCGCTCCGCGGGCTCGATCGCGACGGTCACGCGCTCCCTCGGGCGGACCTCGACGGCGACGGGGCGGTGAGCCTCCTCGAGGCGCACGCGCACGCGCGCGTCCTCGGGTCTTCGATCGACGTGCCGACGCTCACCTCGGAGCGCTTCCTCCGCTACGCCGTCTCGCCCGAGGCCGCGAGTGAGATGGGCGTCGCGCCCGCCGACGATCCCGTGGAGCGCTACGTCGTCGAGCGCCTCGGTGAGGCCTTCGATCTGCACACCAAGCGCGCCGCCGAAGCCGCCCTCGAGGAGCGGCTCCGCCTCTTCGAGGAGCAGACCCTCGAGCTCGCCGACGCCACCTCGCGCACCGACGAGGCGTTCTTCCGGCTGCGCGTGAAGCTCCTCGAGATCGTCCCCTTCGCGGACGACCCGTGGCATCCGCGGTGGGAGCGTGAGATCGAGCGCCACGCCGAGGCGCTCCTCGCCGTGCTCGAGGGCTCGCGCGAGGCCGAGGCGCTCGAGGTCACCCTCGCGATCGAGGAGACGATCGAGCGTGGGCTCCTGCGCGCGCGAGCGGAGATCGCGCGGCTCCGGCGCCTCGTGCGCGCCCACGAGAACCTCGAGCTGCTCGGCGCCCTCGAGGCGCTCGGCGGGGACGCGCTCGCGCGCTATCGCGCGATCCGGCGCTGCGAGGACTTCGCCCCCCCACTCGCCGAGGGCGCGAAATGATACTCTCGCGCCGATGCGCACCCGCCTCCCTCTCGTCCTCGGGCTCTCGCTGGTCATCGCCGCCTGCGGTGACGACGGCGGCGGCGATGAAGGCCCGCTCGGGCCGCGCGCGCTCTTCAAGCTGAATCCGTCGAGCGCGGCCGAGTTCTACGACCTCCCCTTCCCGAGCGATCTGAGGCGGGATCCCGACGGCACGATCTCGCTCGCGCACTTCCCCGATCCTTCGCCGCGGATCATCGTGCCGGACTACGTCCGCGCCGCCGAGGAGCTCACGGGCTTCGGCACCACCACCGTGGTCTACTTCCGCTTCAGCGAGAGCGTCGATCCCACGACGCTCCCCGCCACGGCGGACGAGACGCTCTCCGAGAACGCCACGGCCTTCCTCGTCGACGTCGATCCCGCGAGCCCCGAGCGCGGCCGCCGTCATCCGGCCGTCGTGGTCTACCAGGACGAGCCCACCAAGTACTGGGCCTCGCACACCGTGGCCATCCGCCCCGTCATCGGGCGCCCGTTCGCCTGGGGGCGCAAATACGCCGCCGTGATCACGCGCGGCGTCCTCCCCAAGGACGGCGACCGCTTCGAGCGCGATCGCGACTTCGACGCCATCCTCCGGGGCGAAGGCGGCGACGCGTTCGCCGAGGCGCGCGCCCAATACGAGGGCCCGCTCGTCGTCGTCGAAGGAAGCGGCGTCCCGCGCGACGAGATCCTCGTGATGACGGTCTTCACCACGCAGGACGACTTCCGCCTGCTCGAGCAAGCGCGCGACTACCTCGTCGAGCAGCTCGAAGAGCCGGAGCTCGTAGGGGATCTCACGCTCGTGAACTCCCATTCCTGCGCGAGCGCGGCGTTCGACCTCGTCGAGGGGCACTACACCTCCCCGACCTTCCAGCACGGGACGCTCCCCTACTCGTCGATCAACGACGGAGGCGCCTTCGAGTTCGACGCCGAGGGGAACCCGATCCTCGCCGACACCTTCGCGCAGCGCTTCGCGCTCAGCATCCCGCGCGCGCCGATGCCCGTGGGGGGCTATCCCATCGTGCTCTACGCGCACGGCACCGGCGGGAGCGCGTATTCGGCGATGTGCGACGGGACGGCCGGGCGCCTCGCCCAGCGGGGGATCGCCGTGATGGGCATCGACCAGCTCCACCACGCGCCGCGCGTGGATCTCTCCGAGGAGGCCACCTCGGTCGCCGTCTACAACATCCTCAACCCGATGGCGTTCCGCTTCAACGCGCTCCAGGCCGCGCTCGACGTGGTCCAGCAGGCGCGCCTGCTCTTCACCCCGTTCTCCATCGACACCGAGGCGCTCGGGCTCGCCGACGCCGAGCCGGTCGTCGTCTTCGATCCCGAGCAGATCCACTTCATGGGCCACTCCCAGGGCGGCCAGAACGGACCGCTCTTCCTCGCCATCGACGACGCCGCCAAGTCCGGCATGCTCAGCGGCGCCGGCGCGCAGTTCACGCTCGCGCTCCTCGACAAGGTGGAGCCGCTCGACATCCCCGCCCTCGTCACCGCGGCGCTCTTCCTCCCCGGCACGGACACCGCGGACAAGCTCGAGCGCGAGCGCATCTCGCCAGAGCACCCGATCCTCAACCTCCTCCAGACCTGGATGGACGTCGCGGATCCGGTGAACTACGCGCACCGCTTCTTCCGCGATCCGCGTCCCGGCTTCGAGCCGAAGCACATCTTCATGACCGAGGGTATCGACGACAGCTACACGCCGCCCGCGAGCATCGAGGCGCTCGCCATCGCGGCTGGCGTGCCGCTCCTCGGGCCGGTGCTCGTGCCCATCGCGGAGATGGAGCGCTCGGGCGTGGTCGTCGAATGCCCGCCCGTGAGCGCGAACGCCGAGAACGGCGTCACGGCCGGCCTCTCGCAATATGCGGGGGCCGAGGTCACGCCCTCGACCGATGGCCACTTCGTCAGCTTCCGAGAGCCGGCGCGCACGCAGATCGCCGCGTTCTTCGAGAGCGTCGTGGCGGGCGATCCGGTGATCGGCCCGGGCTACGACTGCGAGCCCTGATCAGAGCAGGCCGAGCTCGAGCATCGCCTCTTCGCTCATCCGGTCCTTGGTCCAAGGCGGATCCCAGACGAGGACGACGTGTGCGCGGCGGACGCCGGGTACGCGGCCGGCCTTCTCCGCCACCTCGCGGACGAGCTGGCCCGCCACGGGGCACGCGGGCGCGGTGAGCGTCATGCGCACGTCGACGCTTCCGTCGGCGGCGACGTCGAGGCCGTAGATCAGGCCGAGCTCCACGATGTTCACCGGGATCTCGGGGTCGAAGATCGTGCGGAGGGCCTCGAGGACGCGCCGCTCGAGCTCGTCGGGCGGGACGGCCTCGATCGCTTCCGCGCCGGCCTCGAAGACGGCCTCGCTCGCCTCGGCCTCCGTGGGCTCGATGACGGCCGGCTTGGGCCCCACGAGAGGAAGGTGCCTCCGATCCTTGCGCATCCGCGCCGGAGGGAGCTTGTTCACCTTCAGGCGCTCGATCTCGTCGTCGCTCATGCGTTCCCGAAGAGTCGTTGGACTTGCTCGAGCCCCTCGATCAACGCGTCCACGTCCTCCCGGGTGTTGTAGAGACCGAACGAGGCCCGCGCCGTCGCCGGGATGCAGAAACGCTCCATCACGGGCTGCGCGCAATGGTGTCCGGTGCGCACGGCCACGCCGAAGCCGTCGAGGATCGTGCCCACGTCGGAGGGATGCGCGCCCTCGACGAGGAAGCTCTGCACGGCCACCTTCTGCTTGGCCGTGCCGACGAGCGTCACGCCGGGGATCGAGGCGAGCCGCTCCATCGCGTAGGCGAGCACGTCCTGCTCGTGGGCGAAGAGCGCCTCGTGATCGAGCTCCATGAAGAACTGGAGCGCCTCCCCGAGGCCGATGGCGCTCGCGATCGGCGGCGTGCCGGCCTCGAATTTGTAGGGCAGCTCGTTCCACGTCGATCCGGAGAAGCTCACGTGATCGATCATGTCGCCCCCGCCTTGATAGGGAGGCATGGCGTCGAGGAGCGCCTCCTTGCCCCAGAGGATGCCGATGCCGCTCGGGCCGTAGATCTTGTGGCCGGAGAAGGCGTAGAAGTCGCAGCCGAGCGCCTGCACGTCCACGGGGAGGTGCGGCGCGCCCTGGGCTCCGTCCACGACGACGATGGCGCCGACGGCGTGCGCGCGCTCGGCGATCTCCTTCACCGGCAGCACCGTGCCGAGCGCGTTGCTCGCGTGCGCCACGGAGACGATCTTGGTCCGCGAGGAGAGCCGGGCCTCGACGTCCTCGAGGGAGACCTCGCCGACGTCGGTGATCGGCACGACGACGATCTTGGCGCCCGTGCGCGCGGCGACGAGCTGCCACGGGACGATGTTGCTGTGGTGCTCGAGCTCGGTGAGGAGGATCTCGTCGCCCTCGCGGAGGTGCTCGAGGCCCCAGGTCTGCGCGACGAGGTTGATGCCCTCGGTCGTCCCGCGCGTGTACACGACCTCCGCGCGCGACTTGGCGTTGAGGAAGCGGACGGCGACGTCGCGCGCGCCCTCGTAGCGCGCCGTGGCGCGCTGGCTGAGCGCGTGGACGGCGCGGTGGATGTTGGCGCAGTCCGCGGCGTAGACCGACTCGACCGCCTCGATCACGCGGCGCGGCTTGAGCGCCGTGGCCGCGCTGTCGAGGTAGACCAAGGGGCGCCCGTTCACCCTCTGCTCGAGGGCGGGGAATTGGGCTCGGAGCGCCGCGACGTCGAAGCTCATCGCCCCTCCTCGGCCCCGACGAGCTCGAGGAGCGCCTCGCGCACCCGCTCGTCCCGGATCGTGTCGACCGGGGCGCGGAGGAAGGCCTCCGTGAGCATCGCGCGCGCCGTCTCCTCGGGGATGCCTCGGGCGCGCATGTAGAAGAGCGACTGCTCGTCGAGCGAGCCGACCGTGGTGCCGTGGCTGCACTTCACGTCGTCGGCGTCGATCTCGAGGTGCGGCTTGGTGTGGACCGTCGCGCTCTCCGAGAGCAGGAGGTTGCGGTTCTCCTGGTGCGCCACCGTGCCCTGCGCGTCGCGGTGGACGACGGTGATCCCGTCGAAGACGGCCGTGGCCTTGTCGTCGATCACGCCGTGGTGGCGCATCTGGCTCGTGCAGTGCGGAACGCGGTGGTGGACGACGAGGTGGTGATCGAGGTGGTCCTTCTCCCGCGCGCGATAGACGCCCAGGAGCTCGGCCTCGGCGCCCTCCCCCTCGAGCGAGACCTCGAGGTGGGTCCGCGCGATGCGGCCGCGGAGCGTGGCCACGCGGCTCCCGTAGAAGGCGTGGCGAGCCGCGCGGACGGCGATCCACGCGGTCGAGAGGCCGCGGTCTTCGCCGATGCGCACGTGCTCGAGCCGGGCGCCCTCGGCGAGCTCCACGTCGACGACGGTGTGCGAGGCGACGCTCGGCTCGTCGGCGCCGATGGCGCGCTCCACGATCGTGAGCGATGCGTTGGGCGCGAGGGCGATCGCGACGCGCGGATAACGGACGCTGCCCGGCGCCGAGGTCGCCACGTGGACGAGCTCGAGCACCGTCTGCGGGTCGACGTCGGCGCTCACCTCGATCGAGAGTCCGTCGTCGAAGCGGGTCGCGTTGAGCCGCGCGAAGGCGTCCTCGGCGTCGAGCGAGGCGAGCGGGCGCGCACGCTCGGCGAGCGCGTCCACGAGCCTGGCGAAGCGGACGCCGCGGATCTCGGGGAGCGAGACCGGAGCGCCGTCGACGAGCACCACGCGCGCTTCCGAGAGCCGCGGGAGCGCCTCGGCCCGCGCGCGCGCCTCCTCGGTCTGCGCGCGGAGCTCCTGCGTCGCCTCCTCCACGAAGGGGCGCGTGGGCGTGAAGCGCCAGGCCTCGGTCTTCTTGGTGGGG
Organism: Myxococcales bacterium; assembly: GCA_012744445.1. Taxonomy (GTDB): domain Bacteria; phylum Myxococcota_A; class Polyangia; order Polyangiales; family Houyiibacteriaceae; genus JAAYBZ01. The sequence goes on along the minus strand of JAAYBZ010000005.1, from coordinate 2,908 downwards.
AAGCCGTCGCGCGCGAGCGCGCTCGAGGCGGCCCGACGACGCTCTTCGAGCCAGGCCGGCCCGCCGTCACGCGGCGCGAGCTCGAGCGAGGTCTTCTCTCGGATGACCGAGCTCACCGTGCCGCGCCCTCCGCCGTGACCTCCGCGTAGCCCTCGGCCTCGAGCCGCTTGGCCAGCGTCTTGTCGCCCGTCTTCACGATGCGGCCGCCGGAGAGGACGTGGATCACGTCCGGCACGATGTGATCGAGGAGCCGCTGGTAGTGCGTGATCACGAGCATCGAGCGGTCGGGGCTGCGGAGCGCGTTCACGCCGTTCGACACCGACTTCAGCGCGTCGATGTCGAGGCCCGAGTCGGTCTCGTCGAGGATGCAGAGCTTGGGCTCGAGGATCGCCATCTGGAAGATGTCGTTCCGCTTCTTCTCGCCGCCGCTGAAGCCGTCGTTCACGGCGCGCTTCATGAGGTCCATGGGGAGCTCCACGAGCTTGGCCTTCTCGCGCGCGAGCTTCATGAACGCCGCGCCGTCGAGCTCCTCCTCGCCGCGCGCCTTCCGCACCGAGTTGAGGGCGGAGCGGAGGAATTGGAGGTTGCTCACGCCGGGGATCGCCACGGGGTATTGGAACGCGAGGAAGACGCCCGACGCGGCGCGCTGCTCGGGCGACATCTCGAGGAGGTCCTGGCCCTCGAAGAGCACGCGCCCACGCGTCACCTCGTAGCCGCTCCGGCCCGCGAGCACGTAGCTGAGCGTGCTCTTGCCCGAGCCGTTCGGCCCCATGATGGCGTGCACCTCGCCGCGGGGGATGTGGAGATCGATCCCCTTGAGGATCGGCTTTCCGTCGACCTCCACGTGGAGATCTTCGATGATGAGCATGTCCATTGACTCCTGAGGGGCGACCGTCAGCCGACGGCGCCTTCGAGCGAGACGCCGAGGAGCTTCTGCGCCTCGACCGCGAATTCCATCGGCAGCTCGTTGAGGACTTCCTTGGCGAAGCCGTTCACGATGAGGCTCACCGCGTCCTCCTCCGAGAGGCCGCGTTGCCGGCAGTAGAAGAGCTGGTCCTCGCCGATGCGCGAGGTGGTGGCCTCGTGCTCGACGACCGCCGACGGGTTGTGCACCTCGACGTAGGGGATCGTGTGCGCGCCCGCGCGGCTGCCGATGAGGAGCGAGTCGCACTGCGTGTAGTTGCGCGCGCCCTCGGCCCTCGACGTGATCTTCACGCCGCCGCGATAGGTCTGCTGGCCGTGCCCCGCGCTGATGCCCTTGGAGATGATCGTCGAGCGCGTGCGCTTGCCGAGGTGGATCATCTTGGTGCCGGTGTCGGCCTGCTGGCGGTTGTTGGTGAGCGCCACCGAGTAGAACTCGCCCACCGAGTCGTCGCCCTTGAGGATGCAGCTCGGGTACTTCCAGGTGATCGCCGAGCCGGTCTCCACCTGCGTCCAGCTGATCTTGGAGCGCGCGCCCTCGCAGAGGCCGCGCTTGGTGACGAAGTTGTAGATGCCGCCGCGGCCCTCTTCGTCGCCGGGGTACCAGTTCTGCACCGTGGAGTACTTGATCTCCGCGTCCTCGTGCGCGACGAGCTCGACGACCGCCGCGTGGAGCTGGTTCTCGTCGCGCATGGGCGCCGTGCAGCCCTCGAGGTAGCTCACGTAGCTGCGCGGCTCCGCGATGATCAGCGTCCGCTCGAACTGGCCCGTCTTGGCCGCGTTGATGCGGAAATAGGTGCTGAGCTCCATCGGGCAGCGCACGCCCTCGGGGATGTAGACGAAGGAGCCGTCGGAGAAGACCGCGCTGTTGAGCGCGGCGTAGTAGTTGTCGGTCATGGGCACGACCGAGCCGAGGTACTTCCGCACGAGCTCCGGGTGCTCGTGCACCGCCTCCGAGATCGAGCAGAAGATGATCCCCTGCTCTGCGAGCTTCTCGCGGAAGGACGTATGGACCGAGACGCTGTCGAAGACGGCGTCGACCGCCACGCCCGCGAGGATCGCGCGCTCGCCGAGCGGGATGCCGAGCTTCTCGAAGGTCTCGAGGAGCTTCGGGTCCACCTCGTCGAGGCTCTTGGGCTTGTCGGCGTCGGACTTGGGGGCCGCGTAGTAGCTGATCGCCTCGAGATCGATGGGCGGGTAGCTCACCTTGGCCCAGGTGGGCTCCTTCATGGCGCGGAAGCGGGCGTAGGCCTCGAGACGGAACTCGAGCATCCAATCGGGCTCGCCCTTCTTCGAAGAGATGAAACGGATGATCTCCTCGGAGAGGCCGGGAGGCGCGTACTCCTGCTCGATCTCCGTGACGAAGCCTTCTTTGTAGTCCCGTCGGAGGACGGTCTCGATCGCTTCCCTACCCATGGTTCTCAACCTCGAGCGCCTCCGCGTGCCGCTTCTCCTCGGCCTCGTCTTGCGAGCGGAGGAGGGGCACCAGGGGCGAATTGGGGACCGCCATGTCCGAGAGCCGGACGCTTTCGAGCGCCTCTTCGACGGCGCGGTTGATCCGCTGCCAGTTGGCGCGCACGCCGCAGTCCCCTTGCAGGGAGCAGACGTAGCCGTCGTTCTCGTCGGCGCACTCGGTGACGGCGATGGAGCCCTCGATGGCGCGGATGAGCTCGGCCACCGAGATCCGATCCGCGGGCCGCGAGAGACGATATCCGCCGGTCTTCCCGCGCACGGAGTCGACCAACCCGGCGCGGGTCATGCTCTTGAGCACCTTGCTCGTCGTCGGCGCGGGGATCCCCGTGATCGCGGAGAGCCGGGTCACCGAGCGCGGCGCCGTGCCGGAGGCGAGCTCCGTGGCGAGCACCACGGCGTAATCGGTGAGTTTGGAGATGCGCAGCATGGGGCCTTCGGCTCAATCAGGACCGGCTGAGTCCTGTATTTGGCCCCCAGGCCCGCGCCTGTCAAGCGCGCCTCCACCCCAGATTCG
>JAAYBZ010000217.1 GCA_012744445.1 Myxococcales bacterium | reverse complement strand
CACGTGGTGGTCCACCTCGAGGGCGAGTTCCCCGCGCCGACGACGATCTCGGTGCGGCGCGGCACGCGGCTCGTCGATCTGCTCGATCACATCCCCGTCGATCCCGAGATCGCCAACACGGCCGGCATCCACATCCGGCGTCCGCTCGTCGCGCGTCAGCAGAAGGAGAGCCTCGAGCGCTCCCTCGACCGCCTCGAGCGCACCACGATGCTCGCGCTCTCCGGCTCCACCGGCGAGTCCCAGATCCGCGTGCGCGAGGCCGAGCTCATGCGCCAGTTCGTCGAGCGGGCGCGCCTCGTCGAGCCCCTCGGCCGCGTCGTCGTGCGCAGCGAGGAGGGCCTCATGAACATCCTCCTCCAGGAAGGCGACGTGATCGTCCTCCCGACGCGGACCAACGTCGTCCACGTGAGCGGCGAGATCCAGGTGCCCTCGGCGATCATGTACACGCCCGGCATGACGGCGCGGAAGGCCATCGCGCAGGCCGGCGGCTTCACGCAACGCGCGGCGACGAACGGCGTGCTCGTCGTGCGCCCGAGCGGCGAGATCGTCATCGGCGATCTCGGCGCCCCCATCTATCCCGGCGACGAGGTGCTCGTGATGCCGGCCGTCGATCGCAAGATCTTCCAGAACGCGATCGACATCTCGCAGATCCTCTACCACCTGGCCGTCGCCGCGTCCGTCATCGTCCGCTTGAGGTAACCGTGCCGCAGCTTCCTTTCTCCTTCGAACCTCGTTCGCCCCTCTTCCTCATCGCAGGCCCCTGCGTCATCGAGAGCGAGGAGCTCGTCTTCGAGATCGCCGAGACGATGCGGGACATCACCGCGAAGCTCGACATCCCCTACGTCTTCAAGGCGAGCTTCGACAAGGCGAACCGCACCTCGCACACCTCGTTCCGTGGGCCGGGCATGGAGGCGGGCCTCGCGATCCTCGAGAAGGTCCGCGATCGGCTGGGCCTCTGCGTCCTCACCGACGTGCACGAGTCGACGCCCGTCGAAGAGGTCGCGGCCGTGGTCGACGTGCTCCAGACGCCGGCCTTCCTCGTGCGCCAGACGGACTTCATCCAGCGCGTCGCGCGCGCCGGGAAGCCCGTGAACATCAAGAAGGGCCAGTTCCAGGCGCCTTGGGACATGACGGCGGTGGTCGCGAAGTGCCGCGAGGTGGGCAACGACAAGATCATGGTCTGCGAGCGCGGCGTCTCCTTCGGGTACAACACGCTCGTCACCGACGTGCGCGGCCTCGCCATCATGCGGAAGACGGGCTGCCCCGTGGTCTTCGACGCCACGCACTCCGTGCAGGAGCCCGGCGGCCTCGGCGACAAGAGCGGCGGCAACTCGGCGCACGTCCCGGTGCTCGCGCGCGCGGCCGTCGCGGCAGGCGTCTCCGGGCTCTTCATGGAGACGCACCCGCGACCCTCGGAGGCGCTCAGCGACGGCCCCAACATGTGGCCGCTGCACCGCATGGCCGAGCTCCTCGAGACCTGCGTCGCGCTCGATCGCGTGGTGAAGTCCGCGCCCTACGCCGAAGAGGTCCCCAGATGACCGCCTCGCGCGCGCAGCTCGCCGCCATCCGCCTCCTCCTGCTCGACGTCGACGGTGTCCTCACCGACGGCCGGATCCACTACGGCCCGGACGGCGAGCTCATGAAGAGCTTCCACACCCACGACGGCCTCGGTCTGCGCCTCCTCCGCCACGCCGGCGTCGAGGTGGGCGTGGTGACGGCGCGCCGATCCGCCGCGCTCTCGCGCCGGCTCTCCGACCTCGGCATCGCGCACGTCTTCGACGGCTGCGAGTCCAAGGGCGAGGCCGCGCGGGAGATCAAGGCGCGTCTCTCGCTCGGCACGCACGAGGTGGCGGCGATGGGCGACGACTTCATCGACTTCCCGATGTTCGACGAGGCCGGCGTGATCTTCGCCCCCAAGAACGCGCACCCCATGGCGCTCGAGCGGGCCCACGTGGTGACCGAACGCGAGGGTGGGCACGGGGCCGTCCGCGAAGCCGCCGATCGGCTGCTCTCGAGCCGCGGTGACGTGTCTTTCTTCGTGCGCGATTTCCTCGCCACGATCGCGAGGTGAGATCGTGCGCTTCGACGTCGTCATCCCGGCGCGCTTCTCCTCTTCGCGCCTCCCCGGCAAGCCCCTCCGCGAGATCGCGGGCAAGGCGATGGTCCTCCACACGGCGGAGCGGGCGATCGAGTCCGGCGCCGCGCGCGTCATCGTGGCGACCGACGACGAGCGCATCCACGACCTCGTCAGCGCCGCGGGGATCGAGAGCCTCATGACGCGGCCCGATCACGAGTCGGGGAGCGATCGCCTCGCGGAGGTCGTCGATCGCCTCGGGCTCGCCGACGATCACCTCGTGGTGAACCTCCAAGGCGACGAGCCCTTGATGCCGCCCGGGCTCCTCGAGCTCGTCGCGCACAAGCTCGACGCGGACGCGGGCGCCGGCGTCGCGACCCTCGCCACGCCCATCCTCGCCGTCGAAGAGGTCTTCGACCCCAACGTCGTGAAGGTCGTGCGCGGCCACGACGCGCGCGCGCTCTACTTCTCGCGCGCGCCCATCCCCTATGTGCGCGATCTCTTCTCGCTCGGCCGCCCCGACGCGCTCCCGGACGACACGACCTTCCTCCGCCACCTCGGCATCTACGCCTATCGCGCGGGCACGCTCCGCACCTTCGCGAGGCTTCCCCAGGCCCCGCTCGAGCGCGTGGAGAAGCTCGAGCAGCTCCGCCTCCTCGAGGCCGGCGTGGGGATCGCGCTCGAGGTCGTCGCGGAGCCCCCCGAGTGCGGCGTGGACACGCCCGAGGATCTCGCGCGCGCCGAGGCGGCGCTCATCGCGCGCGCCCGCCGTGCGGAGGAGCTCGCCTCTTGAACCGATCGGTCTCGCGGATCGGCCTCTTCGGCGGCCGCGCCGTGGACCTCGCGCGTCTCTCGGCGCTCCTCGACGCCGAAGTGGTCCTCTGCCCGAAGCGTGGAGACGGCCTCGGCGCCGTCGCGGCCCATGGCGCGGGCGCACGTCGCGTGGCCGAGGAATTCGCGCGCCGCGCCGGGCTCCCGCTCCTCCACCTCGACGACGGATTCTTGCGATCGGTGGGCGACGCGCGCGATCCGCAGATCCTCTCCCTCCTCGTCGACGACCTCGGCTCGCCGCACGACGCCTCGAAGCCCTCGCGGCTCGAGCGCCTCCTCGAAGAGAGCGAGGCCCTCGACGATCCCGCGCTCCTCGCGCGCGCGCGGCGCCTCCGCAAGCGGATCGCCCGGAGCGGGCTCACGGCCACCAACGAGGCGCCCGCCGGCGGCTCGCTCCACCTCGACGCCCCTCACGTGGTCGTCGTCGTCGAAGGCGACGCCGCGCGGATCGCCGAAGCCGTACGGGCCGCAAAGGCCGATCATCCGGGCGCCGTCCTCGTCGCGTATGCGCCTCGAGGCGGCGTGGACCGCGACATCGCGCGTGATCCGCGCGTGCGTCTCGTCACGACGCCGAAGTCCCCGCT
>JAAYBZ010000216.1 GCA_012744445.1 Myxococcales bacterium | reverse complement strand
GATCCCAACATCCAGAGCGCGGCGAAGATGGGCGCCTTGTTCTCGGCCTTCGTGGCGCCGCTCGCGATCCTCGTCGGACGTGCGCTCGGCATCCGGCGGGCGGGCACCTGAGTCGTCGCCCGTAGAAGGAGCCCCGGCGCGGGCCTTCACGAGAGAGGGAGCGTGACGCACGCTCCCTCTTTTCAATTGGCGCGCTCCCCGGCCTCATACGTCGCAATTCGCCGCCCATCTTCGAGTCCGGGCTTGACGCGGCAAGCGAGGTCACTAATCTGCGCGACAAAGAAAATGAAAACCGATTTCAAGAGCGTAGCCCTTGGCCTCACCTTGTCCCTCGGCGTCGCCGCCTGCGGCGACGACGGCGGGAAGACGTCCGTGGAGCCCCCGAATCACTACGAGTTCCAGAGCCGCTTCGATTCCTCGAAGAGCTCGGTCTCGTACTCGGGGCAGACGGCTCGGCACATCATGATCGCCGACCTCACCGCCTACCTCGGGCGGCTCGACACGGCGATCCGCAAAGACGACTTCTTGAACGTCCCCTTCTTCGATCCCTACGCGATCGAAGAGACCTGTCACGCGGACCTCGTCGCGGCGTTCAACCGTTACTTCCGCGCGGGCGTGGGCGAGGTGCCCTGGCTCGACGACGAGCCGATGCTCCTCACGACCGATCCGCCGAAGCTCGCCTCGCAGGTGACCTACGGCGACATCTCCAAGGAGAAGAACCTCGTGGGTAAGCTCGCGGGCAACGACACCTCCACCGACGCGGTCGATTGGAGCGTGAGCCTCGCGAACGTGATCGAGATCAACGTGCTGGGCGAGTCGCACACGCCGAGCAGCCCGACCGAGCTCGTGGACACGATCTTCGCGAAGGTCGCCGAGTTCGCCTGCGATGCCATCGTAAACGGCGTCCCGGCGGAGCCGATCTACGTCGACGAGATGGGCGTCGACCACCAGCAGCTCCTCCAGAAGTTCCTCCTCGGCGCCGTCGCGCTCTCGCAGGGCGCCGACGATTACCTCGACGACGACCTGGACGGGAAGGGCATCCTCTCGCCGAACACGCGTGACGGCGAGGCCCTCCACACCAAGCTCGAGCACGCGTGGGACGAGGGCTTCGGCTACTACGGCGCCGCCGTTGCCGCGCTCTCCATGGACCTCGCGAGCATCGCGGGACCGGGCCACGAGGACGTCGACGGCGACGGCTTCATCGACCTCCGCACCGAGAAGAACTATGGCGCGAGCACCAACGCGGCCAAGCGCGATCGCGGAGCGTGCGTCCCGACGCGGATCACCGAGGACGCGATGCGCGCGTTCATCGCGGGCCGTCACCTGATCTCGCGGGCCGGTGAGGAGCTCACCGAGGCCGAGCTCGAGGAGCTCCGCGGCTACCGCGACGCGGCCGTGATGGCGTGGGAGCAGGCGATCGCCGCGACCGCCATCCACTACGCCAACGAGTGCCTCGCCGATCTCGCCGCCCTCCGCGCCGAAGACGACTCCTACTCGCGCGTCACCCACGCGAAGCATTGGAGCGAGATGGTGGGCTTCCTCATGTCGCTCCAGTTCAGCCCGCACTCCCCGTGGCTCGTCCGTGGCAACGGCGCCGAGAGCGGCCCCACGCTCGAGTTCCTCGAGCTGCTCGAGCTGGCCGGTGGCGCACCCCGCACCGACGAGGACGCCGAGGACGCTCTGATCGCGCTCCGCGAGGCGCTCGGCGACGCCTACGGCTTCGCGCTGGCGAACGTGCAGGGCGACGGCGCCGACTGCGCCGGCTGGTGAGCGGAACGATGAAGCGCCTCTCCACCGCCGTCGCTCTCGTCCTGGCGCTCTCGGCTTGCTCTACGGGCAACGGGACACCGCGGAAATCGCCGATCCCCGAGTCACGACGTGCGGAGCTCGTGGGCTCGCTCGTCACGAACGTCTTGCTCCCTTCGCTCGACGACTTGGTCTCGTCGGCGGAGGCCTTCGAGGTGGCGGCGAGCGCTTACGCGGCGGACGTGGGGAGCGCCGAGGCGCGCGCCGCGGTGGAGTCGGCGTTCCGGACCTTGCTCGAGGCGCTCCAGCGCGTCGAGGTGATGCAGCTCGGCCCGCTCGGCGATCCGGCGAAGTTCGCCGGCGGGAAGGGGCTGCGCTACGGGCTCTACTCCTGGCCGCTCCACAGCCGTTGCAGCGTGGACATGGCGCTCGTGGACGAGGCGTACGCCGACGTCGACGCGCTCGCGTCGATGCAGCCGAGCTATTTCGGCTTCGACGCGGCGGAGTACCTCCTCTTCCACCCCGACTCCAACGCGTGTCCCCAGATCAACCGGATCAACACGGCGTGCCCGGGGGCGTCGACGTGCTTCGCCGATCTGGTGAGCGAGGGGCTCCTGCCCGCGCGCGCCGCGGCCTATCTCTCGTCGGTGGCGAGCCTCCTCGCGCGCGACGCGCGCACCGTCCGGCAGGCCTACGCGCGGGACGGGGAGGATTTCGTCGGCCAGATCGAGGCGGGCTCGGGCGTCTACCGCGACACCACCGAGTCGATGACCGCCTTCATCCACGCCATGTACTACGTCGAGATCGAGGTGAAGGATCAGAAGCTCGCGATCCCCGTGGGCGTCTCGGATCAGTGCCCGACGTCGACGTGCCCCGATCGCGTCGAGCTCCCGTACTCGAAGCTCTCCAAGGAGGCGATCGTCGCGAACCTCACGGCGTTCCGTGATCTCTACTACGGCGCCGATCCGTCGGTGAAGCCGGACGCGCTCGGCTTCGACGACGTGCTCGTGGAGCTCTCGGCGGGCGAGGTCGATCAGGCGATGCGCGCCGGGATCGACGCCACCTTCGCGGCCGTGGAGGCGATCCCCGGTTCGCTCGAGGACGCGCTCGCCTCCGATGTCGCGAGCGTGGAGGCGGCCTATGCCGCGCTCCAAGCGCTCATGACCGAGCTCAAGACGCGCTTCATCGGGATCCTCGACGTACAGCCGCCGGCGGCGGCGGCGGGTGACAACGACTGAGGCTCACATGCTCGGAAGACTCGTGAAGGCGGCGACGCGTCCCATCGACCCGGCTTCGTTGGTCGTCCACCGCTTCCTGCTCGGGAGCATCCTCTCGATCAGCAGCGTCCGCTTCCTCGCGAACGGCTGGGTCGAGCGCTGCTACGAGACGCCCACCTTCTTCTTCCGGTACTTCGGCTTCGAATGGGTGGAGGTCCTGCCTTCGCCCTGGATGCACGTCGCCTACGTGGTGCTCGCCGCGCTCGCCGCGCTCTTCGCGCTCGGCGTGGCGCCGCGGATCACGGCGGCGGCGTTCTTCCTCCTGTTCACCTACGTCGAGCTCATCGACGTCACGAACTACCTCAACCACTACTACCTGGTCTCGATCCTCATGCTCCTCTACGCCTTCCTGCCGGTGAGGCGAGGAGCGGAAGCGCCCGCGTGGGCGCTCCATCTGCTGCGCGCGCAGGTGGGGATCGTCTACTTCTACGCGGCCGTCGCGAAGATGGGGTCCGATTGGCTCCTCCATGGGCAGCCGCTCGGGATCTGGTTCGCCTCGCGCGAAGAGACCCCGCTCATCGGGCCGATCCTCGTCCTGCCCTACGTCCCGCTCCTCGCGAGCTGGGCGGGGTTCCTCAACGATCTGCTCGCGCCCTTCCTGCTCTCGTTCCGGCGCACGAGGATCTTCGGGTTCGCGATGGTGGTGGTCTTCCACTCGATCACGCACCTCCTCTTCGACATCGGGATCTTCCCGTTCCTGATGATCTCGAACGCCACGCTCTTCTTCGATCCGTCGTGGCCGCGCCGGATCCCCGGCGTCCGCCGACTCTTCGAGGGAGAGAGGGGCGTGCCCGAGTTCGGGCGGAGCGTGCGGGCGTGGGCCGTCGCGCTCGTCGCGCTCCACCTCTCCTTCCAGGTCCTCTTCCCGCTCCGCACCTTCGCCTACGGCGGCGACGTGCTCTGGCACGAGCAGGGGATGCGGTGGTCCTGGCGCGTGATGCTTCGGAAGAAGACGGGCGACGTGAGCTTCCGCGTGCGCGCCAGGGAGCTCGATCGCGAGAAGGTCGTGCCTTCGACGCGCTACCTCACGCTGCTCCAGCACATGGAGATGGTCGGGCAACCGGACCTGATCCTCCAGCTCGCGCACCACGTGGCCGCCGACCTCGAGCGACGCGGCTACCACGACGTCGAGGTCTATGCCGACGCGTGGGTCTCGGTGAACGGCCGGCCGGCGGCGCGCCTCATCGAGCCCGACGTGGACCTCACGAAGATCCGAGACTCCATCTGGCCGGCGCGCTACATCACGCCCGCGCCCGAGGGGGACCCGCTGCCGAGCCGCGGCGGACCGATCGCGCAGCTCTTCCGATGAACAAGACACGCTTCATCCTCTTCTTCGCGATCCCGCTGCTCTTCTCGCTCGTCGTGCGCGCCGAGACGCCGGAGGGCGACGAGGACTACGAGATCGATCTCTTCGGCGAGGCGCCCGCGCCCGAGGCCGCGCCGGAGCCCCCAGCGCCCCGAGAAGCGGGCGATGCGGAGGAAGTCGCGGCGCCCGAGGAGGGCTCGACGCCGCCCGAGGCGCGACGCGAACGCGCCGCCGACGAGATCCCCGCGCTCGTCGTCGCCTACGAGCCGAAGGACATCTTCCGCACCGGCGGGAGCGCGCAGCTCCTCGACGACGAGCGCCTCGAGCGATACGAGTACGACGACGCGCACGACGTGCTGGTGCAGGTGCCCGGCGTCTACGTGCGCAGCGAAGACGGCTTCGGGCTCCGGCCGAACGTCGGCATCCGCGGCACCAACACCGAGCGGAGCCGCGGCGTCACCTTGATGGAAGACGGCGTCCTCTTCGGGCCGGCGCCGTACTCCGCGCCGGCCGCGTACTACTTCCCCCTCATGACGCGGATGGTCGGCGTCGAGGTCTTCAAGGGGCCCGCCGCCATCCTCTACGGCCCGCAGACGGTCGGCGGCTCGATCAACCTCCTCACGCGTCCCGTCCCCGAGAAGCGCGAGGGACAGATCGACGTGGCGTACGGCTCGTTCCAGTCGCGCAAGGCGCACCTCCACTACGGCGCGTCGAACGAGCGCATGGGCTTCGTCTTCGAGGGCATCGACCTCGCCTCGCGCGGCTTCCAGGACACCGATCACCGCGATCACGACGACACCGGCTTCCACCGCTCGGAGTTCATGCTCAAGGGCGTGGTCCAATCGGACATCACCCGGCGCATCTTCCACCGCGGCGGGATCAAGCTCGGCTATTCACGAGAGCGCTCCAACCAGTCCTACCTCGGCATCGCGGAGAGCGACCTCCGCGAGGATCCGCGCCGGCGCTACGTCGTGGCCGAGCTCGATCAGATGAACGCGCAGCGCTCCGCGGTGCAGCTCGACTACCTCCTCGGGATCGGGACCGACGTGGAGATCCGCGCGACGGCCTATCGGCACGACGTCTGGCGCGTGTGGGATCGCCTCGATCGCTTCGAGGGGCGCTCCTTCATCGATGTCCTCGCCGACCCCGACTCGCCCATCAACCAGGGCTACATGGCCGTGCTCCGCGGTGAACGCGACACGATCGTGGAGGGCGGGGGTCGGAGCCCCGAGACGCTGCTCATGGCGTCGAACGACCGACGCTTCGTGAGCCAGGGCATCCAGGTCGGCGCGTCGTACGATCGGCGGGGCGAGAAGGTCGCGCACCGCCTCGACGTGGGAACGCGCCTCCACTACGACCGCATCGATCGCGATCACACGGCCACGGGCTATCTCCTCCAGAACCGGACGATGGTCTGGGACGGAATCGATCCCGAGCAGACCGCCGACAACCGCGCCTCGAGCCTCGCGCTCGCCGCCTTCGCGACCTACGCCATCGAGTACAAGGGCCTCCGCGTGAGCCCTGGCTTCCGCTTCGAGTGGATCGAGACGACCTTCGAGAACCGCCTGCCCGGCGCCGAGGACACCGCGAAGGGGTCGTCCGTGGTGGCGCTCCCGGGCCTCGGCGTGAGCTACGCCATCCTCGACGAGCTCGCCGTCTTCGGCGGGGTGCATCGTGGGTTCTCGCCGGTGGCGCCGGGGCAGGGACGCAACGTCGATCCCGAATACAGCGTCGTCTACGAGGCGGGGTTCCGTTACCACGACGAGGCGCGGCGCGCGGACGCGGAGCTCGCCGCCTTCGTGAACGACTACTCGAACCTCCTCCTCACGTGCGCGGCGTCGACCGGGTGCGCCGACGCCGACGTGGGCGTCTCGCGCCAGTTCAACGCGGGCTCGGTGCTCGTCACCGGCCTCGAGGCGCGCTACGCGCAGGAGCTGCGCTTCGGCAAGCTCGGGATCCCGCTCGCGGCGATCTACACCTTCATGCAGACGAAGCTCGTGGACTTCGCGGGCGGGCCGATCGGCGATCCCGGCTTCCAGACCGCGCGCGACGGGGATCGTCTCCCGTACGTCCCGATGCACCAGGGGCGCTTCGAGCTCGGCGCGAGCTACGAGGAGGTCTCGCTCCACCTCTCGGGCACCTACTTCGGTCGCATGCGCGAGGTCGCGGGCCGCGGTGACGACGGCCTCTTCACCGACGATTACTTCCGGCTCGACGCGGTGGCCGAGTGGACGTTCATGCCGCGCGCGCGCGTCTATCTCCGCGGGCAGAACCTGACCAACGCCCAGCCGCTCGCCTCCCGGCGTCCCTACGGCCCACGCACCATCCAACCGATCACCGTGATGGCCGGGCTCAAGTTCGACCTATAAAGTAGGGGATGCTCAGGCGGCTCTTCCTTCTCTTCGCGCTCGCGGCGTGCGCGACCTCCGCGCGCGCTCACGCGGAGGAGGACGCGGTCGAGGCGCGTGTGGACGCCGAAGCAGCCGCCGACCCAGAGGCGAGCTCGCCGGAGGAAGAAGCGCTCGACCCCGCGGCGCCGACCATACCGAGCGCGAGCGAGGCGAGCGAGCCGGTCGTCCTCGCGCCCACGCTCGTGAACACGACCCCGTGGAGGGCGAAGCGTGCGCGCAGACCCCCGCTCACGGGCGAGCAATACCGCTACGGGAACCTCTGGCTCATCCCGCGCGGCGTGCTCTCGGGCATCGCCATCCCCGCCTCGATCGGCACGTGGGACGAGGCGGACGTCGCGCGCTTCGCCTCGGTCACGCTGACGGTGACGGCGCTCATGCTCCCGACGGGGCCCTCGGCCGACGTGCGGATCCAGAACTGGCTCCGCGGGCTCGACACGCCTGGCCTCGATCGGATGTTCCCGAAGATCTACACGCTCCCGATGGCCATCGGCCTCGGCGTCTACACCACGGCGCTCTCGGCGGGGTTCTTCTTCTTCAACCGCCCGAAGCTCCGCGAGTACGTCTCGCTCATGCTCGAGGCGCTCGGGATCACGCAGTTCTACCACGTGGCGCTGAAGCTCATGATCGGGCGCGAAGGGCCCTATCAAGGCTCACGTGAGGGGCACGTCTTCGGGCCGACCAAGATCTCCTTCCCTGGCGGCACGCCCTCGGGACACGCCGCCTCGGCGTTCGCCGTGCTCGTGACGGCGGCGGAGTACTACGGCGGCTGGCCCATCCGGGTGCTCTGCTACCTCGCGAGCGCGTACCTCGCGACCTCGTTCCTCTACAACCACCAGCACTTCCTCTCCGACGTGATCTGGGGCGCGGCGATCGGCGACTCGGTCGCGAAGTGGGTCGTGCGTCACCGCGCGTCGGATCAGCGGCCGTCGCGGGAAAGGACCAAGCTCGTCTTCTCGCCGATGGCCTTCGAGGGCGGCGGCGGGATGCGGCTCTCGCTGCGCGGCGGATCCTTCCTCTGAAGGATCGCGCGCCTCAGCGCGAGATGAGCTTCCACTTGTAGGGGATGGAGAAGCTCTCGCCGGCGAGCGGCGCGGGAGGCGGCTCGGCGCGGCCGACACGACGGACCTCCGCGACGGCGGCTTCGTCGATGGAGGGCTCGCCGCACGAGCTCTTGACCCAGACGCGCGTGAAGACGCCGTTGGCGTCGACTTCGACGCCGACGATGGTCTCGCCCTCCACGGCCTGTCGACGCCGCTTGAGCAGCAAGGCGAGCGGCTCGATGGTGGGGCGTAGCGCACGGTGGAGCGCCGGCGCGTAGGCGCGCTTGAGCGCGCGCAGATCGACGGGAGGCGCCTCGCCGACAGGGGCGTCCGCGACGCGCGCGCCCGAGACGGCGCCGGCACGACCGTCGCCCGCGCGCCCTTGGACGGCGAGCCCGCCTTGGACGCTTGCGACCGAGAGCTCGGCGACCTCGTCGCTCGGCCGATCGACCTTGCGATCGGCCTCCGGGCTCGCGTCCGGCGCCGCGGGCGCGTCTTCGACGGGCACGGGGCGCGGCTTCTTGGTGAGCTTGGGCTCGGGCGGAGGCGGGAGCTCGGGCGGAGGCGGAGGCGGCTCCTCGACGCGCGGCGGCTCCTCCGCCGGCGGGAGCGGGGCCATCTCGATGAACTTCGGCGCGGCCTCGGGCGCGCGCCGCTCGGGCGGCGGCACCATCCCGAGCGCGAGGGCCACGCCCGCGTGGAAGATCCCCGAGACGGCGACGACGCCGATCGAGCTCAGGGTGCGCTGCGAGCGTGAGGACATGGACCGGAAGGAACCCCGTTCGGCACGCAGTGTGAACACGGCCGTTTCGGGGGGCAAGGGCTCAGGGGCGGGCGTCTCGGGAGATGGCGAGGAGGGCCTCCGCGAGCGCCTCGAGGTCGACCGGCCAGAGGAACATCGGCCGAGGTCTTTCGACGCCGTTCAGCCCGCGGACGGGGCGCGCGGAGCGGATCTCGTGCCGGAGCGCGGCGCGGAGGCGCGAGGCGCCGAAACGCGCGCCGAGGAGGGCGCCCGCGATGGCCGCGTTGGTGTCGGTGTCGCCGCCGGCGGCGATGACGCGACCGAGCGCGGCCTCGAAGCCCTCCGCCGTGAGGAGGGCGTGGAACGCGTGGCGCAGGGCGATCCCGACGAAGCCCATGTGCGTGTACGAGTCTTCGGGCGGGCCGCTCCTCGCGCCGTGGAGCGCGTCGACGACGGTGCGGTGGAGGCCCCCGCGGGCGACGAGCGCACGATCGACGATCGCTTCCGGTGATTCACCGAGGATGAGCGCGCGGAGCGCGCGGAGGTAGACGACGTTGGCGTCGAGGCAAGCGGGATGCGGGTGCGTGAGCGCGGCGTCTTCGCGCGCGACGCGATCGAGGAGGTCCTCGTCGGCGTGCGCGAAGGCGAGCGCGAGCGGCGCGGCGCGCATCGTGGCGCCGTTCGCCTGGCTCTCCACGTCGGCGGCCGCGCGGCTCGCCGCGAGGACGTCCGCGCCGTCGGCGCGCGCCGACGAGGCCGCGCCGAGCGCGCGCGCCGTCGTCTTCCCGAGCGAGAAGGGCGAGGTCTCGAACCAATCCGCGTAGGCGTGGAGCGTCGCCTCGGCGTCGAAGGCGCCCACGGTCACGAGGCGCCTCGCGAGCGAGAGGGCGAGCTCGCCGTCGTCGGTGGGCTGACCCGAGATCGTCCCGTGCGCGCGACTCCCCGCGAGGACGACCTCGCCGAGATGCGGCGCCGCGCCGATCTCCTCGGCGCGCATGAACTCGTACTCGCTCCCCCAGGCGTCGCCGATGAAGAGGCCGTAGAGCGCGCCAAGCGCGCGGTCGTAGACGCCGGGATCGGGCTCGTTGCGGCCGCGCACGGGGCGGAGGACCCCCGGCGCCTGCCGCGGCTCGTACGGCGCCGCCTTCACGGCGTCGAAGTCGCGGCGCAGGAGCTCGCGCACGACGCTCGGTCGGCCGCCGAAGCAGAACACGAGACGCCGCTGTTCGTGTGCGGAATAGCGAGGCTCGCGCCCGAGCTCGTCGAGGACGGCGCCGCCGGCGCCGCGGAGCAGGGCGTGCCCCGCCGCGAAGTCGAAGTCGCGGGGCGATTGGATGCTCACGGAGGCGTCGACCTCCCCGACCGCGGCGAGGGCGAGGCGATACGCGAGCGAGGGGATGGCGAGGTAGCGCGCGGGCGCGAGGCTCGTGGCGTTCACGAGCGGCGAGCCGTCGGCGTTGTGCGAGATGGCGAGGCGCGTGCGCTCGTCGTACGGGCGATCTTCGAGCGGTGGGACGATGGCGCCGCGCCGACGGAGCGGGTGTCCTTCGGCCCACCAGAACTCGTCGATCTCGCCGAGCGGAAGGCACGCGGCGTGCACGACGCCGAGCACCGGGACCTCGCCGCGGACGAGCGCGATGGAGACCGTGGCTTCGCGGAAGCCGCTGAGATAGCCCCGCGTCCCGTCGTTCGGGTCGATCAGCCAGTAGTGATCTTCGCCCGGCGCCGGCGGGCGATCTTCTCCGGGGATCTCCTCGGCGCGGATGCCGTGCCGCGGGAACGCGGCGTGGATGCGCGCGCGGATCACGCGCTCGGCTTCGACGTCGATCGGGCTCTTGCCGTTCTCCCCGGGCGGGCCGCCGGGGCGGAAGAACGCCTCGCGGAAGAGCACGCCGGCTTCGCGGGCGGCAGCGAGGGCGACTTCGAGCGCGCGCGTGTAGTCCGTCATCGCGCGCTCTCGTAGCGGGCGAGGAGCTCGCGGGTCTCGCGGACGAAGCCCTCGCGCGCCTCCTCGGGGGAGAGGAGCACGCGGCGGCCGCGACCCTCGCGGAGATAGGCGTGGGTGGAGGCGTTCACCTCGCCGCGGAGCGTACGGCGGACGCCGCCTTCGAGCACGACGAACTCGGCGTTGCTCTCGGAGAACGCGCGCTCCCGGAGGCGTTCGATCTCGGCGGCGCTCACGGTGAACGTGCGATCGAGGAGCGTCGCGCGCTTCACGCGATCGAGGCGGTAGGTCTTCTCGTCCTTCGCGGCGACGTACCAGGCGCCGCCTTCGACGAGGAGCGAGAGGGGCTCGATCTCGCGCGTCCCGAGGGCGTCGCGGCTCTTGGACCAATACTCGATCTCGACGGCGCGGCGCTCGACGACGGCGCGCTCGACTTGGTGGAAGACGTCGTCTCGCTCCGTGGGCGTGGCCGCGGAGCGCACGGCGGGCTCGAAGGCCGAGGCCGCGCGCCGGCTCGAGAGGTCGAGGAGTTTCTCGCGGAGGGCGCGGGCGCGCTCGCTGAGCTCGGGGAGGGGCGAGGCGGCGAGGGGCGCGAGGGCGAGGAGGAGCGCCCAGAGCTCGCGCACGGTGAAGCGGACGGGGCGCCTGAATCGCTGCGGGAGGAAGACGTGCACGCGGTCGTCGTCGAGCGTGAGCCCCACGTACTCGTCGGGTGAGCCCTCGGGCGAGCCGACGAGCGAGCCGGTCTCGAGGAGCGAGATCAGCGTCTTCTCGTCGACGTCGAGCATCTCGCGCAGCGTCGCGAGCGGGACGCCGTCCTTCTGCGAGGCGACGAAGGGGATGAGGAAGAGCAGACGCTCGGCGTTCTTCTCGACGCTCATGACTGGGCCTCGTGCGCGCGCAGGATGGTTCGGAGCTCTTCGGCGACGGAGGCGCGGAGCTCGGGCGGCTCGAGCAGCTCCACGCGCGCGCCGAGCGAGAGGACCTCTTCGACGAGGCGATCGGCGTTCGTGGTCTCGAGCGTGATGACGCCGTCTTCGTCGGCGGGGCCCCACCGCTTCTCGACGAGGAACGCGACCTCGGGCTCGATGCGCACGGTGCAGCGCATCGGCGCGTGGATCGCGAAGCGGAGCGGATCGAGGCGCGCGGCGGCGTCGAGATCGAAGTCCGCGGGGATCTGGTAGTGCGCCCCGCGCCCGCCCTTCTCGTCGATCTTCACGGCGTCGATGCGCGAGAGGCGGAAGGTGCGCTGCTCGCCGCGCAGGCGATCGAAGCCCACGAGGTACCACGCGCGCTCGTGGCGGAACACGCCGTAACCCTCGACGGGGCGCTCGCTCGTGGAGCCGTCGCGCTTCTGGTAACGGAGGACGACGCGTTTCCGCTCGGCGATGGCCTGCGTGAGCTCCTGGAGGAGCTCGAGCTCACGGCCGGAGGCGGGCGTACCACGGACGACGAGGCGATCGCTCGGGCTCCCGTCGGCGTCGATCTTGGCGAGGGCGAGCTTGAGCGAGTCCGCGTACGGCGAGTCGCCCGCGTCGAGCGCCCCGCGCGCGGCGGCGTGGAGGAGGGCGCGCTCTTGTTCGGTGAAGGAGGCCTCGGGCAAGAACGATGACTTCTCGTCGATCACGTAGCCCGCGCGGCCTTCGTCCTCGTCGTCGACGTAGACGACGGAGAGCCCGAGCTCGAGGAGGGCCGCCTTGTCGCGCTCGAATTTGCGCCGCGCCGACTCGAGGTTCTCGCCCTGGTAGTCGGCGAAGACCTCACGCAGCTCGGCGAGCGTGATCGGCTCGCGCGCGGAAAGGAGCACGTGGGCGAGGTCCAGGAGGCGCTCTAGGCGGTTCATTCCTTCCTTGGCGGGGAGAATTCACCAGGGGACCCCCGGGGGCAAGCCGCGGACGGGGACGCGCGGGCGATCGAGCCGGTCACGTCGCCGCGGAGGCGCGAGCGGCGATTTGCCGAACGTTTTCGAGAGGCCTCGGTGGACGTCGGGCGTTCGGGGTTGACTCGTGGCGCGGGGTGCGGTCGTACTTCGTCACACGACGATTGGAGACACGCATGACGCAAGACCGCATCGGCCTCGTGGCCTTCTGGAAGAACTACGATCGCGAGGTCTACCTCAAGGCGGCCCAGCTCGCGGACGAGCTCGGCTACGACTCGTTCTGGCTCCCCGAGGCCTGGGGCTACGACGTCGTCCCGCTCATCACCGAGATGGCGCTCAAGACCAAGCGCATCAAGATCGGGACGGCCATCATCAACGTGTTCAGCCGCACGCCGGGGCTCATCGCCATGACGGCGGCGACGCTCGACGAGATCTCCGAGGGGCGCTTCATGCTCGGCATCGGCCCGAGCGGAAAGCGCGTGATCGAGGGCTTCCACGGCCGTGAGTTCGAGAAGCCCCTCACGCAGGTGCGCGACGTGATCCGCGTCGTGAAGACGTTGCTCGCGGGCGGGCGCCTCTCCGACGCCGGCGCGAAGCTCCACGACTACCGCCCCTTCACGCTCGAGATGCCCAAGCGCGAGCGCCACGTGCCCATCTACTGCGCCGCGCTCAAGCAGCAGGCGATCACCTCGATCGGCGAGCTCGCCGACGGTTGGATCCCCACGTTCTGGCCCTTCGACGAGTTCGAGGAGCCGCACCGCTGGATCGCCGAGGGCGCCAAGAAGGCCGGGCGCGATCCCTCCGAGATCGACACGGCGCCCTTCATCGCCGCGATCCCGCTCGGCGATCAGATCGGCATGGCCCGCGCCAAGGAGATCGTCGCCTTCTACATCGGCGGCATGGGCGACTACTACAAGGAGATGCTCACGAGCTTCGGCTTCGGTGAGCAGTGCGAGCGCATCGACGCCCTCTACAAGGACAAGACCACGCGCAAGCAGGCGGCCGAGGCCGTCCCCGACGAGATGGTCAACCGCCTGATGATCACCGGCGATCCCAACCAGTGCGTGGAGAAGCTCCGGAGCCTCCGCGACGTGGGCATCACGCTGCCCATCCTGAACCTCCCGAACGAGCCGAGCTGGCCCGTCCAGGAGATGTTCCTCCGCGCGATGGCGCCGCGCTGAGCCTCAGTGGGCGCGGCGCTTCTCGACGGCGGACGCGAGCTCGGCGAGCACGTCCGCCGTCGCGTCGATGCCCATGCACGCGTCGGTGATGCTCTGGCCGTAGACGAGCGGCTTGCCCGACTCGAGCTTCTGCGCGCCCGGTACGAGGAAGCTCTCGAGCATCACGCCGAAGATGGCCTTGCTGCCCTCGGCGACCTGCTTGGCGACCGAGGCGGCCACGTCCGCCTGGCGCTCGTGGCTCTTGCCGCTGTTGGCGTGGCTGCAGTCGATCATCACGCTGGGCGTGAGGCCTGCTTTCACGAGCAGCTCGCAGGCGTGCGCGACGGCCTCGGGGCCGTAGTTCGGTCCGTCGGAGCCGCCGCGGAGGATCACGTGGCAGCTCTCGTTCCCGGTGGTCGCCACGATGGCGGCGAGCCCTTGCTTGGTCACGCTGAGGAAGCGGTGGGGCTTGGTCGCGGCGCCGACGGCGTCCACGGCGATCTGCACCGAGCCGCGCGTCCCGTTCTTGAAGCCGACCGGCATGCTGAGGCCGGAGGCGAGCTCGCGGTGCACCTGGCTCTCGGTCGTGCGCGCGCCGATGGCGCCCCAGCAGACGAGGTCGGCCACGAACTGCGGGGAGATCGGGTCGAGGAACTCGGTGCCCGTGGGGAGCCTCAGGGCGACGACGTCGCGGAGGAAGCTGCGCGCGAGGTGGAGGCCCTTGTTGATCTCGAAGCTTCCGTCGAGGAAGGGATCGTTGATGAGGCCCTTCCAGCCGACCGTGGTGCGCGGCTTCTCGAAGTAGGTGCGCATTACGACGAGGAGCTCGTTGCGGTGTCGGTCACGGAGCTCGGCGAGCCGATTCGCGTAGTCGAGCGCGGCGACCGTGTCGTGCACCGAGCAGGGGCCGACCACGACGACGAGGCGATCGTCCCGACCGTGTACGACGTCCGCGATCTCCCGGCGGGCGCGGACGACGAATTCTTCGCCCTCGGCGTCGAGCGGGAGCTCCTCGATGAGGATCGCCGGGGGGATGAGGGGACGGATGTGATCGATGTGGACGTCGTCGGTGCGGCTGATCATCGCGAGGGACTCTTACCATCCCTCGGTCGAGCCCGCGAGTCTTCGGCTTTCCGCGTGCTCAGCCCTCGGTGTAGAGCTGCGCACCCCCTCCCTCGAGGTACCACTTCATCGTGAGAGGGACCTTGAGCAGCCACTCGTGGATCCGCTTCTTCACGATGTGGGGGCCGAGCCGGTTGCCGAGGTCGACCATCGCGCCGAACGAGACCAGGGTCTTGTCGCCCCGCTGGGGCGTGAGGCGGATGAAGCCCCAGCCGGCCTCGAGGCCGCTCGGGAAGCGCTCGTTGAGCTGGAACATCAGGACCCGCGTCTTCTCGAGGTAGCGGAGGTCGAGGACGTACTCGACCCGCGCCGGGCCTTGCTCGTGCCGGATCCGGATGCGCCCGAAGGTCG
>JAAYBZ010000033.1 GCA_012744445.1 Myxococcales bacterium | reverse complement strand
ACGCTCACGCGCGCGCTCCTCCGCTACCGCTACCGCCGGCTCGACAAGGCGCGCGAGGCCGCGCGGGCCGCGGGCTACCAAGGCGCGATGTTCCCGTGGCAGAGCGGGAGCGACGGCCGCGAGGAGACGCAGCGCCTCCACCTCAACCCGATCTCCGGGCGCTGGCTCCCCGACAACACGCACCGCCAGCACCACATCAATTCCGCGATCGCCTACAACGTCTGGCAGTACCACCAGGTCACCGGCGACCACGAATTCCTCTACGCCTACGGCGCCGAGCTCTTCATCGAGATCGCGCGCTTCTGGGCGAGCATCGCCGAGCTCGATCCCGCGCTCGATCGTTACGTCATCCGCGGCGTGATGGGCCCCGACGAGTACCACACGTCCTATCCCGGCATCCCGCCCGAGGAGCACCGCGGCATCGACGACAACGCCTACACCAACGTGCTCGCCTCGTGGGTGCTCACGCGCGCCCTCGAGGTGATCGAGATGGTGCCCCGCAACCACCGCACCCACCTCTGCGAGCGCATCGGCCTCGCGCTATCGGAGACCGATCGTTGGGACGAGATCAGCCGCAAGCTCCGCGTCCCGATCCGGGACGACGGCATCATCGATCAATTCGCCGGCTACCGAGATCTCCTCGAGCTCGACTGGGAGCGCTACCGCGCGAAGTACGGCGAGGTCTTCCGCCTCGACCGGATCCTCGAGGCCGAGGGCGACGACGTGAACCGGTACAAGGCGTCCAAGCAGGCCGACGCGCTCATGCTCTTCTACCTCTTCTCGCCCGAGGAGCTCGAGCGCATCTTCGCGCACCTCGGCTACGACTTCTCGCGCGAGCTCATCCCCAACAACGTCGACTACTACCTCGCCCGCACCTCGCACGGATCGACGCTGAGCGGCGTCGCGCACTCCTGGGTGCTCGCGCGCTCCGATCGTCCTCGATCGTGGCAGCACTTCCTCCGCGCGCTCGACAGCGACATCGACGACGTGCAGGGCGGCACCACGCGCGAGGGCATCCACGTGGGCGCGATGGCCGGCACGATCGACCTCGTGCAGCGCTGCTACCTCGGCATCGAGACGCGCGCGGAGGTCCTCCACTTCGACCCCGCGCTCCCCGACGATCTCGGGCGCATCAAGGTGCGCATCCGCTATCGCCGCCAGGTCCTCGACGTGGAGGCGGGCCACGATCGGCTCTGCATCGAGAGCCTCCCGCTCCCTTGCGAGCCGATCGTCCTCGCCTATCGGGGTCGTTTCCGCGAGCTCGCCCCCGGTGCGCGCATCGAGTTCGAGCTCGCGGCCGCCTCGCCGCCGCGCTGAGGGCCGCGATATGCTCCGCCGATGACGGAGTGCACCGTGACGCTGCGGCCCGCGACGCCCGAAGACGTCGATCTCGTCTTCGCGTGGGCGAACGACCCGGTGACGCGCGCAGCGAGCTTCCGGGCCGCGCCGATCGACTACGAGGCGCACGTCGCGTGGTTCGCGCGCGCGCTCGCGAGCGAAGGTCGCCACCTCTTCGTCGCGCTCCGCGGTGCGCGCCCCGTCGCCTTCGTCCGTCTCGAGCGGAGCGAGGACAGGCCCTCGACGCTCGTCGTCAGCCTCAACGTCGCCCCCGAGGCGCGCGGCGAGGGCGTCGGCGTCGCGGCGCTGCGGGCCGCCGACGACGAGGCGCGCGCGCTCTCCGCCACGACGATCCTCGCGCTCATCCGCGAGGAGAACGAGGCGAGCCGCCGCACGTTCGCGCGCGCGGGCTACGTCGACTGCGGGAGCTGCGAGGTCGAGGGCTCGGCGGCCCGGCGATTCGAGCGCTCGCTCCGCTGATCCGGGCGGAGGTACTTCAAGATGCGCGCGGGCACCCCGCCCACCACCGCGTAGGGCGGCACGTCGCCCGTGACGACCGCGTTCGCCGCGATCACGCTGTCGTGCCCCACGGTGACGTGGCCGAGGATCACGGCCCCCGTCCCCACGTCCACGCGCGACTCGATCACGGGCTTGGCGAAGCGCTGGTCGAGGCGCGCGCTGCCGAAGGTGGTGTTCTGGCGGAGGTGCACGTCGTCGCCGATCTCGGCTGCGCCGAAGACCATCCCGCCGTGGTGCCAGATGCGCACGCGGCGCCCCACCTTCACCGTGTAGTTGAGCTGGATCCCCCAGCCCCAGAGCACGCCGAGGCGCATCGCGCGGTAGAGCAGGCTCACCGGCATGCGGAGGATCCTCGGGCGCAGGTCCATCCGCGCGTTGCCGAAGCGGTGCACGAAGAGCGCCCAGAAGCCGGGCTCGGCGAGGCTCGAGTCGTGCGTGCGGAAGTCCTCGCGCACCAGCTCCCAGAACGAGATGTCCTTGGGGTTCTGGTTGGTCTTCCCATCGGGCGGCGCGGTGGGCAC
Organism: Myxococcales bacterium; assembly: GCA_012744445.1. Lineage (GTDB taxonomy): Bacteria > Myxococcota_A > Polyangia > Polyangiales > Houyiibacteriaceae > JAAYBZ01. Next base: position 12,142 of record JAAYBZ010000033.1, on the reverse strand, counting down.
GGGGCGGCGGGGCGGCGGGAGCTTGTCGCCGACTTCGGGGACGTGCGCGCCCTCTCGGCGCGGGTCCAACGGATCGTCGTGACTCATGTTCGACGTCTTCCCTTCGCCTCGATCTACGCGGTGAGATCGCTTTGCTTCGCGCGTAAACGGACGCCCCTCGGGTGGCGTCCCGAGCCCGGCACCGTGCGCGTCCTCGCGAGCGCTTCAGCGCGTGGGGAGGGCGCAGCCCGCGCCGAAGACGTCCGGGGCCTGCGTCGCGAACATCCCCACCCCCATCGCGAGCACGAACCATCCGAAGCCGCGGCGGAGCGCGTCTTGCGACAGGCGGCCCGCGAAGCGCCCGCCGAAGAGGCTGCCCACCACCGCCGCGCCCGAGACGAGCGCGGCGAGCCGGAGATCGATCGCGACGTGGCCGAGGTAGCCCGAGAAGCCCGCGAAGGACTTCATCGCGATGACCAGGAGGGAGGTGCCCACGGCGGCCCGCATCGGCAGCCCACCGAGGAGGACGAGCGCCGGCACCACGAGGAAGCCCCCGCCCGCGCCGACGAGGCCCGTGACGCCGCCGACGACGAGGCCCTCGAGGATCACCTTCCCGATCGGGAGTTCCTTCGCCTCGATCTCGGGGGAGGCGCCCGACCGCGGCCGCATCATGGCGAGGGCGGTCGCCACCATCATCGCGGAGAAGAGCAGGAGCAAGACGCTCGCCGGGACGAAGTGCGCCACGCGCCCGGCGCCGTACGCGCCCACCATGGCGGTGGCGCCGAAGAGGAGCCCCGTCCGGAAGCGCACCGCGCCCGCGCGCGCGTGGGGGATCATCGCCGCGAGGCTCGTGATGCCCACGACGAGGAGCGAGGTCGCGATGGCCTCCTTGGGCTCGACGCCGAGCGCATAGACCAGGATCGGGACGGTGAGGATCGAGCCGCCGCCGCCGAGGAGGCCGAGCGCGAGGCCGATCGCGAGGGAGAAGAGGAGGGCGAGCGCGAGCGCCATGTCCGAGAGAGCCACCGCCTCGACCAAAGGATTCATCGAACCCTAGGATCCGTCGGAGGGTGGGCGATCTCCGCGTCTTCACGTCGGACTGCGAACCCTTTCGGCCGGGCCTGGCTCGTACCTGGAAACAACCGCGTGGAGACGACGATGGACATCAAAGCGCTCTTCGATCCCGAGACCTTCACCCTCACGTACGTGGTCTTCGACCCTCGGACCCGCGACGCCGTCGTGATCGACCCGGTGCTCAACTATGAACCCGGCGGGAGCCAGACGAACACCCGCAGCGTCGACGAGGTGACGGAGTTCGTCGCCGAGAAGGGTCTCCGCGTGCACTTCCTCCTCGAGACGCACGCGCACGCCGATCACCTCTCGGGCGCGCAGCTCCTCAAGCGAAGGCTCGGCGCCGAGGTGGTGATCGGCGCCGACATCGGCCTCGTGCAGGAGACCTTCAAGTCGCTCCTCGATCTGCCGGAGGACTTCGCCACCGACGGCCGCCAATTCGATCGCCTGATCCGCGACGGCGAGACGATCGAGGCCGGCTCCCTCCGCGTCGAGGCGATCGCGACGCCCGGGCACACGCCCGCGTGCCTCTCCTACCGCATCGGCGACGCCGTCTTCGTGGGCGACGCGCTCTTCATGGAGGACTATGGCGTCGGCCGCTGCGATTTCCCGGGCGGGAGCGCCGAGACGCTCTACCACTCGGTGCACGACCGCCTCTACGCGCTCCCCGACGAGACGCGCGTCTTCGTCGGCCACGACTACCTCCCGAACGGCCGGGCCCTCCGCTACGAGACCACGATCGGCCGCGCGAAGCGTGAGAACGTCCACCTCCGCGCCGAAACCTCCAAGGCCGAGTTCGTGAAGCTCCGCAAGGCGCGCGACGCCACGCTCGCCTCGCCGCGCCTCCTCTTCCCGAGCATCCACGTCAACGTGAACGGCGGCCTCTTGCCGAGCGCCCGCGCGAACGGGAAGCGCTACCTCAACGTGCCGATCAACCTCTTCCGCCCGACCGATGAGGCCGGCGCGCCCATCGCGCGAAGCGAAGCGTCCCAGAAGGACGGCGTCGACGCGTCGCCGCGGGCGTGATCCAGATCGCGCGCCGGACGGGGCGGACGCGTCGCGCTTGACGGATCCACAACGGACGCGAGAGGCTTCGCCGAACGAGAGGCGCATGCCGTTTTCGCCTCAAGGAGAAGCCACGATGGCGACGAAGTATCTTCTCGGCGAGGATCAGATCCCGCGCTACTGGTACAACGTGATGGCGGACCTCCCCACCCCGCCGGAGCCCGTCATCCACCCCGGGACGCTCAAGCCGGTCGGCCCCGACGACCTCGCCCCGCTCTTCCCGATGGCGCTCATCGAGCAGGAGATGAGCCCGGAGCGCGAGATCCCCATCCCCGAAGAGGTGCGCGAAGCCCTCGCGAAGTGGCGCCCCGCCCCGCTCTTCCGCGCGCACGGCCTCGAGAAGGCGATCGGGACCCGGTCGCACATCTACTACAAGTACGAGGGCGTCTCGCCCGCGGGCAGCCACAAGCCCAACACCGCCGTCGCGCAGGCCTATTACAACGCCAAGGCCGGCGTGAAGCGCCTCGCCACGGAGACGGGCGCGGGCCAGTGGGGTAGCTCGCTCGCCTACGCGGGCGGCCTCTTCGGGCTCGAGGTCACCGTCTACATGGTGAAGATCAGCTACCAGCAGAAGCCCTACCGCCGCTCGATGATGCAGACCTGGGGCGCCGAGGTCCTCGCCTCACCCACCAACCGCACGAACGCCGGCCGCGCCATCCTCGAGAAGGATCCCGACAGCCGCGGCTCGCTCGGCATCGCCATCTCCGAGGCCGTCGAAGACGCCGCGAGCCGCGAGGACACCAAATACGCGCTCGGCTCGGTGCTCAACCACGTCTGCACGCACCAGACGGTGATCGGCCTCGAGGCCATCGAGCAGATGAAGCTCGCGGGCGAGTATCCCGACGTCGTCATCGGCGCGCACGGCGGCGGGAGCAACTTCGCCGGCATCGCCTTCCCGTTCCTGCGCGACAAGATCAACGGCAAGGAGGTGCGCCTCCTCGCCGCCGAGCCCGCGAGCTGCCCCACGCTCACCAAGGGCGTCTACGCCTTCGACTACGGCGACACCGCGGGCCTCACACCCATCGTGAAGATGCACACGCTCGGCCACGACTTCATGCCGCCCGGCATCCACGCCGGCGGCCTGCGCTACCACGGCGCGAGCCCCCTCGTCTCCAAGCTCGTCCACGAGGGCCTCGTCGAGGCGGTGGCCTACGCGCAGCGGCCCTGCTTCGAGGCGGCGATCACCTTCGCGCGCACCGAGGGCATCATCCCCGCGCCCGAGAGCTCGCACGCCATCAAGGCCGCGGTCGAAGAGGCCAAGAAGGCCGACGCCGAGGGCAAGAGCCGCGTGATCCTCTTCAACCTCTCGGGCCACGGCCACTTCGACCTCGCGGCCTACGACGCCTACCTCGCGGGCGACCTCGAGGACTACGAGTACCCGCGCGAGGCCGTCGAGCAGTCGATGGCCAAGCTCCCCAAGGTCGAGCTCTGAGCCGATGGCGGGGTCGAAGAAAGCGGTCGTGATCGGAGGCGCCGGCTTCGTCGGCCGGCGTCTGATCACGCTCCTCTCCGGCGCGGACGGCGTCCATCCTGGGTGGCCGCGCTTCGACCACCTCCACGTCGCCGACGTCACACCCTTCGTCGAGCGCGCCGAGGCCAAGGCGGCGCGCGAGCGGGCGGGCGTCACGCTCACCTCGAGCCTCGTCGACGTCACGCGCCGCGAAGACGTCGAGGCCGCGGTGGAGGGCGCGCACACCGTCTTCCACCTCGCCTCGATCGTCGACGTCGACCTCACGCCGAACCCCCGCATCACGGCCGTGAACGTCGAGGGCACGAAGCACGTCGTGCGCGCGTGCCAGGCAAAGGGCGTCCCCTTCCTCGTCTACACGAGCACCGAGGACGTCGTCCTGAGCGAGCGCCCCGTGAGCTTCGGCGACGAGTCGCTCCCCTATCCCTCGCGCCCGCTCTGCGACTACGTGGGCACCAAGGTCGAGGCCGAGCGCTTCGTCCGCGAGAACGACGGCAAGGACGGCCTCCGCACCGTCGTGATCCGCCCGGTGCACGTCTACGGGCCCGAGGATCCGCACGCGATCGTCCAGAGCCTCGCCGAGCTCAAGAAGGGCCTGCCCTTCGTCCTCGGCGACGGGAAGGCGCGCTTCGACATCGTCTACGTCGACAACGTCGCGCACGGTCACCTCCTCGCCGCCAAGAGGCTCGAAGATCCCGCGTCACGCGATCGCGTCGGCGGCCAGGCCTATTTCATCGGCGAGGACAACGCGCCGAACTACTTCGAGTTCATCCGGCCCTACGCCGAGGCCCACGGCATCCGGCTCCCCCGGCTGAAGCTCCCCTTCGGCCCGCTCTCGGTCGTCGCGCGCGGCATGGAGCTCGCGCACCGCGCCCTCGGCCTGAGGGTGCCCTTCCACCGCTTCCACCTCTACATCCTCGCGCAGGACTTCTTCTTCTCGCACGAGAAGGCCGCGCGCGAGCTCGGCTACGCGCCGCTCGTCCCGCCCGACGAGGCCCTCCGCCGCACGCTCGCGTGGGTGGAGACGCTCCGCCTCTGACTCAGGCGAAGGCGCGGCGCTCCACCGCGAGGACCTTCTCGGCCTCCTCGATGGAGGCGACCACGTCGTGCGGGAAAGGGAGCGGCTGGAGCCAGAGGATGGCCGTGAGCGCCCCGCGCACGAGCGGGTTGGGGATCACGAAGACGCCCTTCTTGCAGTAGCGCTTGAGGTCGTGCTCACGGTCCTTGGTGAACTGGGCGATCTTCTGCCGCTGGCGGGCGGTGGGGATGCCCGACCGCCGCGCGTCGAAGAGGATCACGTAGGGCTCGCGCCGGTCGAGGACCGCCACCTGCTGCGCGACGTAGGCGTCGAAGGCCTTGTCGTCCACGGTGTCGACGTAGGTCACGCGCACGAGGGGCCATTCGGACGAGTCGACGGTGATGCTTCCCATGCCCCGAGTATGACGAAGCCGAGGCCCTTGAAAAGGAAGAAATCCAAGCGCTTCGGTCGCGCTTTCACCCCTGCGGCTCAATTGCGCCGAGACTGCCCGCGGAGGCGATCGACCCAGCGCTCCGGCGCGAGGAAGGGCGCGAAGGCGATGCCCGTGAGCGGGTACACGAAGGCGATGGCCATGAGCACGAGCACGCCGAGGTGGAAGGCCCAGATGCCGAAGGACCAGAGGCGGCCGAGGCGCGGGCCGAGGAGCGCGAGGGGCGCGCCGAGCTCGAGGAGGAGGCTCGTCCACGCCAAGGGGCCGAAGACCTCGGGCGTGCGGCAGAAGAAGGCGCCGATCGGCGAGTGGAGATCCCCGAGCTCGAGCTTCCGCAGGTTGTCCCAGGCCACGTGGCTGAGGAGCACGTCTCCGTCGAGCCAGACGCCGCCCGCCGCACGCAGCTTCGCGATGCCCGCGAGCACGTAGGCGGTGACGGTGATCATCGCCATCAGGCGGAGGCCCACGCCGTAGCGCGCGTGGACCTCGTCGCCCCGCGCACGCCGCGAAGGATCGCGCCACGCGTCGATCGACCACGCGTCGGCCGCCGGCGCCACGGCGAGGACGAGCGCGTGCATCACGAGGAGGTTCTCCGTGTGGAAGATCATCCCCCACGAGCTGCGGTACGTCGCGACCCAGAGGAGCGCGAGGGCCGAGACGGGGGCGGCGACGCGGTAGAACGCGCCGAGGAGCGCGGCCGCGCTGGCGATCACCGCGACGCCCCAGATCGCGAGGCCGAGCGGCTTGGGAAGAGGCGCCTCGAGGAGGCTCACCACGCCGATGGGCGCGAAGCGGTGCGCGGGGAAGGCGAGCACCGAGAGGACGACCTTCGCGTAGCCGACGAGCCACCCGAGGGCGAAGCCGAAGACGAGCACGCGCACCGCGGCGAGGCGGCGACCGGGCGCCTCTTGGAAGTAGAACGGCCTCATCGCGGCACCTCGCAGCGCCCCCGGCGGAGGAGGCGGAGCGGCTCGGCGGGCCCGTCGCCCGCAAAATACGTGCGCGGATCGAAGTAGCGGCTCTGCACCTCGAGGCGGACGATCGACGCGCGCGAGGGATCGGCGGCGACGCGGGCGGCGACCTCCTCGCAGAGCACGCGCGCGCGCCCGCTCCGCACGGCGAGGGCGACGGTCTGCGCGGCCTGCATCACCTCGGCGTTCGCCACGAGGCGCGGCGGGATGCGGTGGAGGGTGCCCTCCGCGTCGAAGCCCACGACCACGTCGATGTACGCGGGCCCGCGCACCGTGGAGAACATCGGATAATCCGAGAGCGGGAAGGAATCGCGCGGCGGCTCGCGGAAGACGGGCGCGATCATCGCCCCGATCACCGCGAGCCCGAAGACGATCCACGGCGCGCGCCGGAGCGGCCGTCCATCAGCCATGGGGGAGCTCCGCCTCGAGGTAGGCGCCGCCGTGCCCGAGCGCCGCCCACGCGTGCTGCGTGAAGTCGATGCGGATCTCGGGCGAGACCATCGACTCCGAGAAGCCGCCGATCGCCGCGCGCACGCTCGTCGCGGCGTTCCGCGGGTTCCACTGCTGCCGGAGCAAGAAGCCGAGGACCAGCCGCATCGTCTGGCGGCTCTCCTCGAGGCACTCGCCCCGCGCCTCCCGGAGCGCCATCGCCGCCGCGAGCGCCTCGCCGAAGCCGGCCGTCGGCGTCGTCTGCGGCACGAAGATGTTGCCCATGCCGTAGCCGCCGACGAGCTCCGGGGCGACGCCGCTCTCCTCGTCGAGGATCACGCGCGTCTTGAAGGCCACGTAGTCGAGGCAGAAGCGCTCGTAGGCGTCGTTGCGATGGTGGCCGAGCGAGGCGCGCGCCGCGAGGCAGTGCCAGTTCTCCTCGATCCAGAAGAAGTCGCGCACGAAGGTGTCCCAATAGGGCCCGGCGTAATAGCCCATCGCCCCCTCGACCGCGGCGCGGAGGGTGGCCTTGCCGGGGAAGCCCGCGCGGGCGGCGCGCTCGCCTTCCTCGATCACGAATTTCTCGGCGAGGCTCAGGGCGTAGATGGCCTGTCCCCCGGCGTAGAGCGGCTCCGGGCCGGCCTCGGCGCGTCCCGTCGTGAGATCGAGCCATGGGTGGAAGCCGCCGTCCTCTCGTTGGAGCGCGAGGAGGGCACGCGTCATCCCGGCGAGGAGCGCGTCGTGCGACTCGTCCACGTGCGGGAGGCAGGTGAAGAAGGCGATGGCGGGGAGCGCGATCGAGCCGAGCGCCGCCGTCGTGCCCCGATCGCGCGAGAGCGCGACGAGCTCGCCCTCGCGCCGCGCGTACTGCGCCATGAAGCCGAGCGCCTTCTGCGCGGCCTCCCGCGTCAGGTCCGCGTCGCGGCCGAGCTCGCAGACGACGAGCGTGGTCCCGGCCTGGCGCGGGAGGTTCCAGCCCGCGCTCTCGCTGCGTCCCGTGTGCGGATCGAGGAGGTAGCGGAAGAGGCCGTCGGGCCGCTGTGCCGCGAGGACGTGCGCCTCCGCGAGCGACCGCGCCTCCTCGAGCCTCGCGCGCGTCAGCGGCACGTCCCGCTCCCGCCCCCGCACGAGCGCCACGGCCTCGCCCGACGCGTCGAATTCGATCGCGTGCGTCTCGAGGCGGAGGAGCCCGTCGAGCCCGGGCGAGGCCTCGAGGCCGAGCGTCTTCCGCAGCTTCTCCGCGGAGAAGCCGAAGCGGAAGTCGGGGATCTCGGCGATGGGCTGCTCGGCGACGAAGGCCTTGGTGGCGACGAGCTGCGAGGGGAGGAGGCACTTCTGCTCACTGCACACGCCGTCGAGCCCCGGCCGGAGCGCGAGCGCGTCGAAGAGGGGCATCCGCGACTCGAGCTCGGCCACGCCGCGGTAGACGTCCACGGCCACGGGCCCCGCGTAGGCCTCGTCGCGCACGCGCTCCATCACCGCGCGCGGCAGGTCCTCGGGCTTGGCCTTCACGCAGCGCCGCACGACGCGCGGTCTCGCCTCGCCGCGCGGCCCGACGAAGGCCACCACCGCCGTCGCCTCCTCGGCGTCGATCGCGGGCGCGCACTCCACGGGCGAGGGATCGAAGAGCGTGATCGACCTACGGAAGCGGCGCGCGATGCCCTTGGGCTCGGGCGGCTCGGGGAGCGCCTGCCAATCCGGGACGAGCTCGCGCCGCGCCTCGACGAAGGCGTCCCGCACGGCCCCGAGCGGATCGGCCTCGGCGGCGCGCGCTCCGGGCAGGGCGAGGGCGCGGACCTCCGCGGCGGCGTGCGCCGAGGAGCCCCCCACGACCCCGGCGAAGATCGCGAGCGCGACGGCCGCCTTCACGGGATCCGATCGCCGCGCCGTCGCGCCGAAGCCCCACGCCGCGATCGGCAGCGTGACGAGCGCGAAGAGCCCGATCCCCGCGAGCAGCGCCGCCGCGATGCCCTCGCCGAGGCCGCCGTAGAGCGAGGCGAGCGTGGCGGCCGCGCGGATCACCTCGAAGCTCACGTAGGCGAGCGCGAGGAGCGAGAGCCCCGACGTCGCGCGCCAGATCGGCGGAAGCCACCGCGCGCGGTGGAGCGCCGCGATCGCCGTCGCCGCGTGCCCGATCGCGAGCGCGTAGCAGGCGATGGAGAAGACCGAGACGGTCGTCCACGGGAGCATCCAGCCCGCCCATCCGAAGATCGCCGCGTGGAGCGCGGCGACGATCGCGAGCGAGAGACGCGGCAGAGGACGAGCGCGGAGTTCGGGGGCGTTGCCGTTCATGCGGGAGCCTCGACACGATCCCCCACCCGATGGGGGGATCGGTGTATGCTGGCGAGCTTAGATGCTGGGAGGGCCCAAGCACACCCCGCGCCGACCGGAGGATCCTTATCGCGACGTCGAGCTCCCGGCGCTCGCGGCGCGCGCGATGGAGCACGCCTACGCCGCGACGGCGATCGGCATGCCCCTCCTCTTCGTGATGGAGTGGTTCGCGCGGCTCGAGCCGGGCTTCGCCGACGATCGGATCGCCGACGCCGCCGTGCGCTGCTTCGTCCCGGCGGCGGTGGCGCTCGTCTTCGCCGTCCTCTCGAGGCGCGTCCCCGTCGCGCGCTCCTTCCCCATCGCGCAGGGCGTCGCGCTCATGATCGGCATCGCCTGGGTGCTCGGCCGCGCCGCGGCGCCCACGGGCGGCATGCAGAGCCCTTACATCATCAGCCTCCAGACGATGCTCTACCTCTGGGGACTCATCGTCCCGGGCGGCCTCCGCTATGCGATCTTCCCCGTGCTCGCGGCGCCCGTCATCTACTTCGGCGCGCTCGCGATCTCGGGCGTGTCCGTCATGTCCGACGTGCGCTCGATGGTCGCCGTGAACTTCACGCTCGCCTCGGCCGTGCTCTCGCTCGCCTACGCCGAGGTCCTCGAGCGGCGGCGTCGCGACACCTTCGAGGCCTCGAGCATCGACTCGCTGAGCGGGCTCTTCAACCGGCGCTTCCTCCTCGAGCGCTTCGCCGAGCTCGAGGCGCGCGCCGAGGAGAACGGCTCCCCCCTCGGGGTGATCCTCCTCGACGTCGACGAGTTCAAGCGCATCAACGACACCCACGGGCACGCGGCCGGCGACCTCGTGATCCAGGCCGTCGCCCAGGTCATCCGTGAGTCGATCCGCGCGACCGACCTCTCCGGGCGCTTCGGTGGCGAGGAATTCGCCGTGATCCTCGACGGCGCCGACGAAGAGGCGGCGCGGCGCGTGGGCGAGCGCATCCGCGAGACGGTGGAGGCCACCGAGATCCACCTCCCCGGCGGCGCGCTCACGGTCACGGTCTCGGCGGGCATCACCATCAAGCCCGCAGGGGAGGCGCGGTCGCTCGACCGCCTCCTCCGCGAGGCCGACGAGGCCCTCTATCGGAGCAAGCGCGCGGGCCGGAACCGCGTCACCGTCTCCGCCGGCTGAGCCCCTTCAGGGCGAAAAACGCCCGCGCGGGCGTACGAAGGGTGGTGACGGAGAGGTCCCGACTTCCGCTCGTCAGCTGCTTGATGGTGACCCGCGACCGACCCGAGCTCGCGCGCCGCGCCATCACCTGCTTCCTCGCGCAGACCTGGCCGCACCGCGAGCTCGTGATCGTCGACGACGGAGACCGCTCCTACGACGACCTCGTCGCCTCCTACGACGACCCGCGCATCCGCTACGTCCGGCTCCCCTCGTCTCCCTCGCAGCGCCTCGGCGCCCTGCGCAACGCCTCCCAAGACCTCGCCCGCGGCGAATACCGCGTCCAGTGGGACGACGACGAGTGGTATCACCCCGAGCGCATCGAGCGGCAGATGCGCCCCATCCTCGACGAAGGATGGGACGCGAGCCTCCTCCAGTACACGCTGATGCACTGCGACACGCCCGCGCTCGCGATGCACCCGTTCCGCACGGGCCTCCCCTTCGGCACGCCCGGCTCGCTCCTCCATCGGAGGACGCGCGCCCGCTACCCCAACCGCGCGCGCGGCGAGGACTCGGCCTTCCTCCGCTCGGTCTTCCTCCGCCAGCGCGTCGCCCGCCTCGGCCGCGGCGAGAGCCACCTGCTCATCCGCTGCTTCCACGGCGACAACACCTGGAACGTGAGCCACTTCACCGAGCGGCTCTGGTCGGGCCCGCGCGCCCGCTTCCACTGGCTCAAGGCGCGCTACCTCGACCGCGACCTCTACCGCCACGCGGCCTTCGACCTCGAGCCGCGCGAGCGCATCGCCTTCCACGAATTCCTCGACGTGAGCCGGCGCCTCGGCCTGCTCCGCCACCTTCCCTCAACGGCCGGCGGCGCGCTCGAGGCTCTCGAGATCGGGAATCTCCCGTAGCTTGGGCTCGAGGATGATCTCGATGCGGCGGTTCTTCTGGCGGCCCGCCTCGCTGTTGTTCTTGGCGACGGGATCGAACTCCGCATAGCCCGCCGCGACGAGCTGCGCGGGCTTGAGCCCCGCCTTGATGAGCGCCTCGGTGACGTTCACCGCGCGCGCCGCCGAGAGCTCCCAGTTGTTGCGGAAGCGCTCGTTGGAGACGGGGATCGAGTCGGTGTGGCCGCCGACGATGAAGTGCTGATCGCGCATGCCGCGGAGGATCTTCGCGACGTCGCGGATCGCCTCGGCGCCCTCGTCGGTGAGGTCGGCGCTCCCCGACGGGAAGAGGACCTGCGCCGGGAGCTGCACGATCATGCGGCCCCTGCGGAAGGTGATCTCGAGCTTGCCCGAGTCGATCATCTTGCGGAACTGCTCGGTGATCTTGCGGAACTCGGCGAGCTTGTCGGCGATCTCCGCGCGCTCCGCGTCGAGCTCGTCGAGGCGCGCCTGCGCGGCGCCGAGCTCGGCTTCGAGCGACTTGAGCTTGTCCTCGAGCTCGGCGACGCGGGCGTCCTTCTCCTTGGTGACGCGCTCGAGCGTGCTCACCTCGACGCCGCGCTTGGCCTCTTGCGCGCGGAGCTGGGCGAGCTCGCGCTCGGTGGACTCGAAGGCCTCCCCGACGCGATTCCCCTCCGACCAGAGGTGGAACGCGAAATAGCCGAGGCCGCCGGTGAGCACGCCGAGCAGGATCACGGCGGCGACGAGGACCGGCGGCACGGAGGCACCCCCAGAACGGTGCGCTTCTTCGGCAGGAGACGACGGCGACTTGGGCGGGCTCGGAGGCGAAGGAGCGTTCATGGTGAGGACGAGCCTAACCAGTCGAGCGCGCGCGCGTCGAGACCCCATTTCGCCCCTTGTTTTCCGGAGGATTCGTCTCAGCGAAAAATTGGGCTCTCCTCGAACCGAGCGGCGCGCGCCTCGCGGCCGATCCCACCGAGGTGTGTGTGTGAGAAGCCCGTCGCGTACTTGAGGCCGTAGCCGAGCATGCGGTCGAAGCCGACGTGCGCGGCCCAGATCAGCGCGACGGGGATCGCCCAGGAAGGCGCGCCCACGGCGAGCCCCGATGCCGCGAGGAGCGCGGGCCTCACGAGCGAGTGGGCCGCGTTGTAGGCGGCCGCGCCCACGCGCGGACCGGCGAGGTAGGCGAGGAGCGAGACGTCGGGCACGAGGAAGAGCGCGGCGAAGACGCCCCAGCCCGCGCCGAGGCGCGCGTAGACGGCGGCCGAGAGCAGGAGGAGCAGGGCGCCCTCGAGGCGGAGGAGGAGGCGCGGGGCGCCGTGGACGGAGCGTTCGGTGGACATCGGGGT
>JAAYBZ010000215.1 GCA_012744445.1 Myxococcales bacterium | reverse complement strand
TTCGAGTCAGCCGGGAACACGAGCGTGTTCAGGCTGGTGCCGAGGGCGATGCCGAGGAGGCTCGGGCTGAGCATCGGGATCGTGGTGGACCCGACCTGGATGCAGAGCGCGCCGGCATCCCAGAGCTGGTAGGCGGCGTAGTTCACGAACGCCTCCGACACGCCGACCATCACGTCCGTCGGACGGCCGCCGGGCGTGACGTTCCCCTCGAAGATCCGCGTGCGCGGCACGGTCGGCAGCGCCGGGACCTCCTCGGGCGGAAGGACCGGGACGCAGTCGTTGTGGCCGTTGAGCGACTTCACCCCGCCCTTGAGCCAGACCGAGAGGCCGGAGTTCGGCGTCGTGGCCTCGTCCGAAGCCGCGAGGATGAAGTCGAGCACGGCCGAGTAGCCCGGGATGAGCGAGCCGAGGAGGCCGCCGAGGTCGAGCCGCCCCTCCATGCCGAGGAGGATCGGGAGGCAGTTGCTCTGGGCGAGGTTGGTGTTGCCGTTCGACGCACCGCAGCCCTCGATGTCATCCATGAAGGCCGGGATCGCGGGCGTGAAGTCGCGCGCGACGCTCGGGCTCGGGCAGACGCCCATGTTGCCGTTGGTGCCCATGAGGTTCGAGCGCTGCTCGCAGAGGAGACCCTTCACGAGGCGGGGGAGACGATCGCGGAGCTCGAGGACGACCGAGTTCGTGATCGCCGTGCCGAGGTCGCCGTTGATCTGATCGACCGTCCACTGGCAGTCGCCCGAGAGCTGGGCGATGTCGTTGGCCGGGTCGATACCGGAGAGCTCACCCGTGCCCGCGCCCGAGCTGAGCGGGAGGACGTTGATGATGTTGATGTCGCCGCGGGGATCGATCCCCGACGTGCCGAGCGGGAAGACGAGCTCCACGCGGATGTGGCGCGGATTCGCGCGGCGCGTGTCGAAGCTGAGCACGCAGTCGCTCTCTTGCGGAGTGGCCTCCCAGCCGCTCGCAGCGCGGAGGAGCGTCATCGGCCAGCCCGCCTGGCGCTGCCCCGAGTTGTTCACGTGGGAGATCCAGGCCTCGACGTCGAGGAGGAGTCGGAGCTGGTCGGGGTTGGGGGCCTGGTTCACCTCGAGGTCGAGTCGGGTGATGTCGAACTCGAGGTCACAGTGAATCTGGTTCTGGGCCGTCGCGCCGCGGCAGATGCGGATCGTCCGCGAGATCAACGCCGCGTCGACCGTCTCGACACGCTCCTTGGTGAGCACCGTGAAGGGGCTGAGCGTGGAGCCGATCATCGGGCGGAGCATGCTCTCGAAGAAGCCGATGGCGTTGTTCGTGAGCCGGACCTGCGCGACGTTCTCGATCGTCGTGCCCGAGTAGGTGCCCGGGATCTTATCGATGACGCAGCCGTCACAGCCGCACGAGCCGCAGTCCCCGCATTCCTCGCATCCGCAGTCGTCGCATCCGCAGCCGCCGCCGCAATCGCCGACGCAGCCACCGACGCAGCCCGTGCCGTCGAAGATGTCCGCGACGATGGGGCGAAGGTCGCACCCGCACCACGTCGTGTTCTGACCCGTCGCAAAGATCATGAAGACCGATGCGAATGCGAGAAGTTTGAGTTGCCTGGTCATTTCCTAAGCCTCCGAGCCCCCGCTCGGACCGACCACGGCCGAGCGTACCAGCGGGTGACGAACGCGCGCGACGACCCGCCATGACGGACTACCGGCGGACCCTATCAGAATCCCGAGACCGGGATCCAGAGGGATGCTCGCCGTACGGAAACAATTCTGACGCACTGCGTATGGAGGCGGCGCGTTTCGTGGTGGGTGTTTGTGAGCGATGTCACGAATGTTCCTATCGTCCAGATCGAGCGGCGTCGGCGAAACTTGGAGCGGCGCCTTCCACCTCCTCCGGTATCATCCGCCCGATGCCGAGCCCGCCGATCGCCCTCGTTCCGCGCATTGCCCTCGCCATGCTCCTCGCCGCGAGCCTCGCGACCGGGTGCGAGCGCGCCGCCGAGGAGGCGCCCATCCCCCGCCAGACCGTGGAAGCCCCGAGCCAGGACGCGGCGTTCGACGTGGTGATCGTCGGCGGCGGCCTCGCGGGGCTCGGGGCCGCGAACGAGCTCCTCGGCAAGCGCGTCCTCCTCCTCGAGCGCTCGGCGCGCCTCGGCGGCCGGGTCGACACCCGCGAGGAAGACGGAGTCCGCTACGAGCTCGGCGCCCTCTTCGCCTACGACCCCTCGTGGCTTCCTCGCGGGAGCGAGCCCTCGCCGCTCATCCGGAGCGAGTCGCGGGTGGGCTTCTCCTCGGGCGGCGTGACGCGGTTCTCGGAATCCGCGGAGGCGCTCGTGAACGAGCTCGAGGGCCGGTCCACGGGCGCGATGCGCTTCACGCGCGAGTGGCCGGCACGGCGCGCGTTCTTCGGCGTGATCCACCCTGGGCGGTTGGAGGAATACGTCGCGGACCGGCAGTACGACTGGCGGATCACCTTCGCGCTCGACCGCCGCGCACGGGGGAACGGCGAGCTCGTCGAATCCCTCGCCCGCGCGTCGAGCGCCGAGGTGGAGCTCGAGGCCGAGGTGAGCCGGGTCGAGGAGCGCGGCGACCTGGTGGAGATCACGTATTCGAAGGGCGGCGAGACGCGCGAGGTCACGGCCAAGGCCGCCATCGTGGCGACCCCGGCCGATGTGGCGACCCGTCTCCTCGGCCCGCTCGCCGAGGGGCATCCGGTCTCGCGCGTCCGCTACGGCGCCGGCGTGGTCGTCGTCCTCGGGATCGCGCCCGACACGCTCGAGCTCTTCTCCTACGTCGTCTCCGAAGACGCCGGGGTCGGCGCCGTGTTGTCCCATCGTGACGGCGACGTCCGCATCCTCACGAGCTATTTCGCGCGCGAGGACGCCGAGGCCGTCCGTGGCCTCGACGACGAAGCGCTCGTCCGCCACACGGTCGAACGGATCGGAGCGCTCGGGGTCGGCTCGCTCGACGTCGGGCAGGTCCGCCTCGCCGACGTGAGACGCTGGGAGACGCTCGGGACGATCATCGCGCCCGAACCGTACGAGAGCTGGAAGCCGTCTCACTTCCGCATCGCACCGCGCATCTTCCTCGCGGGCGACTACACCCGCTGGGACGAGCGGAAGATGCCGTACGGGATGGGCGCGGCCGTCGAGAGCGGACGCCGTGCCGGTCGCGAGGCGCGCACCTTGCTCGCCTCGTCCGGCATGAGCGATGGCGATGGCGCGGTCGTGCCCGTCGCCGCCAAGGAGACCGTGCTCCATGCCCGGCTCGGGCTCCCCGTGCCGAAGGCCGGCCGCTTTCCGCCGCTCACGACCTGCGACGTCTTCGAGCTCCGGGACGAGGCGCCCCGCTTCCTCGGGCGGCTCGAAGAAGGCTCGATCGCGCCCTACGGCCTCCTCCTCCTCGCCGGCCGCGACGAGTCGATCGAGAACTACCTCCGCGAGAGCGCTACGGGTGACCTCTGGGAGTACAGCCCAGGCTACGGCGCGACCTCGGCGGACAGCGCGCTCGTGCTCGAAGGCCTGCTCGAGGCGGGCACCGACGATGCCGTCCTCGTGCGCAGCCTCGACCTCCTCCGAGAGCGGTATTTCGATGCGAAGACCGGCGGTTTCCGGACCGTGAGCCGAGGCCGCGCGGCGTACTGGGACGGGGCGAGCGCCGACACCACCGCGCTCATCGCGCACCTCATGCAGCGCGTCGCGCCGGATCGTTACGCCTCGGTGCTCTCGGCCGCCGCGGAGTTCCTCCTCTCGAGCCAGCGAGAGGACGGCCTCTTCGATGCGCGCTGGTTTCCCTCGCAGGTCTCGACCGCGTCCTACGCGGTCCGCTTCCTCGCGCGGAGACCCGATCCCGAAGGCAGGTATCGCAGCGCGATCGAACGCGCCACCAAGGCCATGGTCGATCTCCAGCGCGAAGACGGGAGCGTCGCCGGCTCCGTCACCGAGACGGCGTTCACCGCGATGACCCTGGCCGTCACCCAGAATCACCCGACGCGCTCGCGTCGGCGCGCGCCTTCCTCGAAGGCGTGCTCGAGCGAGGCGTGCCGGCGGGCGAGGGATACCTCTTCTATTGGTTCGAGATGCAGGACGGGACCCGGGCGTTCTTCGACTGCCGGGATCGAGGGCGGCTCGCCGAGGCCTTGGCACGCGCCGCCCTCCGCGAGCCGCCGCCGCCCCCCCCTCTCTGAAGCCCTCAGGCCGCGTGGGCCGAGAGCGCGTAGGCGAGTAGCCCGAGGTGTGCGGAGAGGAGCAGGAGGATCCCCCGGAACTCCGTGGACTTGTCGCGGCAGCGGAGCCCCGCGACAAGGGCGCCGAGACCCACGAGGGCGAGGGCGTAGGGCCACGCGACGCGTCCGAGCAGCGCCGGCGCGACGCCGCCGATGGCCATGAAGACGAAGGCGAGCGCGCGCACGACGCGGCGGATCTCCTCCACCGCGACCCCGCGCCGCACGAGGAGCGTGAACACCGTCTGCGACCCGAGCCGCGCATCCGTCTCCACGTCCTTCTCGTCCTTGAGCGAGGCGAGCACCGACCACCCGCCGAAGGCGAGGAAGGCCGCCACCGCCGCGTCGCCGCCGTATTTCCAGGAGAAGGGCATCATGGCCATCTCCGGTCGGATGCGCGACGCGTACGAGCGGTGCTCGACGATCTCGACGAGCTCTGGGATCGTGGCTGCGAAGAGGCCGATCATGAAGGCCGCCCCGCCCCAGAGTCCCTCGAGCTTGAGGTTCGCGGGGAAGTACCGCTTTCCGCGGTAGAGCGGCGCATTGTAGAGGTAGGAGGCGACGCCGTAGACGAGGAGGATAACGGCGTAGTGGGAGTCCCTCGCGACGAGCCCCATGACGATCGACAGCCACAGGAACTGGAGCACGACGACGTCGTGTCGACGCACGCGCTCCGGCTCGCCGGGGCGCTCCTCGAGATCGTCCCAGTGGTCGTTCTGGACGATCGTCATCACGCCCGAGGCCGCCATCAGGAGGAGCGCGGGGAGCAACCCTGCGTCGAGCGGCTTCACCCACGCGTAGCCCACCGAGGCCACGGCGAGGAGCGGCAGGGCGTGGACGAAGCGCGTCGCCACGCGCAGCGCGAGCGACGGGCGGTAGACGACGAGGTAGACGAGCGCCGTGATGGCGATCTGGGCGTCGATCAAGAGATACCCGAGCTCGCTCCCGGGGAAGTACCGATCACGCAGCCACGCCACGCCCGTGGGCATGATCGCGCCGACGAAGACGCACGCTCCGTAGGCCATCGTGGCGCCCGTGATCGCCCGGAGCGCGCTCTTCGTGCGGAGCCAGAGGTAGACGCCGGTGAACAGGACCGCGGCCCAGAGGACGCCGCCCTCGCCGGGCGGCATGCGACGCTCCGGGTCGATCAGGAGCCACGGCCAGCCCTCCGGGAAATCCTGGACGTAGGCGTACGCGAAGTTCCGCTCCCCCATCACCGCTTCGCCCCAGCCGTAGACGAGCACGTCGACGATCGGGGGGAGGAACCCGAGGAAGAGCCCCACGAGCATCACGTTGATGCGCTTCTCCCACGGCGGCGGCGCGAGCAGCCGTACCGGGAGGCCGAAGACGAAGAAGCACATGAAGTACCAGCTCACGTAGAGCAGGAGGTGCTTGGCCACGGGCAATCCGCTGAAACCGACGAGGAAGACCTCCATCAGCCAGCGCATGGAGCCGACGAAGAAGGCGAAGAAGATGACGTTCTCGCCGTGGAAGGCGCGCTTCTCCTGGACCTTGATCAGGTTCGCGATGAATCGAAACACATCTCCTCGGGTGGTCTGGGTGCGCGGAGGCACGATCCGCCGTGCGCCAAGCGAATCGAGATCAAGGGGGCCCCGAACCCTAGCACAGACCCCCTGGCAACCACGCGCCCGGAAGGTTAGTGGGGAGATCCATGATTCGGCCGTTTTCGTTGCTCGAAGCAGGGGGCTCCGCCGTGTGCCGCCTCGGGATGGGTTTGCTCCTCGTCGCGTCACTGGTCGCGGGATGCGCAGGCGGAGAGCCGGAGCCAGGCGACGACGCGGCGATCCCCGATGGAGGCGTGAGCGATGCGACGATGGACGCCGACGTCGGCGACGCCTCCGACGGAGGTGATGAGACGGACGCCTCCATCGGTGACGCCGCGACGGATGGGAACGTCGACGAGGACGGAGGCGACGACGCGGGCACCGAAGGCGACGCGGGGGACGACGGCGGAATCGGCCTCGGCGACTGCCTCTTCCTCCATCGCGACCTCCCCGACGAACCGGCGCGCTTCCTCCCGATCGGCCCCGAGGTGACGGGCCCGCTCCTCGCTTCTTCGTCGCCGCGTGCCTTCGACGTGGACCGCGACGGATGCGTCGACTTCGTCTTCGGAACCGGCATGGAGTTCGACTCCGGCCGCGTCTCCGCCGTGAGCGGCGCGAGCGGCGAACGACTGTGGATGACCACGACCGTCGGTGAGGTCTTCGGCTCTCCCGTGTTCCGCGAGCTCCCCAGCGGACGCACGCAGGTCGTCATCGGCGGCCGCGAAGGCACGCTCGTCTCGCTCGAGGGGGAGACCGGCGATCCGATGTGGATCGCCGACGTCGAGGAGTTCGAGGTGCGCGACTTCCCGTTCAACTTCTACAGCGCGCAGTGGATCGAGGACGTGAACGACGACGGCGCGGCCGATCTGCTCGTCGTCTACGGCGGCGACGCCCTGGCGG